>NZ_JARZAH010000016.1:0-152894 GCF_029892145.1 Kitasatospora sp. GP30
TGTGGGAGAGTAGGACGCCGCCGAACAATTCTTCAGAAGAAGCCCCCACCGGGGCTGTGTTTAATCAAACACAGCGGTGGGGGCTTCTTTGCGTTTCCAGTGCATAAGGACGTATTCGCCGAGGGCACATAGGAATCGCGCCGACCGGTAGGACGATCAGCTACTAGAGGCTGTTGCGAAAGTGGATCGTCTGTCAGACCTGCCTGGGATGCTCCGAGCATGGAGATGACGCTGCAGCTGACGATCGACTGCTCCGATCCGCAGAGAATGGTGACTTTCTGGGCCGAGGCCCTGGGCTACGTGCCTGAGCCTCCGCCGGGCGGGCACGCCACATGGCGTGCTTACTGGGCGGCGATGGGGGTGCCCGAGGCAGAGTTGCCGGCCGGAGCCGGGGATATTCCGGAGTCGATCATCGATCCCGCGGGACTTGGACCGAGGGTGTGGTTCCAGCAGGTTCCGGAGCCGAAGGTCGCCAAGAACCGGTGGCACTTCGACTTGAAGGTCGGTGGGGGCCGTGACGTTCCGCTGGACGTCCGCACGCAGCGGGTCAAGGCTACGGTGGAACGGCTGGTCAAAGCTGGTGCCACCGTGCTGCGGATCAAGGATGAGCCGGACATGGGGCTCTACGCCGCCGCCATGCAGGACCCCGAGGGCAACGAATTCGACATCGTCTGAGGGTCGTTGCGACGGCGCTGGTCACAGCCACTCGTTCACGGCTGCGACCAGCACAGTCGCCTCGTAGCGGACGGAGAGCTTGTCGTACCTCGTGGCCACTGCCCTGTGCCTTTTAAGTCGGTTGATCCCGCACTCGACCGCATGACGCTCGCGGTAATCCACCGCATCGAGATGCGGAGGCCGACCGCCACGGGAGCCGAGCTTCTGGCGGGTGCGCGCCTGGTCGGCCTTGTCCGGGATGGTGCAGCGGATCCCGCTGCGGCGCAGGTACGTCCGGTTCTTCCGGGAGGCGTACGCCTTGTCAGCCCGCACGCGATCAGGGCGAACGCGTGGCCGACCTGGCCCGATGCGGGGCACGCGGATGTCAGAGCCGGCCCGCCGCCTTCAGCGCCAGGTAGGTGTCGGCCAGGGCCGGCGGAAGGGTGTGGGGCGAGGCGTCGAGCACGGTGGCCCCGAGGCGGGTGAGCCGGTCGGCGACCGCGCGGCGGTCGGCCTGGGTCTGCGCGGCGGCGGCCGCACCGTAGACGGCCTGCACGGTGCCGCGACCAGCGGCGAGTTCGTCGAGCCGGGGGTCGGCCACGGCGGCGACCACGACCTCGTGGAGCTGGGTGAGCCGCGGCAGCATCGGCAGCAGGCCGTCCTCGGCGGGACCGGTGTCGAGACCGGTCAGCAGCACGATCAGTGAGCGCCGCGGGGCCAGCCGCAGGGCGGCCGCGGTGAGCGCGCGCAGGTCGGTCTCCACCAGTTCCGGCTCCAGCAGGGCCATCGCGTTGGTGAAAGCGGGCAGCACGTCGCCGGCGGTGCGGCCGAGCACGGCGGTGCGCTGGCGCAGGTCGTGGGCCAGCAGGTCGACCCGGTCCCCGGCCTGGGTGGCGAGGGCAGTGAGCAGCAGGGCCGCGTCCAGTGCGGCGTCCAGCCGGGGAGCGTCGCCGACCCGGCCGGCCGAGGTGCGGCCGGTGTCGAGCACGATCAGGATGTGCCGGTCCCGCTCGGGCCGCCAGGTGCGCACCGCGACGGTGTGGCGGCGGGCGGTGGCCCGCCAGTCGATCGAGCGGACGTCGTCGCCCGGCAGGTACTCGCGCAGGCTGTCGAACTCGGTGCCCTGGCCACGCGTCAGCAGTGAGGTCCGGCCGTCCAGTTCGCGCAGCCGGGCCAGCCGGGAGGGCAGGTGCTTGCGGCTGGCGAACGGGGGCAGGGCGCGGACCGTCCACGGCACCTGGTGGGAGCCCTGACGGCCCGCCAGCCCCAGCGGGCCGAGGGAACGGATCGTCACCCGCTGGGACTGGTGGTCGCCGCGGCGGGTCGGCCGCAGTGCGGTGCTGACCCGCCGTCGCTCGCCTGACGGCACGTCGATCCGGTGCCGACCGGCCGTCAGCTCGGTGCCCGGCGCGAAGGCGGAGGGCGCCCAGGCGTCCCGCAGCTGGGCGCGAAGTCGGTGCCCAGCCGGGTTGCTGACGCTCAGTTCGACGGTGGCCGGCTCGCCGAGCCGGACCGTGCTGTCGCCGCTGCGGGCCAGCTGCAGCGAACGCACCGGCGCCGCCAGCAGCAGGTCGAGCAGCACGGCGAGCAGCAGGATGCCGCTGACCGCGCCGATGCCGGCCCAGGAGGGGAGCAGCAGTCCCACAATCAGACTGCCCAGGGCAGCCAGCAGGGCGGTTCGGCCGGTCAGGGCCACGGCGGAGCTCCTAGGTGGACGGCGAGGTCAGCGGGGTGCGGGGGTCTGGGCGAGCACGGCCTGGATCACCGAGTCGGCGGTGACGCCCTCCATCTCGGCCTCGGCGCGCAGCCGCACCCGGTGGCGCAGCGTCGGCAGCGCCAGGGCCTTGACGTCGTCCGGGCTGACGTAGTCGCGGCCGGCCAGCCAGGCCCAGGCCCGAGAGGTGTTGAGCAGCGCGGTGGCACCACGCGGCGACACGCCGAACGCCAGCGAGGGCGACTGCCGAGTGGCCCGGCAGAGGTCCACGATGTAGGCGAGGACCTCGGGTGAGACGGTCAGCTGGGCTATCGCGGCCCGGGCGGCGGCCAGGTCGGCCGGACCGGCGACCGGCCGCACCCCGGCGGCGGCCAGGTCGCGCGGGTCGAAGCCGCCGGCGTGCCGGCTGAGCACCTGGAACTCCTGGTCGCGGTCGGGCAGCGGCAGGACCAGCTTGAGCAGGAACCGGTCGAGCTGGGCCTCGGGCAGCGGATAGGTGCCTTCGTACTCCAGCGGATTCTGCGTCGCGGCGACCAGGAACGGCTCGGGCAGCGGGCGCGGCTTGCCGTCCACCGTGACCTGCCGCTCCTCCATGGCCTCCAGCAGCGAGGCCTGGGTCTTGGGCGGGGTGCGGTTGATCTCGTCGGCGAGCAGCAGGTTGGTGAAGACCGGCCCGGGCTGGAAGGAGAACTCGGCGGTGCGGGCGTCGTAGACCAGCGAGCCGGTGACGTCGCCGGGCATCAGGTCGGGCGTGAACTGGATCCGCTTGGTCTCCAGGTCGAGGGCCGTCGACAGGGCGCGGACCAGCAGGGTCTTGGCGACGCCGGGAGTGCCTTCGAGCAGCACATGGCCGCCGCAGAGCAGCGCGACCACCAGACCGGTGACCGCGGGGTCCTGGCCGACCACGGCCTTGCCGATCTCCGCGCGCAGTGCGCTGAGAGCCTGCCGGGGGTCGATGGTGTCCGTCTGTACCGAGTCGGCCGTCACGGCTGTCGTACCTGCCTTTCCAGGGCATCGAGGTCGTCGGCGAGCCGCAGCAGGGCGTCGTCGTCGGTGGGCGGCGGGCCGTACAGCAGCGCGGTGAGCCCGCCCGGTGTCCGGCCCTCGCCGAGGCGGGTGGCCAGGGCCGCGAGCAGGGCGTCGCCGTTGGGTTCGCCGTGCACCAGCGGCACGGCGAGCACCGGTGCCAGCCGGCGGCGGGCGGCCCGGCGCAGCGCGTCGGCGGCGCGGCCGCGGGCCTTGGCGAGCTGGTAGAGCCGGGCCCGGCCCTCGGTGGTCTCGGAGGCCCGGACCACCACCGGCAGGTTCTCGCTGACCACCGGGCCGAGCCGGCGGCCGCGCCAGAGGGCGGCGAGACCGGCGGCGATGGCCAGTTGCAGGAAGGCCCAGTGCCAGCCCGCCGGGATCAGCTGGGTGAAGCTCTTCTGCCCCTGCGGTGCGGTCGCCGCGGCGGCCGAGTAGTCCGGCAGGTACCAGGTCAGCCGCGGCTGGGAGCCGAGCAGTCCGAGGGCCAGGGCGGCGTTGCCGTCCTGGGCCAGGCGCTGGTTGGTGAGGAACCGGCCGGAACCGATCACGATCACCTCGCCGCCGCTTCCGCCGGTCGTGCGGACCAGCGTGGGGTGGCCGGAGCGCGGGTAGCACGCGGTGGTGCCCGCGCCGGCCTGGTAGAGCCGCCCGCCGCCCTCGGCGTAGCCGGCCCGCTCGGCCTCGGCCAGGGTGCAGTCGGCGTCGGTGCCGGCCGAGCTGAGTGCCAGCGGGTCGTCGGTGGTGCCGAGGGCCTGGACGCCGGGGGCGAGGTGGCCGAGCGCGACGGGGCCGGGGGAGACCAGGACCAGTCGGCGGTGTCCGGCCCGGCTGAGGGCGTCGAGCTGGTCCGCGGTCAGCAGGTCGGGCAGCGGGACCACCACGGTGTCGCCGCCCGACGGGGCCTCGGCGGCGGCCAGGTCGGCCGGATTGCCGGTGGTGGTCACCGTGATGCCGCGCTGGCGCAGCAGTTGGACGGCGGCCCGGGTGCCGTCGGCGTCCGGGGAGCGCGGGTCGAGCGAGGGGTAGGAGGTGTTGTCGCCGAGCCCGGCGACCAGCAGGCCGGCCAGCAGGAGGACGGCGCCGCCGGCAAGGAACCAGCGGGTGCGCAACCAGAGTTGACGCGCGGTCGGGGAGAGCGGGGTGTTGGTGGTCACGCGGCCCCGACCTGGAGGAGCGGGCGGGTTCGACGCAGCTGTTCGTCGAGTTCGAGCAGACGCTGGTACGCCGTCTGGTCGGCGGTGCGGTCACCGAAGGCGATGTCGTCGAAGAGTCGGGCGGCGTCGGCCAGTGCGGCGGCGTGCTCGGGGAGTTGGCGGCCGGCCTCGCGGGCGGCCTCGTCGGCGGTGCGGCCGGGGCGCGGGTTCAACAGGGTGCGCTCCTCGAGTGAGCGGATCAGGGCGCGCATCTGCTCGCGGACGGCGGCCGACCATTCGGCGGCGGTGGCGTGCCGCTGGGCGGCGGCGCGGTGCTCGGCGGCGCTGCGCGGTCCGTCGGCGGCGAACAGGGCGCCCGCTGTGGTGGCGGTGCGGCCGGGGCGGCCGAGCCGCCACCACAGCGCGGCGCCGAGCAGCGCGAACAGCACCAGGAAGACGACCAGACCGGTCCAGCCGTCACCGGCGGCGCCACCCAACTTGTCGAGCAGGTGGCCGAGTTGGTCGCCGATCCAGTTGATGATCCGCTGCAGCAGGCTGGGGTCGTGCCGGTGGTACTCGGGCCGCAGCAGTTCCTCGCGGGCGGCCTCGCGGGCCGGATCGCGCTCCACGGTCACGGGCGCGCCGCTGTCGGCGGCGCCCCGTGCCCAGTCCCCCCAACTGCTCATCGGGTCAGGCCGCCCCGCTCGGCTGCTGGTCGGAGCGGCCGGCCCAGCCGGTGCCGCCGTACTCGGGCAGCCCGGCGGCGCGGGCCAGTTCCAGGTCGAGGGCCTCGCGGCGGATCCGCTGGTCGACGTAGAGCAGCACGTTGATGCCGGCCTGGACCGGCGCGGTCAGGGTGGAGCTCAGCACTCCGCCGATCGCGATCAGCAGCAGGGCGGCGAACGGCTGCTGGTGGTTCGGGTCGCCGCCCAGCGAGGTGAGCACGCTGTTGCCGGTGGCTCCGGCGAGGGCGGTGAACGGTATCGCGATCATGCCGGAGAGGATCGTGGTGAGCACGAAGCCGAGCGCGGTGATGCCGAAGATCCGCCACCAGTTGCCCCGGGTCAGCTTGCTGGAGCGGGCCATGGCGGCCTTGACGCCCTGCTTCTCCAGCATCAGCGCGGGGGCGGCCAGGCTGAGCTTGATGTACATCCAGAGCACGGTCGCGAGGGCGGCCAGTGCGCAGAAGAGGGACAGCACGTCGAGGCCCGAGTTGTCGCTGCCGCTCAGGCCCGCGATGATCGCCGGGACCATGCCGAGTACCGCGATGCCGGCGCAGATCAGGCCGATCAGCAGGGTCAGGCCGAGCAGCCGCCACATCTGCGGGCGGGCGGCGCGCCAGGCCGAGCCGGCGGTGACCGGCTCACCCAGGATCGCCTTGCTGACCACCATGGTGAGCAGCGCGCTCAGCACCAGGCCGCACAGGGCGGTGACCAGCGCGCCGGCGCCGAGCAGCACCAGGGCGACGGTGGACTGGGAGTCGTTCCGGCTGAACCAGTCGAACGCGGTGGCGGTGCCCTGGCTGAGTACGGCGACCACCAGCGACAGCGGCAGCACGGTGCGCCAGTGCTTGCGGCCGGTGGAGATCGAGCCGTCCAGGATCTCGCCGACGCCCAGCGGGCGCAGCGGGATCACACCGGGCTTGGGGCTCGGCGGCTGGGCGTTCCACTGCGGCTGGCCCCAGCCGGGCTGTCCCCAGCCCGGGGCGGGCTGGCGTTGCGGGATCCGGGCACCCGGGTCGCCGTAGGCGCCGGAGTACGGCCCGGCGGCGGAAGCGGACGGTGCGGCAGGAGCGGTGGCAGCGGCGGGAGCGGACGGCGCCGAGGGCGCGGGTGCCGCCGCATCGGACGGCACGGCATCCACCGGGGCGGCGTCGGTCGAACGGGCAGCGGCGGCCGGGCTGGGAGCTGACGCCGAGTCCGGTCCGGCCGGTGCTCCGACCGCCGACCGGGCATCGGCGGGGTCGGCCTGGGACGAGCCGGGCGAGACCCAGCCCGGGGTGTCGGTCATCACTGCTCCTCGGCGCGGGGCGAGTGCCCCAGGATGGTGGGGTGGCGCATTTGTGCGCCCATCGTGCCATGGTGTGGGCAAGCGCCCCAGGGGCGCCGGGTTGCTGATCGACAACGGAGCCGACGGAGCCTGTGAAGTTTGGAGTTTGGGTGGATATGGGCGGTCTCGCCGGGAGGTCGGTGGACGAATTGGCACGGGTGTGCGGCAGGTCACAGTCCCGTAATGAGAGGATGGGCGCATGAAAGGTCGCGTCCTGGTCGTCGATGACGACACCGCACTGGCCGAGATGCTCGGCATCGTGCTGCGTGGTGAGGGTTTCGAGCCGAGCTTCGTCGCGGACGGAGACCGGGCACTGGCCGCGTTCCGCGAGGTCAAGCCGGACTTGGTGCTGCTCGATCTGATGCTGCCCGGCCGTGACGGGATCGACGTCTGCCGGCAGATCCGGTCGGAGTCCGGGGTCCCGATCGTGATGCTGACCGCGAAGACCGACACCGTCGACATCGTGGTGGGCCTGGAGTCCGGCGCCGATGACTACGTGACCAAGCCCTTCAAGCCCAAGGAGCTGGTGGCCCGGGTCCGGGCCCGGCTGCGGCGGGCCGAGGAGCCCACCCCCGAGCAGCTGACCATCGGCGACCTGGTGATCGACGTGGCCGGCCACTCGGTGAAGCGGGAGGGCCGGGGCATCCCGCTGACCCCGCTGGAGTTCGACCTGCTGGTCGCGCTGGCCCGCAAGCCCTGGCAGGTGTTCACCCGCGAGGTGCTGCTGGAGCAGGTCTGGGGCTACCGGCACGCCGCCGACACTCGGCTGGTGAACGTGCACGTGCAGCGGCTCCGCTCGAAGATCGAGAAGGATCCGGAGCGCCCGGAGATCGTGGTCACCGTCCGCGGTGTCGGATACAAGGCCGGGCCCAGCTGACGTGACGGACCAGGTTCAGCCCTCCCCGGCCGGGGCATCGGCCGGGGAGGAGTACACAGGGGGTGCGGGCCCGGTGTCGACGGCGTCCCCCTTCGGGTTGCTGCTGCGCCGACTGCGGGGCCCGTTCTACCGGCTGGCCACGCTCTACCGGCGGTCGATCCAGCTGCGGGTGGTCGCGGCCACCCTGGCGCTCTCGGTGGCGCTGGTCGTGGTGCTCGGTGTGGTGGTGATGGCCCAGGTCCGCCAGGGCCTGCTGGACAGCAAGAAGCACGCCGCGCTGAGCCAGGCCAACGGCGGCTTCACCACCGCCCAGAACCAGAGCGACATGCTCCGCGACGAGCTCGCCAGGAACGCCGCCACCGACCCCAGCCTGGGCGAGCCCAGCAACTGGCTGACCGAGCAGGTGGCCAACCTGGCCAGCGGCGGCCAGGGCAACTACGTGGTGATCGGCATCGTGCCGTCCACCGACCAGAGCCAGGTGGACAGCAACCCCCGCCCGCCGGAGAGCGCCCGGGCCTCCGAGAACATCTCGCTGACCAGCATCTCGCCGCAGCTGGCCGCCGACGTGGCCAAGAACCCGAACGTGCCGCACGAGCAGGCCACCACGATCCACCGGGTGACCGCGAACGGCCAGACCGTCTCCGAGTCGGGCCTGGTGATCGGCAAGCAGCTGAACGGCCCGGTGCACCAGTCGTACCAGCTCTACTTCGCGTTCTCCTTCGCCCAGGAGGACCAGACCCTGGCCCT
This sequence comes from Kitasatospora sp. GP30, assembly GCF_029892145.1. Taxonomy (NCBI): domain Bacteria; kingdom Bacillati; phylum Actinomycetota; class Actinomycetes; order Kitasatosporales; family Streptomycetaceae; genus Kitasatospora; species Kitasatospora sp. GP30. Next base: position 8,201 of record NZ_JARZAH010000016.1, read on the forward strand.
GGTCACCGGCACGGTGGCCACGGCCGGCCTGTTCATCGTGATGATGATGGGCTGCATCGCCTGGCTGGTGGTCCGCCAGGTCGTCACCCCGGTGCGGATGGCCGCCGGAATCGCCGAGCGGCTGGCCGACGGGCACCTGGAAGAGCGGATGAAGGTCACCGGGACGGATGACATCGCCCGGCTCGGGGAGTCCTTCAACCGGATGGCCGGGGCGCTGCAGGCGCAGATCCACCAGTTGGAGGAGCTCTCCCGGGTGCAGCGCCGGTTCGTCTCGGACGTCTCGCACGAGCTGCGCACCCCGCTGACCACCGTCCGGATGGCCGCCGACCTGATCTACGACTCCCGAGAGGACCTGGACCCGATGGCGGCCCGCTCGGCCGAGCTGCTGCAGGGCCAGCTGGACCGCTTCGAGTCGCTGCTGGCCGACCTGCTGGAGATCAGCCGGTTCGACGCCGGCGCCGCGATCCTGGACGCCGAGCCGGTGGACCTGCGCGACATCGTGAACCGGGTGGTCGAGGCGGCCGACCCGCTGGCCCGGATGAAGGGCAGCGCCGTGGTGCTGCGCGACGCCGACAAGCCGGTGGTGGCCGAGGTGGACCAGCGCCGGATCGAGCGGATCCTGCGCAACCTGGTGGTCAACGCACTGGAGCACGGCGAGGGCCGCGACGTGGTGATCCGGCTCGGCTCCGCCGAGGGCGCGGTCGCCGTCGGCGTGCGCGACTACGGCATCGGCCTCAAGCCGGGCGAGGCCTCCCGGGTGTTCCACCGGTTCTGGCGGGCCGACCCGTCCCGGGTACGGACCACCGGCGGCACCGGCCTGGGCCTGTCCATCGCGGTCGAGGACGCCCATCTGCACGGCGGTTGGCTGCAGGCCTGGGGCGAGCCCGGCGGTGGCTCGCACTTCCGGCTCACCCTGCCGCGCACCCGCGGCGGCGAGATCGGCCGGGCGCCGTTCCGGCTGGAGCCGGAGGACTCCCGGCACAACCGCGGCCTGCGGTCCCAGGGCACTCCGTACCAGCGGGCGCTGCCGTCCGGCGCCACCGCGCTGACCGCCAGCGGTCAGATGTCGGTGATCCCGGAGACCCCGGGCGGCGCGGGCGGCGGGCTGGGCCCCGGGCTCGGCGGGGTGCTGGCGGTCAGCGAGGGCCTCGGGCCGCAGCGGCTGCCGAAGGCGCCGCCGGTGGCCAACCCGTCCGACCTGCGCGCGGCGGGTGCCGGGTACGGCGCCACCGGGGCACAGGTGGTGGTGGACTGCGGCCGGGCCCAGCCCGAACCGCAGCAGGGGACGATCGGGCAGCAGGGCGGCGGCGCCGGGCTGGGCGCCGACGGGACCGATGGGGAGGGGACGAGGGGTGGCGAGCGCTAGCGGCGTTTCCGGTCGGCGCTGGGCGGGGGCGCTCGGGTCGGCGCTGACCGTGCTGCTGGCGGCGGGGTGCGCCACCATGCCGGACAGCGGCAGCCCCGAGGCGGTGGCCCCGCCGCAGGGCGCCGGCGCCGGCGAGGGCGTCCAGGTGCGGGTGCTGCCGATGCCGCCGCGGGACGGGCTGACGCCCGCCGAGGTGCTGCAGAACTTCCTCGACGCGTCGAGTGCCGACGAGGCCGACTACAAGACGGCCAAGGAGTACCTGACCGGTGACGCGCTGACCACCTGGCAGCCGGACAGCGGCGCGGTGGTGCTGAACAGCACCACCCTGCCGAAGCCGCCGACCGACACGGGGACCGGGCAGACCGTCCTGACCATCTCCTCGCACCAGCTCGGCACCCTGGACACCAAGCACACCTACCACGCCACCGACGACACCTTCACCGGCAACTTCACCCTGGTCAACGCGGCCAAGGACGCCAAGGACGGCTCGAAGGAGGCCGCGGCGCACGCCCAGTGGCGGATCGCCAGCCTGCCCACCGGCCTGGTGCTGGACGCGACCAGCTTCCGCAACGCCTACGAGCAGGTCGACCGCTACTTCCTCACCAAGCCGGACCCGCAGGCCGCCGGCTCCGACCTGTCGGTGCTGGTGCCCGACCCGGTCTATGTGCGGCGCCGGATCGACCCGGCCTCGGCCGCGGCACGGGCGCTGGGCCAGGGCGCCTCCGACTGGCTGGCGCAGGCGGTCCGTAGCGCCTTCGACGGCACCCGTCCCGCCGACACCGTCAACACCGACGACCCGCGCAACCCCAAGCTCCAGGTGGACGGGGTGGACTGCCAGGTCAGCCAGCAGCAGTGCCACCAGATGGCCGCCCAGCTCTACTTCACGCTGGCCAGCCTGACCGGTTCGGGCTCGCTGGACAAGGTCACCGTGGTCTCCAAGCACGGCTCGGCCGACCTCACCACCGCGGCGGCCAAGAACTCGCCGTACGCGCCGGGGGTGCTGGCCGGCAGCGGCCGGGGGGCCTACGTGCGCAATGCCGAGACCGGCCAGCTGGCCCGGCTGCAGCCGATCGTCGGCACCCTGGCGCCAGTGTCCGGTGTGCTCGGCGAGGCGCGTCTGCCGGGCGCGCTGCAGCCGACCGGCGGCATCGTCGGCCCGTACGCGGTGCGCCGGGACGGCGGCGCCGCCGCTGTGGTCAGCGGTGACGGCAAGGACCTCTACGTGCCCGGACTGGACGACGCCGACAAGGCGCTCGGCCCCGCCGTGATCACCAGCCGGGCCCCGCACCCCGACGAGGGCCTGGCCTCGCCCAGCTGGGACGGCTACGGCGACCTGTTTGTGGTCGACCGCGACCCGGCGGCCCCGCGGGTGCTGATGAACCGCGGCCAGGTCACCGTCACGGTCTCGATGGACAGCCTGGCGGACGGGCAGGCGGTGGACGGCCTGCGGGTCTCCTCCGACGGCACCCGGGTGGCCCTGCTGGTGCGCAGCGGCGGCACCCACACGCTGGAGATCGGCCGGATCGACCGCGCCGGCACCGCCCAGACGCCGACCGTGGCGATCACCGCGCTGCGCCAGGTCGCGCCCGCCCAGCTGTCCGATGTCGCCTCGGTCTCCTGGGCCGACCCGGACACCCTGCTGGTGCTCGGCAAGGAGGCGGACGGGCTGATGCAGCTGCACTACCTGTCCACCGACGGCTCCAGCACTCTCGACAACGCGTTGCTGGCGGACAACATGACCGTGGTCGCGGCCTCGGAGGCCCGCACCGACACGGTGCTCGGCGACGCCAAGGACCAGGACCACACGGTGTACGGGCTGTTCGGGCCCGCGCAGCCGCAGTGGCGGATCGTCGGCAAGGACTGGGCGCTGCCCTCCTACCCGGACTGAGGCCGACCGCCCGGGCCGCGCCGGTGCACCGCCCTGGGCAGCCGGTGCAGCGCCGGCAGCCCGGGCAGCGGAGGGTGGCGGACCCGCCCGCCGCCGGTGACGGTGGTGGCCACGGTGGCCGCGGCCAGTGGCTCGAGACCGGCCGCCCGCAGCGCCCGCGCGGCCTCCGCGAGGCTGGCCCCGGTGGTCACCAGGTCGTCCACCAGCACCAGGTGATACCCCGTCAGGTGAGCCGCCGCCGGGTGGCGGACCGTCAGCGCGTGGTCCAGGTTGGCCAGTCGGGCGGTGGCGCCCAGACCACTCTGGTCGGCCACCCGGCGGGCCTGGCGGAGCACCGGGGCAACCCGGCAGCGCAGGCCGGCGCGGCGCAGGCTGCGGGCGGCGGCGCGGGCCAGCCGGCGGGTGGCGTCCTGGCCGCGGGCCCGCACCGCGCTCCGGGCCGAGGGCATCGGGATCAGCAGCACCGGTTCGGCGGGAGGCGCGGCGGCGGTGGTGAGCGCGGCCTGGACGGCGCGTGCCAGCGCCGCGCCGAGCGGGGCGGCCAGGCTGAGCGCACCGCGCTCCTTGTGGGCCAGCAGCATCCCGCGCACCGGGTCCCGGTAGGCGGCGCAGGCGTGCAGCGGGGGCAGGCCCGGTGGCGCGGGGGAGGGGCCGGCGGGCTGGGCCGGCAGCCCGTCGAGCAGCGCCCGGCAGTCGGGGCAGAGCGGGCCGGCCGCCCCACCGCAGCCGGTGCACGGGGTGGGCAGCAGGACGTCCAGCGCGGCGGTCAGCAACGGAGCCTCCCGGTCGGTGACCCTCGGTGATGGGGCCAGGGTGGGCCGTCCGGGCGGACTTGTCCAGATATTTACCCTCGCTTCACTCGTTGGAGGGTAGACAGGGGTGAACAGCTGTCTGGCCGGATCCACTGACGCCTAAGGTCCCGCTGGAGAGGCGAAAAGCCCACACTGGGTGTGAGATGAGGCTCCCAGGGGTTTCAAGCGTCTCTGGTGGGGAGGAAGTGGGTGAAGGCCCAGCCCGCCCGATCCTCGATCGGTCGGCGGGGCCGGCGGTAGTTCGGCTGGTCAGGCTGGGTCTCATGCCCGGCCCGGTAGTCCGGGTCGGCGCCAGTACGAGGGATCGGAGTTCTGCGTGGACATCGTCGTCAAGGGCCGCAAGACCGAGGTGCCCCAGAGGTTCCGCGAGCACGTGGCCGAGAAGCTGGAGAAGGTCCAGAAGTTCGACGGCAAGGTGATCAGCCTCGACGTCGAGGTGTCCAAGGAACACAACCCGCGTCAGGCCGAGCGGTCCGACCGGGTCGAGATCACTGTCCGTACCCGTGGTCCGGTGATCCGGGCCGAGGCCGCCGCCGGCGATCCCTACGCGGCGCTCGATCTGGCCTCGGCGAAGCTCGACACGCAGTTGCGCAAGCTCAAGGACCGGCGCCAGGTCCACCACGGGGCCCGCACGACGCCGCTGAGCGTCGCCCAGGCGACGGCGCGGATCGCGGCGCAGCCGGGTACGGCGAGCATGGAGGAGCTGAACGAACAGGCGGTGCCCAGGATGAAGATGGGCTCGCTGGAGGTCCAGGGCGAGGGCCCGCTGGTGGTGCGGGAGAAGACGCACGTCGCGCACCCGATGGCGCTGGCCCAGGCGCTGGAGGCGATGGAGCTGGTCGGCCACGACTTCTACCTGTTCGTGGAGAAGGACAGCGGCCTGCCCAGCGTGGTCTACCGGCGCCGCGGCTACGACTTCGGCGTCATCCACCTGCAGACGAACGGTCTGGAGCCGGATGACGAGGTCAGCGGTGCCGGTGGCGCGATCAACAGCGCCGAACGCTGAGCCCGGCTGACCGAACGGGACGGACGGGCACCCGGCGGTCGACGACAGGTCGGCCGCCGGGTGCGGTGCCGCAGGCGCCCATTGGGGGGACGAGCGGTGACGACGCCCTCGCGGGCCGTGGAATGATGAGCCCCAGAGCTTTCGGCGACGGGGAGGGCGGATGGCGCAGCGGTTCGACGGCAGTGGCGGCGGGTGCACCGAACCGGAGTTCGCGCCACGCGGCGGCGAGCCCATTCGCGTCCTGGTGGTGGACGATCACGCGCTGTTCCGGCGCGGGCTGGAGATCGTGCTCGCCGAGGAGCCGGACATCCGGGTGGTCGGCGAGGCCGGGGACGGCGCGGAGGCCGTGCTGAAGGCGGCCGACCTGCTGCCCGACATCATCCTGATGGACGTCCGGATGCCGCGCCGCAGCGGGATCGAGGCCTGCACCTCCATCAAGGAGGTGGCTCCCAGCACCAAGATCATCATGCTGACGATAAGCGATGAGGAGGCCGACCTCTACGAGGCGATCAAGGCGGGCGCCACCGGCTACCTGCTCAAGGAGATCTCCACCGACGAGGTGGCCACCGCGATCCGCGCGGTGGCCGACGGCCAGTCCCAGATCAGCCCCTCGATGGCGGCCAAGCTGCTCACCGAGTTCAAGTCGATGATCCAACGGCGTTCCGACGATCGGGAGTTGGTGCCCGCACCGCGGCTGACCGACCGGGAGCTGGAGGTGCTCAAGCTGGTCGCCACCGGCATGAACAACCGGGAGATCGCCAAGGAGCTGTTCATCAGCGAGAACACCGTGAAGAACCATGTGCGCAACATCCTGGAGAAGCTGCAGCTGCACTCCCGGATGGAGGCCGTGGTCTACGCGATGCGCGAGAAGATCCTCGAAATAGGCTGACCAGCCGGGCAGTTGGCGCCCGCGGGCAGGTTGCTCAGCCGGCGGGCCCGCCCGGCCGCTCAATCGGCGAGCAGCTTCGCCAGTGCCGGCCGCACCGCCTCGTCGTGCAACTCCTCGACGCGCACCGCTGAGCAGCCCACCCACTCGGCGGCCTCGCGCAACGCCCCTGCCAGCGCCGGGAGATGGCGCGCCGAGTCCAGCGAGATCCGCCGGGCCACCAGGGTGCGCCCCTCGCGGGCCGGGTCCACCCGGCCGACCAGCCGGCCGCCGGTGAGCAGCGGCATCGCGAAGTAGCCGTGTATCCGCTGGGACTTGGGGGTGTAGGCCTCCAGACGGTGGGCCATCCCGAAGATCCGTTCGGTGCGGGCCCGGTCCCAGACCAGCGAGTCGAACGGGGAGAGCAGGGTGGTGCGGTGGCGCCCGCCCGCCTCGGCCCGGTCCAGCACCGCCGGATCGGCCCAGGCCGGGCCCTCGGCGCCGTCCGGCCCCCAGCCGGCCACCGCGACCGGGAGCAGCCCGGACTCGGCCAGCACCGCGTCCAGTTGGGCGGACTTGAGCCGGTGGTAGTCGGCCAGGTCGGCACGGGTGGCGACGCCGAGCGCCCGGCCGGCCTGCCGGACCAGCCGGGCCAGGCACTCCCGGTCGCTCGGGTCGCGCTCGAACAGCTCGGCGGGGACGGCGTGTTCGGCCAGTGCGTAGACCCGCTTCCAGCCGCGCCGCTCGGTGCAGACCACATCGCCGAAGGCCAGCGCCCGCTCCACCGCGACCTTGCTCTCCGACCAGTCCCACCACTCGGCGGTCCGCTTGGCGCCGCCGAGCTCGGTGCTGGTCAGCGGACCCTCGGCGCGCAGCCGGTCCAGCACGGCGCGGTAGGCCTGCTCACTGACCTGGTGGCTCCACAGGTTGCCGCGGTCGCGGTAGGCCCGGCGCCGGAACGCGAACAGCGGCCACTCCTCGATCGGCAGCACGCAGGCCGCGTGCGACCAGTACTCGAAGGAGGCGCCGGCTCCCCAGTAGGCGTGTTCGACGGCCGGGCGCCCGACCGCGCCGAGCCGGGCGTACGGCACCAGCTCGTGCGAGCGGGCCAGCACCGAGATGGTGTCCAGCTGCACGGCGCCCAGGTGCCGCAGCACACCGCGGACCCCGGCCCGCCGGTCCGGCGAGCCGAGCAGGCCCTGGGCCCGCAGGGCGATCCGGCGGGCCTGGTCGGCGCTGAGGGTCACGGTCGGCGGCGGTGCGACAGCGGTCATGCCGGCCAGCGTAGGGGCCTGCACCGACAACGCGGGCCGGTCGCCGCCGCTCGCGCCGGGGTCACGCGGGCTCGGGGTCGCTCGCCAGCCGGGCGTGCAGATGCAGATCGTGCCAGTTGCCGTAGCTGTCCGGCATCGCCTGGCGCAGCACGCCCTCCAGCGGGTAGCCGGCCTTGCGGGCCACCGAGCAGGACGCCTCATGGCCCAGCGCATGGGCCAACTCGATCCGGTGCACGCCGAGTTCGCCGAACGCCCAGGTCGAGGCCAGGCGCAGCGCGGTGGTGGCGACGCCCCGGCCGCGGGCCGCCGGCATGGTCCAGTAGCCCACCCGGGCGCCGCCGGTCGCCTCCAGGTCGATCTCCCGGACCCCCAGGTGGCCGAGCAGCCGCCCGTCCGCCGGATCGCGCAGCGCCCAGCAGGCCAGGGTGCCGTCCGCGACCCGGGCCCGGAGCCGGTCCAGCCAGTCCAGGACCGGCTGGTCGCCCTCATCGGCCAGCAGTGCCCGGGGGTTCCAGCGGGCCTGCTCGGGGTCGGACAGGCCGATCCGCAGGTCGGCCACGTCCCGGTCGTCGACCTGGGCGGGCCAGGGGCTCAGCAGCAGCCCGGGGGCGTGCAGCGCGACGGTCGGCGGCAGCTGGTCGGCGGTCATGCCCGCTCCTGCTCGCCGGCCAGCAGCGAGCCCATCCACACGTCGTGGAACTCGCCGCGCTGCTCGCCGTAGGAGCGCAGGATGCCCTCCATGGTGAAGCCGGCCTTCAGTGCCAGCGCCCGGGAGGGCTCGTTGCCGACGTAGGCGGTCCACTCGATCCGGCGCAGGCCGCGCTCGGCGAGGCCCCAGCGGCAGACCGCGCGGATCGCCTCCAGGGTGAAGCCGCGGCCGCGCGACGCGGCGGTGGCCCAGTAGCCGATCTCGGCGCGGCCCGGGCCGCGGTGCGAGAGGCCCTGGGTGCCGACCAGGGTGCCGGTGGCCTTCTCGAACACGCACCACACCGGGTTCCGCCCGCCGGCCCAGCCGTCGACCGCGAGCTTGTGGACGTAGAACTCGGCGTCCTCGCGGCGGTAGGGCGAGGGGACCACGGTCCAGCGCTGGATCTCCGGGTCCTGGCAGGCCTCGAAGATCGCCGGCGCGTCCGCGGGGCGGGGCGGGCGCAGCAGCAGCCGCTCGGTCTCCAGGGTGCCCGGGGGCGGCATGGTGTCGTCGGTGTCGTTCATGGCGGGAGTATCCCGGGGCGGCGCGCGTCGGGGACAGCGGTTTTCATGACCGATTTGTGCCCTTTCTGGTGGCTATCGCGCGATCCGCCCCCAGGGGTGACACGGGAATGCCGTGCTGACGGACCTCCCGGGGGATTGGCCTCCTCGCATACGATGGCCCGTGCGGCGGGGTGAACCCGCCGGTGCAGTCGCCAGAGCCGATCCAGGCAAGGAGCCCGCTCACGTGTCCGTCTTCGACAAGATCCTGCGCGCCGGCGAAGGGAAGACCCTTCGCAAGCTGCAGCGGATTGCTGCCCAGGTCAACTCCATCGAAGAGGACTTCGTCAACCTCAGCGACGACGAGCTGCGGGCGCTGACCGCCGAGTACAAGCAGCGTCTGGCGGACGGCGAGTCCCTGGACGACATCCTTCCCGAGGCCTTCGCCACGGTCCGCGAGGCCGCCAAGCGCGTGCTGGGCCAGCGCCACTACGACGTGCAGATCATGGGTGGCGCCGCGCTGCACCTCGGCTATGTCGCCGAGATGCGCACCGGTGAGGGCAAGACCCTGGTCGGCACGCTGCCCGCCTACCTCAACGCGCTCACCGGCGAGGGCGTGCACCTGATCACCACCAACGACTACCTCGCCGAGCGCGACTCGGAGTGGATGGGCCGGGTGCACCGCTTCCTGGGCCTGGAGGTCGGCGTGATCCTGGCCAACATGCCGCCCGCCGAGCGCAAGCGCCAGTACGCGATGGACATCACGTACGGCACCAACAACGAGTTCGGCTTCGACTACCTGCGCGACAACATGGCGTGGTCGCAGGACGAACTTGTCCAGCGCGGCCACAACTTCGCGATCGTCGACGAGGTCGACTCGATCCTGATCGACGAGGCCCGCACCCCGCTGATCATCTCCGGGCCGGCGGACCAGGCCACCAAGTGGTACACCGACTTCGCCAAGCTGGTGACCCGCCTCAAGCGCGACCGCGACTACGAGGTCGACGAGAAGAAGCGCACCGTCGGCGTGCTGGAGGAGGGCGTCACCCGGGTCGAGGACTACCTGGGCATCGACAACCTCTACGAGTCGGTCAACACCCCGCTGGTCGGGTTCCTGAACAACGCCATCAAGGCGAAGGAGCTCTACAAGCTGGACAAGGACTACGTCGTGATGAACGGCGAGGTCATGATCGTCGACGAGCACACCGGCCGCATCCTGGCCGGCCGCCGCTACAACGAGGGCATGCACCAGGCGATCGAGGCCAAGGAGGGGGTGGACGTCCAGAACGAGAACCAGACGCTGGCCACCATCACCCTGCAGAACTTCTTCCGCCTCTACGACAAGCTGTCCGGCATGACCGGTACGGCCACCACCGAGGCCGCCGAGTTCCACCAGATCTACAAGCTCGGCGTGGTCCCGATCCCGACCAACAAGACCCCGCTGCGGATCGACCAGCCCGACCTGATCTACAAGTCGGAGCCGGCCAAGTTCGCCGCCGTGGTCGAGGACATCGCCGAGCGGCACGAGAAGGGCCAGCCGGTGCTGGTCGGCACCGTCTCGGTCGAGAAGTCCGAGTACCTCTCCCAGGAGCTGCGCAAGCGCGGCATCCCGCACGAGGTGCTGAACGCCAAGCACCACGAGCGCGAGGCCCAGGTGGTCGCCCAGGCCGGCCGCAAGGGCGCCGTCACCGTGGCCACCAACATGGCCGGCCGCGGTACCGACATCATGCTCGGCGGCAACCCCGAGCACCTGGCCACCGCCGAGCTGGCCCAGCGCGGCCTGAACCCGGTGGACACCCCCGAGGAGTACCAGGCCGCCTTCCCGACCGCGCTGGAGAAGGCCAAGTCCTCGGTCAAGACGGAGCAGGAGGAGGTCCAGGAGCTGGGCGGCCTCTACGTCCTGGGCACCGAGCGGCACGAGTCCCGCCGGATCGACAACCAGCTGCGCGGTCGCTCCGGCCGCCAGGGCGACCCGGGCGAGTCCCGCTTCTACCTGTCGCTCGGCGACGACCTGATGCGGCTGTTCAAGGCCGGCATGGTGGAGCGGGTGCTGTCGATGGCCAACGTGCCGGAGGACGTGCCGATCGAGTCCAAGATGGTCACCCGGGCGATCGCCTCCGCGCAGACCCAGGTCGAGCAGCAGAACTTCGAGATCCGCAAGAACGTCCTCAAGTACGACGAGGTGCTGAACCGCCAGCGCGAGGTCATCTACGGCGAGCGGCGCCGGGTGCTGGAGGGCGAGGACCTGCAGGAGCAGGTCGGCCACTTCATGGACGACACCGTCGAGGCGTACGTCCAGGCCGCCACCGGCGAGGGCTTCGAGGACGACTGGGACCTCGACAAGCTGTGGACCGCGCTCAAGCAGCTCTACCCGGTCACCCTGGACCTGGCCGAGCTGGAGGAGGAGGCCGGCGGTTCGGCCGCGCTCACCCCGGAGTTCCTCACCAAGGTGATCCAGGAGGACATCCAGGCCCAGTACGGCGCCCGCGAGGACCAGCTCGGCGAGCAGGTCATGCGCGAGCTGGAGCGCCGGGTGGTGCTCTCGGTGCTGGACCGCCGCTGGCGCGAGCACCTCTACGAGATGGACTACCTGCAGGAGGGCATCGGCCTGCGGGCGATGGCCCAGCGCGACCCGCTGGTCGAGTACCAGCGCGAGGGCTTCGACATGTTCGGCGCCATGATGGAGGGCATCAAGGAGGAGTCCGTCGGCTACCTGTTCAACCTGGAGGTCCAGGTCGAGCAGCAGGTCGAGGAGGTGCCGCTGCCGGTCGGCGCCGACGCCGAGGAGGCCGTCGCGGTCGAGGACGCCCGCCCCGAGATCAAGGCCAAGGGCCTGGAGGCGCCGGTTCGCCAGCGGCTGCACTACACCGCCCCGTCGGTGGACGGCGAGGACACCGTGGTGGAGGGCGACTTCGAGGAGGCCGCCTCGGTCAGCGAGGGCGACGGGCTGACCCGCGCCGAGCGCCGCAAGGCCGCGAAGGGCCGCCGCCGCAAGTGAGTTGAGGCATCCGTCAGGGCGCCGCCCGGGTTCTCCCGGGCGGCGCCCTCGACGTTTCAACGGGCCTCCACGGCGGCGCACTGCCAGTGCTCGGTGCGCCGGTGCCGCTCCAGCCGGAAGGCCACCATGTGGTGCCGGCGGCCGGCCGCCACCCGCACGCAGACCTCCAGCGCATCCGGCGCCGGGGCGAACTCGTGCACCGGGCCCAGGCCCAGCCGGGCCGCGCCGGCGGGCGGGCGCAGCGGGCCGCGGCGCACCAGGGTGGTCAGCTGGCGGTAGCCGTCATGGGTGGTGTGGCGGAGCAGCTGGCCGACCGGGCGGACCCCGGTGAGCACCTCGACCAGCCGCAGCGCGAACCGCCGGGCCAGCTCGGCCTGGCCGGCCGCCGGGCGGGCGCAGCCGGCCAGCGGGTGCCTGGGCGTGCGGGGCTCCGGGCGGTGCCGGGTCGGGCGGGGCGCGGCCGGGACGGGGTGACGGCGGCTCAGCGGATTGATCGTCACCATCGCGGCGGCGGCGGTGGCAGTCTCGGTCATGGTCGGTACCCCCGGGCTCGGTGTGCGGGTCGGTCACCGGTGCTATCGGCCGGGGTGCGGTCGCACCGGAGGGCGGGTGGGTACGGCCGGCCGCTGTCCCCCGGACGGCGGCTTGACGTCGCACCGGCACTGGGTGGCAGGGGCGTTCGAGGCCGAGCCCGGCCGAACCGGCGGCCGTCGGCGATGCGCTCGAAGGGGGACACCCTGGGACGCTCACGGGTGATCGTCCGGGCCGTATTCTGTGGGTGTCCCGAGGAGCCACCAGGAAGCGAGCGTGCCCCCGATGCGTGTCTATGTGCCCACCACCCTGGCCGCACTGGCGCAGGCGCACAGCGGCGGCGAGCTGGACCAGTCCGCGGCCTACGCGGTCACCCCGGCGCTGCGCGAGTGGTACGTCAGCGACGACCTGGAGGAGCTGGAGTACGCCGCCCTGGTGCGGGCCGCCCAGTCCTCGCTGCGGCTGCTGGCCGCCGACCCCGGCGCGCCGCGCCGCCGGGTGGTGGTCGCGCTGGACGTGCCGGACAAGGCGGTGCGGCCGTTCCCCGGCGACGAGTACCAGGACCAGGCCTCGCTCGGCCGGGTCGAGCTGGCCGCCCCGGTCGAGCTGGCAAAGGCCGCCTCGGTGCACGCGGACGCCGACGAGGCCGAGGTGACGGCCGACGTGGCCACCGCCGCCGGGGCGATCACCGCCGCCGACGGGGGCGACGCGGACGCCCAGTTCACCGTGGACGGCGCCGAGGACCACGAGCTGCTCTGGTTCGCCACCCAGGAGATCCCCGCCCTGCTGGGCTGACCTCCTTTTCGGACAAGGTGCTCCCCCGCGCAAGCTGGATGTCGGTCTCGCCCGTTACCGTGCCCGGGTGCGAACTCATATCGTCTGGGACTGGAACGGCACCCTGCTGAACGACATGGCGGCCGTGGTGGGCGCCAGCAACGCGGCCTTCGCCACGGTCGGCGGCGCGCCGCTGAGCCTCACCGAGTACCGGGAGAACTACGAGATCCCCATCCCGCGGTTCTACCAGCGGGTGCTGGGCTTCCAGCCGAGCGGCGCCCAGTGGGAGGAGCTGGACGCGGCCTTCCAGCGCAGCTACGCCGAGCTGAGCCGGGTGTCCGGGTTGACCGACGGCGTGCCCGAGCTGCTGGCCGGCTGGGCGGCCGAGGGCCACACCCAGTCGCTGCTGTCGATGTACGAGCACGAGCGGCTGGGCCCGGTCGTCGAGCGGTACGGCATCCAGAGCCACTTCCTGCGGGTGGACGGCCGCACCGGCCCCTCGCACGGGCAGAAGGCGGCCTCCATGGTCCGCCATCTGCAGGCGCTGGGCGAGGCCGTCGACCCGGCCCGCACGGTGGTGATCGGGGATGCCGCCGATGACGCGCTGGCGGCCCGGGAGGCCGGCGTGCACGCGGTGCTCTACACCGGTGGGTCGCACATCCGCGCCAATCTGGAGCCGGTCGGCGTGCCGGTGGTGGACAGCCTGACGGAGGCCGTGGAGCTGGCCCGCGCGCTGCCCCAGTGAGCCCGTCGGCGCTCCGCGGATGAACCGACCACCGACCCCGCCGTCGTCGCATCGCCACTGGTCAGCGAGGAGACGCGGCGAGGCGGGTGGGACCAATGTGGCCAATGTGTCCAGGTAAGGGCACTCTCCCTGCGGGATTGTGCCTCCCTGTCCCCTGACACCTTGGTTTCCTACGGTTAGGCTGGCTGGCGTCGTCGGGACCGATCCCAGAGGCCGAAAAGGCTTCTAATACCCGGGCGAGGTGTTCTTTAAGCGCGCGCCTTGAGTACCTCTCCACAATCGGTGCGGGAGGATTGGGCGGGCCCGGCGGTGTACACCCGACACCACCGAGTCACGCAACGGCGCGCGACAGGAGCCAAACAGCCATGCAGACCAAGCTGGACGCGGCGAAGGCCGAACTGCTCGTCAAGGCGGCGGAGGCCGCCGAGCACAGCCAGGTGGGGGGAGCGGCGCCCGGCGAGGGTCTGAGCAACGGCGCTCTGACCACGTACCTGCACCACTACTACCTCCACACCGCACCCGAGGACCTCGTCGACCGGGACCCGGTCGATGTGTACGGCGCGGCGGCCTCCCACTACCGCCTCGGCCTGAAGCGCCCGCAGGGCACCGCGGAGGTGCGGGTCTCCACCCCGACCGTGGACGAGAACGGCTGGTCCAGCGGCCACACCGTGGTCGAGGTGATCACCGACGACATGCCGTTCCTGGTCGACTCGGTGACCAACGAGCTGTCCCGCCAGAACCGCGCCATCCACCTGGTGATCCACCCCCAGCTGGTGGTCCGCCGTGACATCACCGGCAAGCTGCTGGAGATCCTGGACGTCGACGCCTGCGCGCGCAGCCAGGCCGGCGGCGCCGAGTGGCCGGCCGACGCCACGGTCGAGTCCTGGATGCACATCGAGATCGACCGCGAGAGCGACCGCACCGACCTGCGCGCCATCGAGGCCGACCTGCGCCGGGTGCTGGGCGACGTCCGCGAGGTGGTGGAGGACTGGGCCAAGATGCGCACCGCCGCGCTGCGCCTGGCCGACGAGCTCGCCGAGCAGCCCCCGGCCCACCTGCCCGAGCAGGAGGTCGGCGAGGCCTGGGAGCTGATGCGCTGGCTGGCCGACGACCACTTCACCTTCCTCGGCTACCGCGAGTACGACCTGGTCGAGCACGAGGGCGAGGAGGTGCTGCGGGCGCTGGCCGGCACCGGTCTGGGCATCCTGCGCTCCGACCCGGTGAGCCACGACACCGACCACCACCCGGTCAGCGAGTCCTTCGGCCGGCTCTCCGCGCCGGTCCGCGCCAAGGCGCACGAGAAGAAGCTGCTGGTGCTGACCAAGGCCAACTCGCGGGCCACCGTGCACCGCCCGGCCTACCTCGACTACGTCGGCGTCAAGAAGTTCGACGCCCAGGGCAACGTGATCGGCGAGCGCCGCTTCCTCGGCCTGTTCTCCTCCGCCGCCTACACCGAGTCGGTCACCCGGATCCCGGTGGTCCGCCGCAAGGTCCAGGAGGTCGTCACCGACTCCGGCTTCTCCGCCGAGAGCCACGACGGCCGCGACCTGCTGCAGATCCTGGAGACCTTCCCCCGGGACGAGATCTTCCAGACCCAGGCCGACGAGCTGCAGCAGATCGCCACCAGCGTGCTCTACCTGCAGGAGCGCCGGAAGCTGCGGCTGTACCTGCGCCAGGACGAGTACGGGCGCTACTTCTCCGCGCTGGTCTACCTGCCGCGCGACCGCTACACCACCCGCATCCGGCTGCGCCTGATGGACATCCTGATGCAGGAGCTCAACGGCGCCACTATCGACTACACGGTCTACGCCACCGAGTCGGTGCTGACCCGCCTGCACTTCGTGGTCCGGGTCGCCCCGGGCGGCGAGCTCGCCGAGCTGACCGAGTCCGAGGTCGAGCGGATCGAGGCCAAGCTGGCCGAGGCCGCCCGGTTCTGGATGGACGGCTTCAACGACCAGCTGCACATCGAGCTGGGCGAGGAGCGCGCCGCCGAGCTGGCCCCCAAGTACGCCAACGCCTTCCCCGACGGCTACCGGGCCGACTTCACCGCCCGCACCGCGGTGGCCGACCTCAAGCAGATCGAGTCGCTGCACGGCGAGGGCGACTTCCGGCTCAACCTCTACCAGCCGGTCGGCGCCGGCGACGACGAGCGCCGCTTCAAGATCTACCGGGTCGGCGGCCCGATCTCGCTGACCGAGGTGCTCCCGGTGCTCCAGCGCCTGGGCGTCGAGGTGCTGGACGAGCACCCCTACGCGCTGCGCCGCTCGGACGCCACCACCGCCTGGGTCTACGACTTCGGCCTGAAGCTGCGCGAGGCCGCGGATCTCACCGACGAGGCCCGCGAGCGCTTCCAGGAGGCCTTCGCCGCCACCTGGATGGGCCGCGCCGAGAACGACGGCTTCAACGGCCTGATCCTGACCGCCGGGCTGACCTGGCGCCAGGCCGTGGTGCTGCGCGCCTACGCCAAGTACCTGCGCCAGGCCGGCAGCACCTTCTCGCAGGACTACATGGAGGACGCCCTCCGCAACAACGCCCACACCACCCGGCTGCTGGTCAACCTCTTCGAGGCCCGGCTCAGCCCGAGCCATCAGCACGGCGCGGCCGAGCTGGGCGAGGCCATCCTGGAGGAGCTGGCGGGCGCCCTGGACGAGGTCGTCTCGCTGGACGAGGACCGGATCCTGCGGTCCTTCCTGCACCTGATCAAGGCCACCCTGCGGACCAACTTCTTCCAGCGCACCGCGACCGGCGCGTGGCACCCGTACGTGTCGATGAAGTTCGACCCGCACGCCATCCCGGACCTGCCGGCGCCCCGCCCGGCCTTCGAGATCTGGGTCTACTCCCCGCAGGTCGAGGGCGTGCACCTGCGCTTCGGCAAGGTCGCGCGCGGCGGCCTGCGCTGGTCCGACCGGCGCGAGGACTTCCGCACCGAGATCCTGGGCCTGGTCAAGGCCCAGATGGTGAAGAACACCGTGATCGTGCCGGTCGGCGCCAAGGGCGGCTTCGTCGCCAAGCAGCTGCCGGACCCGTCGGCGGACCGCGACGCCTGGCTGGCCGAGGGCATCTCGGCGTACAAGACCTTCATCTCGGCGCTGCTGGACATCACCGACAACCTGAAGGCCGGCCAGGTCGTCCACCCGGCCGACGTGGTCCGCCACGACGAGGACGACACCTACCTGGTCGTCGCCGCCGACAAGGGCACCGCCACCTTCTCCGACATCGCCAACGGCGTGGCCGAGGAGTACGGCTTCTGGCTGGGCGACGCCTTCGCCTCCGGCGGCTCGGCCGGCTACGACCACAAGGGCATGGGCATCACCGCCCGCGGCGCCTGGGAGTCGGTCAAGCGCAACTTCCGCGAGCTGGGCGTGGACACCCAGACCGAGGACTTCTCCGTGGTCGGCATCGGCGACATGTCCGGTGACGTGTTCGGCAACGGCATGCTGCTCAGCGAGCACATCCGGCTGGTGGCCGCCTTCGACCACCGGCACATCTTCCTGGACCCGAACCCGGACGCGGCGACCTCCTACGCCGAGCGCCGTCGCCTCTTCGACCTGCCGCGCAGCTCCTGGGACGACTACGACAAGTCGCTGATCTCGACCGGCGGCGGGGTCTTCCCGCGCAGCGCCAAGTCGATCCAGCTGTCCGCGCAGGTCCGTGCGGCGCTCGGCATCGAGACGGCCAAGCTGACCCCGGCCGAGCTGATGAAGGCGATCCTGCAGGCCCCGGTCGACCTGTTCTGGAACGGCGGCATCGGCACCTACATCAAGGCCGAGCGGGAGGCCAACGCGGACGTCGGCGACAAGGCCAACGACGCGATCCGGGTCAACGGCAACCAGATCCGGGCCCGGGTGATCGGCGAGGGCGGCAACCTCGGCTGCACCCAGCTGGGCCGGATCGAGTACGCCCAGGCCGGCGGCCCGGCGGGCACCGGCGGCTGGATCAACACCGACGCGATCGACAACTCGGCCGGCGTGGACACCTCGGACCACGAGGTGAACATCAAGATCCTGCTCAACCAGGTGGTCGCCAACGGCGACATGACGGTGAAGCAGCGCAACCAGCTGCTGGCCGAGATGACCGACGAGGTCGGCGAGCTCGTGCTGCGCAACAACTACGCGCAGAACGTGGTGCTGGCCAACGCGGTGGCCCAGGCGCACAGCATGGTCAATGTGCACTCGCGCATGATCAACAAGCTGGAGGCCGACGGGCAGCTCGACCGGGCGCTGGAGTTCCTGCCCAGCGAGAAGCAGCTGAAGGACCGCCAGGCGGCCGGCTACGGCCTCACCCAGCCCGAGCTCGCGGTGCTGCTCGCCTACACCAAGATCACGCTGGCCGACGAGCTGCTCGCCACCGGGCTGCCCGACGACCCGTACTTCCGCGACACCCTGCACCTCTACTTCCCGACCAAGCTGCGGGACAAGTTCACCGAGGCGGTGGACAACCACGCGCTGCGCCGGGAGATCATCACCACGCTGATCGTCAACGACACGATCAACCGCGGTGGCTGCACTTTCGCCTTCCGGCTGCGCGAGGAGACCGGCGCGACCTACGAGGAGATCGCCCGCACCCACACCGCGGCCCGGGCCGTGTTCGGCCTGGAGCAGATCTGGGACTCGGTCGAGGACCTGGACAACCAGGTGCCGGCCGCGGTGCAGACCCGGATGCGGCTGCACTCGCGCCGCCTGGTCGAGCGGGCCACCCGCTGGATGCTCAACAACCGGCGCCAGCCGCTGGACATCGCCGGGACCATCGCGTTCTTCCAGGAGCGGGTGGACCAGGTGTGGAGCAGCCTGCCCAAGCCGCTGACCGGCGAGGACCAGGCCTGGTTCCAGAAGATCTACGGCGAGCTGACCGAGGCGGGCGTCCCGGACGGCCTGGCCACCCGGGTGGCGGGCCTCTCCTCGGCCTTCCCGACCCTGGACGTCACCGTGGTCGCGGACCGGGCCGGCAAGGACGTCACCCAGGTCGCGGAGCTCTACTACGACCTGGCCGACCGCCTGGGCATCGCCCACCTGCTGGACCGGATCATCGAGCTGCCGCGCACCGACCGGTGGTCCTCGATGGCCCGCGCCTCGATCCGTGAGGACCTGTTCGCGGCGCACGCCCAGCTCACCGCCGACGTGCTGGCCTGCGGGGCGCCGGAGGCCACGCCGTCCGAGCGCTACGAGGCCTGGACCGAGCTCAACGGCAACCTGCTGACCCGGGCCAAGACCACGCTGGACGACATAAGGGGTTCGGACACCTACGAGCTGTCCAGCCTCTCGGTCGCCATGCGGGTGATCCGCACCCTGCTGCGGACCGGCTCGATGGGCTGATCCGAGCGGTAGCCGAAGGGGCCGCACCCTCCCACCGGGGGGGTGCGGCCCCTTCCGTCGTCTCCGCGGGAACCCGGTGGCGCGAGCGGACAGGTAGGGGTGTGGAACTGTCATTACGCTCCCGGCTGCGCGCCGGGGACCAGAGTGCGTTCGGGGAGATCTTCGATGAGCACGCGTCAGCGCTGTACGGGTACGCGGTCCGAGCCCTGGGGGACTGGGCCGCCGCCGAGGACGCCGTCTCGCTGACCTTCCTGGAGGCCTGGCGGCTGCGCGAGAAGCTGCACGAGGAGGGCGAGGGCGTGCGGCCCTGGCTGTTCGGCATCGCCACCAACGTGCTGCGCAACACCAACCGGGCGGCCCGCCGGCACCGGGCCGCGCTGGCACGGCTGCCCGCCCGCGAGACGGTGCCGGACTTCGCCGACGAGCTGGCCGGCCGGTTGGACGCCGACGCCGAACTGGCCGCCGCACGGCGGGCCCTGGCCCGGCTGCGGCGCGCCGACCGGGAGGTCTTCCTGCTCTGCGTCTGGTCCGGGCTGGAGTACGCGGCCGCCGCCGAGGCCCTCGGCATCCCGGTCGGCACGGTCCGCTCCCGGCTCTCCCGGGCCCGGAGCAGACTGCGCGAACTGACCGTGCGGGAACTGGAACCCGACCGCGGCATCGGACAGGTACGGGGTGGCCACGGTCACGTGGCCCGGTCGATACAGGAGCAGATCCGGTGAACGAGAACGACGACCTGGAGCGGCTGCGGCGGATGCTTCCGCCGCCTGCCGAGCCGGTGCTCTCCGCCGACCGCCGACGGCTTTTGAGGGAGCACCTGATGAACGAGATCACTCCGGACCCGTCCGTGTCCGCCGCGCCGAGGCCGCGCCGCAGGCTCGGCTGGGTGGCGCTGCCGGTGGTGGCGGGCGGGCTGGCACTGGCCCTGGTGCTGGCCAACGGCGGCGGTGTGACGAACGGCGGGCCCGCCAAGGCGGCCCCGGCAGCACCCGCCACGGCGGCCGAACTGCTGGACCGGGTGGCCGAGGTGGCGGCCACCAAGCCGGTGCTGGCGGTGCGCGACGACCAGTTCGCCTACGTGAAGACACTGCTGCAGGACAGCACGATGACCATGAACGGCAAGCAGGTCACCGCGCAGCTCAACCCGATGCGGCAGACGGAGAGCTGGACCTCCGCCGACGGGAGCAAGCCCGGCCTGGTGATCGATCCCAATGACCGGTTGAGCCCCCGGTCCACCACAGAGCCGATCAAGGACCCGTCGCTGGACGCGCCGACCTACAGCTACCTGGCGACCCTCCCCACCGAACCGGACGTCCTGCTGAAGCAGATCTACCAGCACGAGGCCAACGATCACGCGTACGGCCCGGACATGAACGTCTTCAGCGAGATCGGCCGCCTGCTCCGCGGCCAGATCGCGCCGCCGGCGCTCTACACGGCGCTCTACCGGGCCGCCGCGCAGATCCCCGGCGTGACCCTGGTCAGCGACAGCACCGACGCCGAGGGGCGGCACGGTGTCGCAGTGGCCGAGGAGTACCAGGGCGTCCAGTGGCAGTGGATCTTCGATCCGAGCAGCTACGAATTCCTGGGCGAGCGCTACGTGGTCGTCAAGGACGGCGTGTACGGCAAGGCCGGCGACCTGCTCGGCCAGTCCGCCGTCCTGCAGCGCGCCGCCGTCGACCGGGCCGGCGACCAGCCGCAGTAGCCGCTACCCCTGCGCCGCCCGCTGCAGGGCGCTCGCCAGCAGCGCCAGGTCGGTCGGGCCGTTGCCCAGCTCGCGGACCGGGCGGCGGGTGGGCGGGGCGCCGAGCTGGGCGGGATCCAGCGCCACCACGGTGGGGCGCAGGGTGGCGGTGCGGGGGATCCGGCCGGTGATCCGGGCGGTCTGGAACGCGAGCACGGCCCCGTCGGGGCGGCGCAGGTAGCCGCGGCCCGGGGTGGTGTCGGGCAGCCCCGCCGCGTCGTCCACGTGCACCAGGAGGTCGGAGTCGGCCGGGTGGTCGGTGCGCAGGGCGATCCGCCACTGGGCGGCGTCGTCGACCTCGGTGCCGGCGGTCAGCTCGGGGCGGCCGGTGGCGGCGACCAGGTGGATGCCGAGCCGGCCGCCGCGCTCGGCGACGGCGGCCAGCGCCCGGGCGAGCGGGCGGCCGGCGGGGGAGTGCGGGGCGAGCAGCGCGTCGTAGTCGTCCACCACCAGGATCAGGCGCGGCGGCGCGGCGGTGACGGTGGCCAGGGCGGCGGGCGGGACGGCCGCGGCCGCGGTGGGGCCGGTCCCGCGCGGGGCGACGACCTTGGCGCTCAGCGCCTGCTCGGCGTACGCGGCGGCGAACGAACGGCCGCGGAACAGCTCCTCGCGCAGCTCCAGCTCGTCCAGCAGCGCCTCGGCGGTGAGCAGCGCCTGGCGGGGATCGGCGGTGACGTCCAACGAGCCGGTGACGTGCGGCAGTTCGGCGCAGGCGGCGAGCGTGGGGCCGCGGCCGCCGATCAGCAGCAGGGAGAGCCGGTCGGGCCGCTCGCCGACCGCCAGCGAGGCGGCCAGGGTGCGCAGCAGCTCGCTCTTGCCGGCGCCCCGGGCGCCGCCGACCAGCAGGTGCTGCTGCTCGGGCAGCTCGGCGGTGGCCAGGTCGACCGTGCACAGGTCGTCCCGAGTGGTGCCGAGCAGCGCGCTGGCCGTGCCGGTGGTGCTCGGCAGGCTCTCCCAGCGGGCCGAGAGCTTGGCGGGGGTGACGGTGTCCAGTTCGAGCAGGTCCAGCAGGCGCAGGGCCTGCGGGATCGGCCCCCGGGACACCGGCGCGGTCTCCCGCAGCGGGGCCAGCGCCCGGGCCAGCCGCTGGGCCCAGGCGGGCGAGACGGCGTCCAGCGCGACGGCCTCGACCTGGACGGGGCCGCGCAGGGTGAGCTGGGTCGCCACCTCGCCGGTGAGGACGGCGGTGGCACCGAGGCCGTCCGGCAGCTGGTCGGGGCTCTCGGCCAGCCAGATCGGGAACACCGCGCCGCCCGGCCCCTCGCGCAGCAGGCGGGCCAGGGCCGCGCGGCCCGGCTCGGAACCCGGGTCGCCGTCCACCAGCAGCACGGTGGGGCCGGCCGACTCTCCCCCGGCCATCGAGGTCCCCCCGGCCACGGCCGCCAGCAGCTCGGTCAGCCGCTGCTCGGCCTGGGCCGCGTCGAGGCCGAAGAGCAGCCGGCAGTCCTGCCCGCGGGTGGGGCGCAGATGCGGCAGCCAGAGGGCCCAGGACCAGTCCTCGGCACGCTGTTCGGCGGCCGGCCGGCCGTCCGCGCTCAGCACCACGACGCTCAGGCCGCTCGGCGGGTGCAGCACGGCCAGCTGGGCGAGCAGCGCGCGGGCCAGGCCCAGCAGCCGCTCGCGCGGGCCGGCCAGGCCGAGGCTGCCGACCGCGGTGAGGTCCACGGTGACCGGGACGGCGGGCAGCACGTCGCCCGGCGCGGTGCCGGGGCCACCTGGCAGGTCGCCGGTGCCGAGCCGGAGCACCAGCCCGTCGGGGTGGGCCGGCAGCCGCTCCCAGAGCCGCGGGCCGGGGCCGAGCGCGGTCAGCAGCAGCGCGGCGGGGTCGGGGAACCGCTCGCGCAGGGCGGCGGCCTGCCGGTCCCGGGCCCGCAGGTGCTGCTGGGCGGCGTCGGCCGGGGCGGTGGGCGCGGTCGCGCGGCCCAGGGTGCGGGAGAGCAGGGAGCGGGCGCGGCTGCTCGGGGCGGCGGGCGGCGGCCCGTCGGCGGGCGGCGCGGCCGGGCTCCCCCGGCGCCCGGCCGCGGGGGCTCCCAGGGCCGGGGCGGGGGTGCGGGGCGGCGGGCTGACCTGGAGGTGGCCCTGGCCGTCCGGGGTGGTGGGGCGGGACTGCTCGGGGCCCGGGGCGGCGGCGAGCAGCACGGTGGACTCGCCGAGCCTCAGCAGCGCGCCCTCGGGCAGCGGGTGCGGCTCCTCGGCGAGCGGGCGGCCGTCCAGCACGGTGCCGTTGGTGGAGCCCAGGTCGTGCACGGTGACGGTGCCGTCGTCGGCCAGCCGCAGCGCCAGGTGCATCCGGGAGACGTCCGGGTCGTCCAGCGCGATGTCCGCCTCGCTGGAGCGGCCGAGCCTGATCTGGCGGCCGGTCAGCCGGTGCACGCCGCCGGCGTCCGGCCCGCCGACCACCCGCAGCTCGACGGCCGCGTCGGACGGGTGGGCGGTGTCGGCGGCCGGGTCGGGCTCGCCGAGGGTGAGCACGGCGCCGTCGAGCAGCGGCGGATGGCCGAGCGGGGTGCGGTCGTCGATCCGCTCGGACCCGGCGTAGAGGTGCACATGGGTGGCACTGCGCGGGCCGCGCACTCCCACCGCGCCGGCCAGGGCCACCGAGAGGGTGCCGAGCGCCGTGCCGACCGGGGCGGTGACCAGGACATCGGTCTTGGCCGCGGGCGTGCCGGAGCCGGCACGGGGCCACAGGACCGTCAGCCGGATCTGCATCTCGCCCGGGGTTCCCCTCTGCTCGTGATGCGCGGTGGACCGCAGGAGTGTGCCGCAGTGGTGCTTGCCTCATCCTGCCACCCGGGACTGACAGTCCGCGCACGGTACCGGATTTGACGATCTTGTGATCATGGTCATGGTGGAGCGGACGGGGCATCAGGTCAAGGCGGCCTCGAACGCCCGTGCACCGGTCGCCTTCCCCCAACCTCCGGCCGGGGCCCCACGGCCGGGCCGCTGGGCCGCCCGCACCGTTAGGCTTGCCGCACGCGCGGGTGGACGCCCGGCGGCAGGGCTCAGCGGAGCGAGGAGAGCACCAGGTGCGGCCGGTCGGCAGCAAGTATCTGCTCGAGGAGACCCTCGGGCGCGGTGCCATGGGCACCGTCTGGCGGGGGCGGGTCCGCGAGGACGCGGGGATGGCCGACCTGGCCCCGGGGCAGCCGGTCGCGATCAAGGTGCTCAAGGAGGAGCTGGCCGCCGACCAGGACATCGTGCTGCGCTTCCTGCGCGAGCGCTCGGCGCTGCTGCGGCTCAACCACCCCAACATCGTCCGGGTCCGCGACCTGGTGGTGGAGGGCGAGCTGCTGGCCCTGGTGATGGACCTGGTGGACGGCCCGGACCTGTACCGCTACCTGCGCACCAACGGACCGCTCAGCCCGATCGCCGCCGCCCTGCTGACCGCCCAGATCGCCGACGCGCTGGCCGCCAGCCACGCGGACGGCGTGGTGCACCGCGACCTCAAGCCGGCCAACGTGCTGCTGGCCACCGTGCCCGGGCCGGACGGCCAGGGCGAGGTGCTGCACCCGATGCTCACCGACTTCGGCATCGCCCGGCTCGCCGACTCCCCGGGCATCACCCGCACCAGCGAGTTCGTCGGCACCCCGAGCTACGTCGCCCCCGAGTCGGCCTCCGGCCGCCCGCAGACCGAGGCCGTGGACATCTACGGCGCCGGGATCATGCTCTACGAGCTGCTCACCGGCCGCCCGCCGTTCCAGGGCGACGGCGCGCTGCAGATCCTGCAGGCGCACCTGACCCAGGAGCCGCCCCGCCCGCCCGCCATGCCCGAGCCGCTGTGGATCGTGGCGGAGCGCTGCCTGCGCAAGGACCCGGCGCAGCGCCCGAGCGCCACCTCGCTGGCCCGGGCGCTGCGGGTGGTCGCCGCCGGGGTGGGCGTGCACGCCGCGCCGGCCGCGGTGGACGCGGCGCTCGCGGTCGGCGCCCTGCTGGTGCCCCCGCAGCAGCCCGCCCAGGTGCCCGGCACCGGCACCGGCAGCGACCCGACCCAGGCCTTCGCCCCGCAGTACGACCCGGCCGCCGCCACCCAGGTGATGCCGGCCGAGGGCACCCGGGTGCTGCCGGCCGAGGGCACCCGGGTGATGCCGCCGACCCGGGTGATGCCGGGCACGGCGCCGCAGCAGTCGCTGAGCCAGCCGCCGCCGGGCCAGCAGCCCCCGGCCCAGCCGGACGCCCCGCACCCCTGGCAGACCCAGCTGCGCGCCGCCCGCGACCGCAACCAGCAGACCCAGGTCTTCGCCACCCAGGAGTACGAGCCGCCGCAGCCCGCCCCGCGCGGGTACCAGGGCGGTGGCCAGCCGGGTCGCCAGGACCGCCCGCCGACCGCCCCGCCGCCGTACCAGGCGCGCCGCCCGCAGCAGGGCGGCTACGCCGGGCAGGACCGGTACGCCGAGCCGCCGCGCGGCCCCCAGGGCTACGCCGACCGTTCGGGCGGTCGCCCGGCGGCACCGCCCGGCCGCCAGGGCGGGGGAGAGCCGGTCCGGGCGCCCGAGCCGCCGCGCTACTACGAGCCGCCGGCCCCGCGCGAGCCCGAGCCGGCGCCCCGCCGCAGTCGGGAGCCGCGCCCGCGCAGCCGCAACCGGATGTACATCCCCGGGCTGGGCTGCCTCAAGGGCTGCCTGATGGTGCTGGTGATCCTGGCGATCGCGGCGCTGGCGCTGTGGAACTTCACCCCGCTGCCGCAGTACTGGAACGACGTGCACAGCTGGTTCGACCAGGCCAGCAACTGGGTCAGCAGCGCCTGGCACTCCATCACCGGGAAGTGACGCCCGGCTTCCTGACGGTCCGCCGGCAGGTCGGCCAAGATTGACAATTTGTCGACTTTGGCGGGTCATGGGGTCCCATCCCGGCCCCCCGGGCGCGTAGGTTGGACCGCGACGCACAGACCTGTCGAGCACGGCCGGGGCCCACGCGGCGTTCCGGACGCGCTCCCGCCGCCCCCACGGAGCAGCATTGGCACGAAAGATCGGCAGCCGGTACACCGTGCACCAGGTGATCGGCCGGGGCTCCGCCGGCACCGTGTGGCTGGGCGAGGGCCCGGACGGACCGGTGGCCGTCAAACTGCTCCGCGAGGACCTGGCCAGCGACCAGGTGCTGGTCGGCCGGTTCATCCAGGAGCGGGCCGCGCTGACCAGCCTGGACCACCCGCGGGTGGTCGGGGTGCGCGACATGGTGGTGGACGGCGACGACCTGGCGCTGGTGATGGAGCTGGTGCACGGCACCGACCTGCGCTCCCGGCTGGAACGCGAGGGCGTGCTCGCCCCGCAGGCCGCCGCCGCGGTGATCGCCGACGTCGCGGACGGCCTTGCCGCCGCGCACGCGGCCGGCATCGTGCACCGCGACGTCAAGCCGGAGAACGTGATGCTCGACCTGGCCGCGCCGCCCGGCCCCGGCGGCGCCCCCCGGGCCAAGCTCACCGACTTCGGCATCGCCCGGCTGGTCGACGCACCCCGCCGGACCAGGGCCACCCGGATCATCGGCACCCCCGACTACCTGGCCCCCGAGATCATCGAGGGCCTGGAGCCGCGCGCCGCGGTCGACATCTACGCCCTGGCCACCGTGCTCTACGAGCTGCTGGCGGGCTTCACGCCGTTCGGCGGCGGCCACACCGGCGCGGTGCTGCGCCGGCACGTCACCGAGAGCGTGCCGCCGGTGCCCGGCCTGCCGGACGGCCTGTGGCGGATCATCTCCGAGTGCCTGGCCAAGGCCCCGGCCTCCCGGCTGCGGGCCGCCGAGCTGGCCGAGCGGCTGCGCGAGCAGCTGCCCGCGCTGGCCGGACTGCCCCCGCTGGCGCTGCCCGCCGAGCGCAGCCAGGACGACGTGGGGGCACCGCCCGGCCAGCCCGCGGGAGAGCCGACCACCCTGGCCGAGGCGGTCTACGCGGAGGCCGAGACCGGCACCGGCACCCACCGCCGCCGGCGCGGCCCGGTGGTGCCGCTGGTGCCCCCGGCGGCCCCCGACGCGGCCCGTGACACCCGGGACACCCACACCAGCCTGCGCCGCCCGTCGGCCGAGGAGCTGGCGGGCTACGCCGCCCAGTCGCGCGCCCAGCGGACGGCGCCCCCCACCGGGCAGCGCCGCACCCGCCAGGAGCGGATCCGGCGGCGCCGGTTCCTGGCGGTGCTGGTGGCCGCGGTGCTGCTGCTGGCGGGCCTTGCGGCGGCCGTGGCGGCCTTCGGGCACAGCGGCGGGCACCCGCACGGTGCCGCTGCGCCGAGCGCCGCCGTGCTGCCCGCGTGGCCGCCCAAAGAGGACCTGGCGCCGGTCTAGGGCCACCGGCCGGTCCCGGTGCCCCTCGCCAACCATTACGCTGGTGGCGTGGCAGCCGTCGATCCTTCCGAAGAGCTCAAGAACCTCGAAACGACCATGGGGTCGATCGAGGCCGTCCTCGACCTGGAGAAGATCCAGGCCGACATCGCACGCCTGGAGGAGGAGGCAGCCGCCCCCGCCCTCTGGGATGACGTCACCAACGCGCAGAAGGTGACCAGCCGGCTCTCCTTCCTGCAGGGTGAACTGCGCCGGGTGGAGACCCTGCGCAGCCGGATCGAGGACGTCCGGGTCCTGTTCGAGCTGGCCGAGGAGATGGCCGACGCGGACACCAAGGTCGAGGCCGAGACCGAGCTCGCCTCGGTCAAGAAGGCCGTCGAGGAGCTCGAGGTCCGCACCCTGCTGTCCGGCGAGTACGACGCCCGCGAGGCGCTGGTGAACATCCGCGCCGAGGCCGGCGGGGTGGACGCGGCCGACTTCGCCGAGCAGCTGATGCGCATGTACCTGCGCTGGGCCGAGCGGCACGGCTACCCGACCGAGGTCTACGACACCTCGTACGCCGAAGAGGCCGGCATCAAGTCCGCCACCTTCACCGTGAAGTCCCCGTACGCCTACGGCACCCTCTCGGTCGAGCAGGGCACCCACCGCCTGGTGCGGATCTCGCCGTTCGACAACCAGGGCCGCCGGCAGACCTCGTTCGCCGGTGTCGAGGTGCTCCCGGTCGTCGAGCAGAGCGACCACGTCGCGATCGACGAGGGCGAGCTGCGGGTGGACGTCTACCGCGCCTCCGGCCCCGGCGGCCAGGGCGTCAACACCACCGACTCGGCGGTCCGGATCACCCACC
This sequence comes from Kitasatospora sp. GP30, assembly GCF_029892145.1. Taxonomy (NCBI): domain Bacteria; kingdom Bacillati; phylum Actinomycetota; class Actinomycetes; order Kitasatosporales; family Streptomycetaceae; genus Kitasatospora; species Kitasatospora sp. GP30. The sequence continues at coordinate 35,809 of NZ_JARZAH010000016.1, forward strand.
TGCCGACCGGCATCGTGGTCTCCTGCCAGAACGAGCGCTCGCAGATCCAGAACAAGGCCTCGGCGATGAACGTGCTCCAGGCCAAGCTGCTGGAGCGGCGCCGCCAGGAGGAGAAGGCCGCGATGGACGCGCTCAAGGACGGCGGCAGCTCCTGGGGCAACCAGATGCGCTCCTACGTGCTGCACCCGTACCAGATGGTCAAGGACCTGCGCACCGAGTTCGAGACCGGCAACCCGCAGGCCGTGCTGGACGGCGACATCGACGGCTTCATCGAGGCCGGCATCCGGTGGCGCAAGCAGCGTGAGACCGCCGAGTAAGGGCGGTCGGAGCTGCCGGTCTCGATGAACGAACAAGCACAGCATCGAGGCCGGCATCCGGTGGCGCAAGCAGCGTGAGACCGCCGAGTAACTGATCAGGCACAGCAAAAGGGGCCCCGGACGGATCCGGGGCCCCTTTTTCATCAAGTCCTCACGCCAGCGCCTGCCGGAAGATCACCACCACCGCGAGCAGCCCCGCCAGCAGCGCGAGCAGCGCTGCGGGGGAGAGCCCGGCGAACATGCCCTGCTGCTCCTCCTGCAGGCGCGCGCGGTGGGCGCGGCAGACCGGACAGCGGCCGTCGCTCACGCGGCCCGCGCAGTTGGCGCACACCAGATGGTCGCACGTCATGCGATCTCCTCCTTGCCTGCTACCGCGCTGCCCGTAACAACGCACCGGTCGACTGGTTGGTTCCCGCCCGGTGGGTCCGCGCATTCGCGTCCTCCCCCTACTCTGCCAGGTTCTGCCGCGTCCGGCGCCCGGGCCGCTGAAGGAGGCTGCACTGTGTAGCAGGGCGGCTGTGAATTGGCCCCCAATTTTCCGGTCATCTCGCCACAAGAGCAGACAATCCGCCGCTGTTCGAGCGGGCGCGGACTGCGCGGCGCGGTGACGGTCGCGTATGGTCCCAAGCCGGGGAGTCGGCCCTGGGTCGGCTCCAACCGCCCGCCCTCGCACGGATTGCGGGGGTAGGGACTCCCCCTAGGATGGCCTCCGTGATGCAGCCGTGATCAGATTCGACAACGTTTCCAAGACGTATCCCAAGCAGAACCGCCCCGCCCTGTCGGAGGTCTCGCTGGAGATCGAGAAGGGCGAGTTCGTCTTCCTGGTCGGCTCCTCCGGCTCCGGCAAGTCCACCTTCCTGCGGCTGTGCCTGCGTGAGGAGCGTCCCTCCACGGGGTCGGTGCACGTGCTCGGTAAGGACCTCGGCAAGCTGTCCAACTGGAAGGTGCCGCACATGCGGCGTCAACTGGGCACCGTGTTCCAGGACTTCCGGCTGCTGCCGAACAAGACCGTGGCGCAGAACGTGGCGTTCGCGCTGGAGGTCATCGGCAAGCCGAAGAGCGCCATCAACAAGGTGGTGCCCGAGGTTCTCGACCTGGTCGGTCTCGGCGGCAAGGAGGACCGGATGCCCGGTGAGCTCTCCGGTGGTGAGCAGCAGCGCGTGGCGATCGCCCGAGCCTTCGTCAACCGCCCGATGCTGCTGATCGCGGACGAGCCGACCGGAAACCTGGACCCGCAGAACTCGGTGGGCATCATGAAGCTGCTCGACCGGATCAACCGCACCGGGACCACCGTGCTGATGGCCACCCACGACCAGGCCATCGTCGACCAGATGCGCAAGCGCGTGATCGAGCTCGACAAGGGCCTGCTGGTCCGCGACCAGACCCGCGGCGTCTACGGATACCAGCACTAGCGCCTAGCGCCGGTCCGTACGCCCGACGCGTCAGCCGTCGGTCCGTCAGTCCTGATCTTGGAGTATTGAACAGCCATGCGCGCCCAGTTCGTCCTGTCGGAGATCGGCGTCGGTCTCCGCCGCAACCTCACCATGACCATCGCGGTCGTGGTCAGCGTCGCGCTCTCGCTCGCCCTCGCCGGTGCCAGTCTCCTCGTCCGTGACCAGGTCAACTCCATGAAGGGGTACTGGTACGACAAGGTCGAGGTCAGCATCTACTTCTGCACCAAGGCGGATGCCAAGACCGCCCCGCAGTGCGCCAACGGTGCCGCCACCCAGGACCAGATCGACGCCGTCGGCGCCGGCCTGGACCAGATCACCCCGTCGGTGGTGAAGACCAAGACCTTCGAGACCCAGGCGGAGGCCTACAAGCACTGGAAGGACATGAACCCGGACAGCGCGCTGGTCCAGGTTCTGGGCGCGGACGCGATCCCGGCGTCCTGGCGGGTCAAGCTGCAGGACCCGACCCGCTACGACATCATCCAGAGCGCGTTCGCCGGCAAGCCGGGCGTGCGTTCCGTGGAGGACCAGCGCAAGATCCTTGAGAACCTCTTCGGACTGCTCAACGGCCTGCAGACGGCGGCCTTCGTCATCATGCTGCTGATGCTCTCGGTGGCGCTGCTGCTGATCGTCAACACGGTCCGGGTGTCGGCGTTCAGCCGAAGGCGTGAGACCGGCATCATGCGATTGGTCGGTGCGTCCAACTTCTACGTGCAGATGCCGTTCATCGCGGAAGCGGCGTTCGCGGCACTCCTAGGCGCGGTCCTGGCCTCCGGACTGCTGCTGCTGGCCAACTTCGGTGTGCAGCACTGGCTTGCCTCCCGGGTGCAGTTCATCCACTTCATCGGGCTCTCCTCGGTGCTGCAGGTGATCCCGCTGCTGATCGTGGCCGGTATGGGCATGGCGGCGATCGCGGCCTTCCTGACCCTGCGCAAGTACCTGAAGGTGTAACGGCCGTTCGTCACCCCCGGTGGTGTTCGAGCGTTACGCGGCCACGCAGCGCATCGGGGGCCTACACTCCGATGGCATGACCGCAACCCCGTGGCGTCGGGTGCGCCACGGCGCCACGCTCAGCGTGCTGTTCGGGTTGCTGCTGTTCGGCGGGTCGGCCACCGGCGCCTGGGGCGGCACGGCCGCTCCGCTGCCGGGCCGCACCGACTCGTGGGACGCGGCGCCCGGCGGCAGCACGCTCTCGCCGCAGCAGGCCGAGCAGTTGGCGGCCGGCGGCGCGGACCGCTGGGCCGCCTACTACACCGCCCAGCAGTACGCCGAGTTCGCCCAGGGGCTGGACGGCGAGTACCTGGGTGTCGGCCTGGTGGTGAGCCAGAGCCCGGACGGCGGCACGGTGATCACCGCGGTGCCGGCCGGCTCACCCGCCGGCCAGGCCGGAATCGCCGCCGGCGACCGGCTGCTGGCGGTGGACGGCACGCCGGTGGACCAGCTGCCGGTCACCGAGGTGGTGGCCCGGCTGCGCGGCCGCCCGGCCGCCGGCCCCGGTTCGGCGGTCACCCTCACCGTGCGGCGCCCCGGCACGGCGGCTCGCCAACTGACGCTGCACCGCGCGGTGCTGGCCTCCCAGGACGTCGAGGCGGACCAGCCGGCCCCCGGGGTGCTGCGGATCAGCGTGCGCGCCTTCACCGTCGGGGTGGCCGACGAGGTGCGGGACGCACTGCGCCGCACTCCGCACCACGGGGTGCTGCTCGACCTGCGCGGCAACTCCGGTGGCCTGCTGGCCGAATCGGTCGCCACGGCCTCGGTCTTCTTGGACGGCGGCCCGGTCGCCTCCTACCAAGTCGACGACGAGCGACGGCAGTTGACCGCGGCGTCGGGCGGCGACACCCGCACCCCGCTGGTGGTGCTGGTGGACGGCGGCACCATGAGCGCGGCCGAACTGCTGGCCGGCGCCCTGCAGGACCGCTGCCGGGCGGTGCTGGTCGGCAGCCGGACCTTCGGCAAGGGCACCGTGCAGCAGCCCAGCCGACTGGCCGACGGATCGGTCCTGGAACGCACCGTGGGCCGCTACTACACCCCGGCCGGTCGCTCCCCGGACGGCACCGGCCTGCTCCCCGACGTCACCGCGCCCGACCCGGCGGCCGCCGAGCGGCTGGCGCTGCGGGTGCTCGGCGGGCTCGGGGCGGCCCGGTAAAGCGGCTGCCGTTCACCGCGCCGAGGTGCGAGAATGACCGGGCTATGGCAAAGGAAAAGGGACAGAAGCTGATCGCGCAGAACAAGCGGGCGCGACACGAGTACACCATCCTCGACACCTATGAGTGCGGCATGGTGCTCACCGGCACCGAGGTGAAGTCGCTGCGCGAGGGCCGGGCCAACCTGGTCGACGGGTACGCCTACACCCAGGGCGGCGAGGTGTGGATCGACAACGTCTTCATCCCGGAGTACTTCCAGGGGACGTGGACCAACCACTCGGCGCGGCGCAAGCGCAAGCTGCTGCTGCACAAGATGGAGATCCGCAAGCTGGAGGCGAAGACCAAGGAGACCGGTCACACCCTGGTCCCGCTCTCGCTCTACTTCAAGGACGGCCGGGTCAAGCTGGAGCTGGCCATCGCGGTCGGCAAGAAGCTGCACGACAAGCGGCAGGCGCTGCGCGAGAAGCAGGACGCCCGGGAGACCGCCCGCGCGGTGGCCGCGGTCCGCCGCCGCCAGGGTTGAGGATTTGGTGGACGGTCTGTAGCAGGTTGGTCCCAAGCCCGCCTGCCAACCGGGTGAACTCGGTAATCGGTGGTTGACGATCAGTACGATCCAAAACCATGAATGTCTCCCTGTTGGACGGCTGGTTCCCGTGGACCGTGCAGCTGGCGGCCGCCGCCGCGCTGCTGGTCGCGGTCGGCTGGCGGGACCGCCGCTGGCGGCTGCGCCGGGCGCCGATCGCGATCGGCGCGGGCGTGCTGCTCAGCGCCGGGCTCGGGCTGCTCGCCGTCACAGCGGGTGGCATCACCGATCCGCTGCCGCTCGGGTTCTGGCTCTGGCTGGGCGTCGCGGTGACCGCGCTGGTGGTGCTGGTGCTCGGCTGGCGCGGGGCCCGCTGGTGGCACCGGAGCCTGGCGCCGGTCGCCGCGCTGCTCGCGGTCGTCTCCGGCGCCAACGCGCTGAACGCCTCCACCGGCTACTTCCCGACCCTGGACGACGCGATCGGTGAGCTCACCGGTGCGCCGCTGCCGCAGCAGGTGACACTCGACCAGCTCGGCTCGCTCACCGGGAAGACCAGTACCGGCCGGATCGTGCAGGTCGACATCCCCGACACCGCGAGCGGCTTCGGCCACCGCCAGGAGCTGGTCTACCTGCCGCCGGCCTGGTTCCGCAGCAAGGCCCGGCCCAAGCTGCCGGTGCTGGAGATGATCGGCGGCGAGTACGCGGCCCCCGACAACTGGGTACGGGCCGGGAACGCGGTGCAGACCGCCGACGCCTACGCCGCCGCCCACGGCGGGTACGCCCCGGTGCTGGTCTTCACCGACGCCACCGGTGGTTTCAAGGTGGACACCGAATGCGTGGACGGCCCCAACGGGAACGCCGAAGACCATCTGGTGAAGGACATCCCGCCGTATGTCGAGAAGACTTTCGGCACCGCCACCGACCCGCACAAGTGGGGCGTGGTCGGCTGGTCGATGGGCGGCACCTGCGCGATCGACCTGACGGTCGAGCACCCCGATGTCTTCGCGCATTTCGAGGACATATCCGGTGACCTCGGTCCGAACACCGGCAACAAGCAGCAGACCATCGACAAGCTGTACGGCGGGAACGCCGCCGCGTGGGCCGCGCACGATCCGCTGACCGCGCTGGCCCACCACCCGAAGTACAAGAACACCTCCGGCTGGTTCGAGAGCGGCGACCAGGAGGGCAACCACATCGAGCAGGGCAGGCAGCTGAGCGCGGCGGCCCGCAAGGACGGCATCCGGACCCAGCTGACCGTCCAGCCCGGGCGCCACGTCTGGCAGTTCGCGGCCGGCGCGTTCGCCGAGGCGCTGCCCTGGCTGGCCCAGCAGCTGGGCACCCCCGGGCCGCACCCGGGCCAGCCGACCGGTGGGCCGTCACCGAAGCCGGCCCAGGCCACCGGGCTCCCGGTCACCCCCAGGCAGTAATCGGCTGGACCGCCCCGCACCCGGCGCGTACCATGGGGCCAGCACCACCGGTCACCGACCGGAGTTGTTTCTCAGAAAGCTGTACCTTTTTAAAAGAACATGGGGATGATCGGTTTCGACAGGGGACGTCGAAACAGGAGAAGCGAGCCGAGGAACGCGGCAATGATCTCGTTAACCATCTGTCGCAAAAAAATAATCGCCAATTCTAAGCGCGAGACCTTCGCGCTCGCTGCCTGAGCAGCGAGTAGCCAAGGAGTCAGACCGGGGAGTTCCCGACTCGGATCCTGGCTTAATCTAGGGAACTGAACCGTCCGCCCCGGTTACGGGGGCGGCTGGGAAACCAAACAGTAGCTGGGCCTGTTGGCGGCTTGTCCGCGTGACTGCCAGGGCCGAGAAAAGCACAGCGGACTGCGCTCGGAGAAGTCCTGAATCCACTCCACTGGACCCGGGTTCGATTCCCGGCATCTCCACCATCCCATGTGCATGCGGGCCGCCTTCCATCCGGAGGGCGGCCTTCGTGTTTCCGCAGCCGTGCCGTAGGATCTTCTGTCCGCCGACTTCGAATGGCGGTTGACCTATCGCAAGACGTACGACAGGGGCACCCTTGGGAGCGCACGGCAGACCGCACGCAGCCGACACCAGCACCGCCGACTCCGCGGCCGCGACCGAGGGCCGGCGGGAACGGGAGATCGCCGGAGAGCAGCGGCACCTCGACACCGTCTACCAGCGTCTGGAGGAGAAGCTCGCCGAGGCCGAGTACGTCCTGGAGGACGCCGCCAAGCGGGTCCAGGTCGGCACCCCTGGCGCGCTCGCCGAGCGCGACGCCCAGGTCTACCGGGCGGGCGCCCACCTGAACCGGCTCAACAACGAGTTCGAGGACTTCCTGTTCGGCCGGATCGACCTGCAGCAGGCCGATGCCCCGGAGGAGCACGGCATCCCGTCCTTCACGCCGCTGGACCCGACCGACCAGAACGTGGCGCAGACCCTGCACATCGGCCGGCTCGGCGTGCTGGACGCCGAGTTCGGCCCGCTGGTGATCGACTGGCGCGCGCCGGCCGCCGCACCGTTCTACCGGGCCACCCCGCTGGAGCCGGGCCGGGTGCTGCGCCGCCGGGTGATCCGCTCCAAGGGCCGCAAGGTGATCGGCGTCGAGGACGACCTGCTGCGCCCCGACCTGACCCCGACCCTGGACGGCCAGGAGCTCGCGGTGATCGGCGACGGCGCCCTGATGGCCTCGCTCGGCCGGGCCCGCAGCCACACCATGCGCGACATCGTCTCCTCGATCCAGAAGGAGCAGGACGAGGTGATCCGGGCGCCCGCCGCCGGCGCCACCCTGGTCACCGGCGGCCCCGGCACCGGCAAGACCGCGGTCGCGCTGCACCGGGCCGCCTTCCTGCTCTACCAGGACCGGCGGCGCTACGCCGGCGGCATCCTGGTGGTCAGCCCGACGCCGCTGCTGGTCTCCTACACCGAGGGTGTGCTGCCCGCGCTGGGCGAGGAGGGGCAGGTGGCGATCCGGGCGGTCGGCAGCCTGGTCGACGGCATCGAGGCGGAGCGCTACGACACCCCGGAGACCGCCAGGATCAAGGGCTCGGCCAGGATGGTGCAGCTGCTGCGCCGGACCGCCCGAGCCGCCCTGGAGCTGCGCGCGCCCACCGAGCTGAAGGTGGTGGCCCGCGGCGAGGTGCTGCGGCTGGACGCGGGCAGGCTGCGGGCGGTGCGCGGCCATGTGGTCGGCAGCGGCGGCACCCCGCTCAACCTGCTGCGCCCGCGTGCCCGCCGGCTGCTGCTCGACGCGCTGTGGGCGGAGGCGATCCGCGACCTGCCCAAGCCCACCGACCACTACGGCCGCGAGCAGCGCCAGGAGGAGAAGGAGGCGTTCGACGAGTACGTGTCGGACGAGGCGCCCTTCCTGGACTTCCTGGACGCCTGGTGGCCGGCGCTGACGCCGCGCCAGGTGCTGGCCACCCTCAGGAACGCCAAGCACACCAACCGGACCGCCCGACGCGCCGTCACCCCCGAGGAGGCCAGGCGGCTCGCCGCCTCCTGGCGCCACCTGGACGACCGCGGCGCGGGCGGGCTGACCGCCCACGACGTGGCGCTGCTGGACGAGCTGCAGCTGCTGCTCGGCGAGCCGGCCCGGCCCAAGGTGCGCGAGGTGGACGCGGTCGATCTGCTGACCGGCCTGGACGAGGTGACCACCTACGCCGACCGCAGCGCGCGCACGCGCGAGAGGGCGCCGGTCGAGCGCACCGAGTACGCCCATGTGATCGTCGACGAGGCCCAGGACCTCACCCCGATGCAGTGGCGGATGATCGGCCGCCGGGCCCGGATGGCCACCTGGACCATCGTCGGCGACCCCGCCCAGAGCTCCTGGCCGTTCCCGCAGGAGGCCCAGGCCGCGCTGGACGAGGTGCTGGGCTCCAAGCCGCGCCGCCGCCACACCCTGACCGTCAACTACCGCAACCCGGCCGAGATCGCCGAGGTGGCGGCCAAGGTGCTGGCGCTCGCCGCGCCCGGCACGCCGTCGCCGAGCGCGGTGCGCTCGACCGGCATCGTGCCGCGGTTCGCCGCGGTCGCCGACCCGGCCCCGGCCGCGTTCGGCGCGGCGGCCCGGGCCGAGCTGGTCCGGCTGCTCGGCGAGGTGGACGGCACGGTGGCCGTGGTGGTGCCGATGGACCGCCGGGCCGAGGCGGCCGGGTGGATCGAGGGCCTGGGCGACCGGGCGGTGGCGCTGGGCAGCCTGGAGGCCAAGGGCCTGGAGTACGACGCCACGGTGGTGGCCGACCCGACCGGGATCGCCGGCGAGTCGGAGGCCGGGCTGCGGGTGCTCTACGTGGCGCTGACCCGCGCCACCCAGCGGCTCACGGTGCTCTCCGGGCCGGACGACCTGGCCGACAGCGCGGGCGTGCCGGCGCTGCTGCGGTAGGGCGGTCCGCCGGGGCTGACAGCCCGTCAACGACTGTGGCCCCCACCTCGGGTGGGGGCCACAGTCGTACGTTGGTGACACCGACCCGCCATGCTCGCCTCGCGGCAAGTGGTCCCTCGAAGGGACGAAGGTTGGGCCCGGGGGCTTGGATCGAGCCGGTGTCTCGTCCAATGTAACCCATCGGCCCCGCAGGGCAATCCCCACCGGAGGATTTCCGCTGCTGTGTCAGCTTCGCCGCGGTCCCGGTTGTCGACACCGTGCAATCAATGAACATTATTTCTGGCTACGCCCTGGTAGGTGCGACGATCGAGGCCTAGGATGCGCGAGGCTCGGCGTCAACAGTTTGTTGAATCCTGCGCGGTTGAGCCCAGCACGGTGTTGAAAACCAGGAAGAAGGACGTCGATGGCGACGGTGCCCAGTGTCTCCAACTCGATCACGGTGCGTCTGGAGGTCCCGGCCAGTGGCAGCGCGGTCAGCAACATCACCACCGCCGTGGAGTCCTCCGGCGGCTCGGTGACGGGTCTCGACGTCACCGCCTCCGGCCTCGAGTCGCTGCGGATCGACGTGACGGTGGCCGCCGCCTCGGTGGCGCACGGCGAGGAGATCGTCGAGAAGCTGCGCGCCATCGACGGCGTCACCATCGGCAAGGTCTCGGACCGCACCTTCCTGATGCACCTGGGCGGCAAGATCGAGATGTCCTCGAAGCTGCCGATCCGCAACCGTGACGACCTCAGCATGATCTACACCCCGGGCGTCGCCCGGGTCTGCATGGCGATCGCCGAGAACCCGGAGGACGCCCGCCGGCTCACCATCAAGCGCAACAGCGTCGCCGTGGTCACCGACGGCTCGGCGGTGCTGGGCCTGGGCAACATCGGCCCGCAGGCCGCGCTGCCGGTGATGGAGGGCAAGGCGGCCCTGTTCAAGCGGTTCGCCGGGATCGACGCGTGGCCGATCTGCCTGGACACCCAGGACGCCGACGAGATCGTGGCCATCGTCAAGGCGATCGCCCCGGGCTTCGCCGGGATCAACCTGGAGGACATCTCCGCGCCGCGCTGCTTCGAGATCGAGGCCCGGCTGCGCGAGGCGCTGGACATCCCGGTCTTCCACGACGACCAGCACGGCACCGCGATCGTGGTGCTGGCCGCGCTGACCAACGCGCTGCGGGTGGTCGGCAAGGAGATCAGCGACATCCGGGTGGTGATGTCGGGCGCCGGCGCGGCCGGCACCGCGATCCTCAAGCTGCTGCTGGCGGCCGGCGTCGAGCACGCCACCGTGGCCGACGTGCACGGCGTGGTCCACCAGGGCCGGGAGGACCTCAACGACTCGCTGCGCTGGATCGCCGAGCACACCAACCGCTCCGGCCGCACCGGCAGCCTCAAGGAGGCGGTGGCCGACGCCGACGTCTTCATCGGCGTCTCGGCCCCGAACGTGCTGGACGGCGACGACATCGCCTCGATGGCCGACAACGCGATCGTCTTCGCGCTGGCCAACCCGGACCCGGAGGTCGACCCGGCGGTGGCCCGGCAGACCGCCGCGGTGGTCGCCACCGGCCGCAGCGACTTCCCCAACCAGATCAACAACGTGCTGGTCTTCCCGGGTGTCTTCCGCGGCCTGCTGGACGCGCAGAGCCGCACGGTGAACACCGAGATGATGATCGCCGCCGCCCGGGCGCTGGCCACCGTGGTCGGCGACGACCAGCTGAACGCGAACTACATCATCCCCAGCGTCTTCCACCCGGATGTGGCCAAGACGGTCGCCGCGGCCGTGCGTGAGGCCGCGCTGGCCGCCGGCGGCAGCACCGCGGGCGCGCCGTCCCGTCCCACACCGGGCATCGTCGGCACGCTGGACACCGCGGCTTTCCCGGTCGTCAAGCTCTAGGACAACCAGCCCTCGGGGGCGGTATCCGGTCGATCACCTGGCCGAATACCGCCCCCTTCGGCGCCCACCGGGTCCGATCCCTTGCGACACAAGGGGAAGGGCGTGTTTGGGCTTGTCCGTGTCAGGGCGTACCGTAGCCCTGCGCGGGAGAGGCGTGTCCGACAAGTACGGAACGTCCCCCGGTCGCTCGGCGAGTCGTTCCCGGCCGCCGCCCACGTCGGTCCGCCGACGCCGACGGAGCGTCATCGCTGCGTGGGGAGGGCGCCGTTCGGGGTGGACGGCCGAGGCCCGATTGGCTTTCTCAGGGCCGGTAAGGGCAGGATTCGTCTCCAGGCAGGCACGTGGCAGGACAGACACGCTGCGCGGCCCGGGGCGAGCCGGGCCCCTACCACCAGCCGCCTGAACGAGCACGGTGCGCGGACCAGCGGCCCGGCCGGGTGCCCCCCGGAGGGACGACCGATGGGGCCCCCGCGCACCGCAACGAACAGACCACAGGAGTACACATGAACCGCAGTGAGCTGGTGGCCGCTCTGGCCGACCGCGCCGAGGTGACCCGCAAGGACGCCGACGCCGTTCTGGCGGCCTTCGCCGAGGTCGTGGGCGAGGTCGTGGCCAAGGGTGACGAGAAGGTCACCATCCCCGGCTTCCTGACCTTCGAGCGCACCCACCGCGCCGCTCGGACCGCCCGCAACCCGCAGACCGGCGAGCCGATCCAGATCGCGGCCGGCTACAGCGCCAAGGTGAGCGCCGGCTCCAAGCTCAAGGAAGCCGCCAAGGGCGCCTGAGGCTTCGCCGTCACCTGAGGCAGGGTGGTTCCGTTCGGAACCGCCCTGCTTTCGTCATGCCCGGGGCCGGACGGGTGATCGTCCGGGGCCGCCCGTGGTGGTGCGGCACGGGAAAACGCCGAAGGGCCGCCCCGGCCGGGACGGCCCCGCAGCGCGGTGTGCGGTGGCGGCTCAGACCGCGAGCAGCTCCTGCTCGCTGGGCAGCTCGACGTGCGCGCCCAGCGCCCGCAGCTTCTCCAGGAAGTTCTCGTAGCCGCGGTTGATCAGCGAGATGCCGTGCACCGTGGAGGTGCCGTCGGCGGCCAGCGCCGCGATCAGGTAGGAGAAGCCGCCGCGCAGGTCCGGGATGACCAGTTCGCCGCCGAGCAGCTTGGACGGGCCGGAGACGACCGCCGAGTGCAGGAAGTTGCGCTGGCCGAACCGGCAGGGGGTGCCGCCCAGGCACTCCCGGTAGAGCTGGATGTGTGCGCCCATCTGGTTGAGCGCCGAGGTGAAGCCGAGGCGCGACTCGTACACCGTCTCGTGCACGATGGACAGCCCGGCCGCCTGGGTCAGTGCCACCACCAGCGGCTGCTGCCAGTCGGTCTGGAAACCGGGGTGCACGTCGGTCTCCAGCGCGATGGCGTTCAGCTCGCCGCCCGGGTGCCAGAAGCGGATGCCCGCGTCGTCCACGGCGAAGGCGCCGCCGACCTTCCGGAAGGTGTTGAGGAAGGTCATCATCTCCAGCTGGCGGGCGCCGCGGACGTAGATGTCGCCCTTGGTGGCGAGCGCCGCGCAGGCCCAGGAAGCCGCCTCCAGGCGGTCCGGCAGGGCCCGGTGCTCGTAGCCGCCCAGCTCGTCCACCCCGGTGATCAGGATGGTCCGGTCGGTGCCCATCGAGATGATCGCGCCCATCTTCTGCAGCACGCAGATCAGGTCGACGATCTCCGGCTCGATGGCCGCGTTGCGCAGCTCGGTGTCGCCCTCGGCGAGCACGGCGGTGAGCAGCACCTGCTCCGTCGCGCCGACCGACGGGTAGGGCAGCTCGATCTTGGTGCCGCGCAGCCGCTGCGGGGCGGTCAGGTAGGTGCCCTGCGGGTGCTTCTCGATGGCCGCGCCGAACTGGCGCAGCACGTCGAAGTGGAAGTCCACCGGCCGGCCGCCGATGTCGCAGCCGCCGAGGCCCGGGATGAAGGCGTGGCCGAGGCGGTGCAGCAGCGGTCCGCAGAACAGGATCGGGATCCGGGAGGACCCGGCGTGCGCGTCGATGTCGGCGACGTTGGCGCTCTCCACGTGCGACGGGTCGAGGATCAGCTCCCCCTCCTCGTCGCCGCTGCGCACCGTCACACCGTGCAGCTGCAGCAGGCCGCGGACCACCTTGACGTCACGGATGTCAGGGACGTTGCGCAGTCTGCTGGGGCCCTGCCCGAGCAGGGCGGCCACCATCGCCTTGGGTACCAGGTTCTTGGCACCGCGGACTCGGATCTCGCCTTCCAGCGGGTTTCCGCCGTGGACCAGCAGGACGTCGTCGGTCATCGTTCTCGCAATCCGGGGTTTGCAACCATGGCTCGGGGCGCCACCTTCGGTAGATGGTAGTAGGAGGATTCCTGGTTCCCGCGCCCACGCAGTGTGATCATGCTCTTTCCGGGTGGAATCACAAAAATCTCATATGCCGAACGGGTGGTCGAACCGGAGCGCGGGCTTTCGCTACCGAACCCGTGTTCCAGTACCCGTACGGGCGCACACTGCGGGATCATGTGGGCATGACCGCGGCCCACACGCACACCGGCCGGCTGCTCGTGGCGACGCCCGTCCTCACCGACCCGAACTTCGCCCGGGCGGTGGTGCTGCTGCTCGACCACGACGAGCAGGGCGCCCTGGGCGTGGTGCTGAACCGGCCCACCCCCGTGGAGGTCTCCGATGTGCTGGACGGCTGGGCCGAGCTGACCGGCGCGCCCCGGGTGGTCTTCCAGGGCGGCCCGGTCGGGCTGGACTCGGCGCTCGCCGTCGCCGTGGTGCCCGGCGAGCCCGGGCCGCAGGACCCGCTGGGCTGGCGCCGGGTGCACGGGGCGATCGGGCTGGTCGACCTGGAGGCGCCGCCCCAGGTGCTGGCCGGCGAGCTGGGCGCGCTGCGGGTCTTCGCCGGGTACGCCGGGTGGACGCCGGGTCAGCTGGAGCAGGAGATCGCCGAGGGTGCCTGGTACCTGGTGGACGCCGAGCCCGGCGACATCTCCTGCCCCGAGCCGGAGCAGCTGTGGCGTGCGGTGCTGCGCCGGCAGACCGGGGCGCTGGCGATGCTCGCCACCTACCCCGAGGATCCGACCCTCAACTGACCGGCCGCCGCCGCGGCACCGGGTGGGCGGCGGCCAGCACGGTGTCCCGGACGGCGGGCCAGGCCGCCGTGAGCGGGTCGATCAGCTGGAAGTGGTCGATACCGGGCAGCTCGCGCAGCTCCACCGGATCGCCGGCGGCCGTGGCGAGCGCGGCGTAGTCGCGGCTCATCGCCACCGGCACCCGGTCGTCCTCGACGCCGTGCAGCAGGGTCGCCGGCACCCCGAGCGGCAGCAGCGCCGCCGGATCGGCCACCGCGTACCGCTCCGGGTAGCGGGCCGGATCGCCGCCCATCAGCCCCAGCACCGCGTCGTCACCCAGGTGCCAGTCGGCGCACCGCTCCAGCGAACTGCAGCCGGCCAGTACCACCACCGCGTCCGGCAGCGCGTCGCCGTGCCAGGGCGAGTCGGCCGGCAGCCGGCGCCGGGCGGCCGCCCAGAGCGCCAGCTGCCCGCCGGCCGAGTGGCCGGCCAGCACCGTGCGGCCGGTGACCGGGTGCGGCAGCGGCCCGGCGAGCAGGTCCAGCGCGGCCGCGACGTCGTCCAGGGTGTCCGGCCAGCCGGAGCGCCGGTACTCCGGTACGGCGACCAGCAGCCCGCTCGCCGCCAGCGCGTCGGCCAGCGGACCGGTGTGGGCGCGGTCGATCTCCGGTCGCCAGAAGCCGCCGTGCAGCAGCACCAGCAGCGGAGCCGGGCCCGGGCCGGGCGGCAGCCGCAGGTCGACCACCTGCTCGGGGAGCGGGCCGTAGCGCAGGGTGTGGTCGACCGGCGGGGCCGGGCGGGTGAGGATTTCTCGACTGTTCATGGGCGCCTCCTGACGCGCTGACGGTGACTCAGAGCCGACTGCGGAACTCCCACAGTTCCGGGTAGAACCGGCCGCGGGCAAGGTCGGCGAGGTGAGTGGCGCCGGAGCTGCCGCCGGTGCCGGAGCGCCGGCCGATCTGACGCTCCACCACCAGCACGTGCCGGGCCCGCCAGAGCGCCCAGCCCTGGTCGTGGTCGAGCAGCGCCTCGGCCAGGTCGACCAGCTCCGAGCCGGCCGGGTCCCGGACCGTGGCGACCAGCGCGGCCCGCCGCTGATCGGCCGTCAGCACCTGGTGCCCGGCTGTCGCCAGCACGGTGAGGAAGGCGTCCCACAGGTTCGGCTCGCGCAGTCGGCGCTGCAGCCTGCTCCGCTCGGCGCGGGTCGGCCAGTCCAGGCCGGCCAGCCGCTCCGGCGCGGCCGGGCCGGAGAGCAGCTCCACCTCCAGGAACTGCGCGGACTGCGCGCCACTGGCGCTGCCCAGGGCGCCGCGGAAGTCCAGGAAGGCCGGCGGGGCCATGGTGTCCAGCAGCTCGATGGTGGCGAGCAACGCCCGGTCGATCTCGCTGCAGCGGTGCAGCAGCAGCCGGGCCTCGCGCGGCTGCCCGGCCAGCATCCGGTCGCGGGCCGCGGTCAGCTCGGTCAGCAGCTGCCGGAACCAGAGCTCGTGCACCTGGTGCACCGCGATGAACAGCTCCTCGTCGGTGCCCGGCCGGTCGGCGAGGGGGTGCTGCAGGGTCAGCAGCCGGTCCAGGCGCAGGTAGGAGCCGTAGGTGAGGGTCGGGGTGATGGTCGTCATGGCGCGAGGTCCACTTCGTAGAGCCCGCGGGCGGCGAAGGCCTCCCGGACGCCGGGCAGGTCGAATGCCCCGACCGAGGCGCACAGGCGCAGCGTCGACCGGGCGATCTCCTGGATCCGCCGGGTGTCGAAGCCCGGCGCGTAGCACTGGGCCAGCACCGCCCCGACGGCCTGCCGGTCCAGGCCGGCCAGCCGCAGCGAGTCCACCACCGGGCCGAGGTCGGCGCCGAGGGCGATCTGGATCAGGTCGGGCAGGGCGAGGGCGGCGGCGCGGCGGTCCGCCGGGTCGAGACCGGCCCACAGCTCGGTGAAGAAGGCCGAGAAGAAGCGGTGGTGGCGGCCCTCGTCGCGGGCGTGATCGCGCATCAGGTCGCGGACCGGGCGCACCACGCTCTCGTCGTTCGGCACCTCGTTGAGCACCGCGGTGATCAGGGTCTCGAACACCACGGCCTGCAGCAGGGCGGCCAGCTCCGGCCGGTCGGGCAGCAGCCTGCGGGCCGAGTCGGCCATCCGGTCGACGAAGCCCCCGTAGTCGCGCTCCGGGATCGGCACCTTGCTGACGGCGGCGATCTGGTCGGCCAGGTCCAGGCTGTAGAGCGCGTGGTAGCCCTCGTCGCAGTAGACCTTGAAGGCGTCCTCGCGCAGGCCGGCGGTCAGCGGCAGGCCGGTCCGCCCGTTGGCGATCCGCTCGGCGGCCCGGTTCACCACCCGGGTCTCCAGGTGGGTGGTGGCCAGCAGGAACCCGTACAGGTGGCGGACGGTGAGCTCGCGGCGCCGGGCCGGCTCCAGGGCCAGCACCGCCGGGTGGTCCAGGTGCGGGACCAGCGCCTCGGGGAAGAAGACCAGCCCCTGCTCGGCGCCCTCGTGGAACATCCGGCGGACCCCGGTGCGCACCCCGGCGGTCTCGTACCAGCGGTCCAGCGGGCCACTGGTCATCGGGCACCGCCCACCGCGGCGGCGGCCGGGGCGGCCCCGGCGAGCACCGGCAGGGTGCCGAGCCGGCAGATCGCCTCGGCCACCAGCGCCTGGTCCAGCGGGTGGCAGAGCCGGAACCAGCCGGGCTCGGGGGAGTGGAAGGCCTCGCCGGGCAGGATGTTGACCCGCAGCCGGTCCAGCACGTCGCGCCACAGCCGGCGCTCGCCGGCGAAGCCGGGCTCCGGCAGCCGGTCGCGCAGGTCGATCCAGAGCGAGCAGCCGGCCTCGGCCGCCCGGTGGGCGATGCCGTGCCGGGTCAGCTGGTCGGCGGCGGCCGTGGCGGAGGCGCCCAGCCGGCGGCGGTTCTCGGCCAGGAAGGCGGCGGTCCCGGCCGGGTCGGCGAGCAGGGCGGCCAGCATCGCCTGGGTGCCGGTGGAGACCGGCGCGAAGTAGGCCAGCGCCCGGGCGGCGGCGAGCACCTCGGGGTCGCTGGTGTGCAGCACGCCGACCTTGAAGCCGGGCAGGCCGAAGTCCTTGGCGAAGCCCCACACGGTGTGGCGGGCGGCGGTGGTGGGCAGCGCCTCCAGCGCGGTGAACGGGCGCGGTCCGAAGACCGAGTGGGCGTAGATCTGGTCCCCGATCAGCGCCACCTGGTGTTCGGCGGCCAGTTCGGCCAGCCCGGTCAGCTGCTCGGCCGAGTACACCTGGCCGAGCGGGTTGTGCGGCGAGGCCAGCGCGATCGCCCGGACCGCCGTGCCGGTGCGGCGGGCCAGCCGCAGCGCCCGGTCGATGGGGGACGGGTCGAGCGCGAAGCCGTCGGCCGGATCCAGCGGGGCCGGGATCAGCCGGGCGCCGGAGCGGCCGCCGAGGTCGGTGTCGAAGGCGCCGTAGTAGGGGGCCGGCAGCACCAGCGCGTCGCCCGGATCGCAGAGCGCGCTGGCGATCACGTCCAGGGCGGCGCTGGCCCCGCTGACCAGCACCAGGTGGTCGGGGTCGACCGGCGCCCGGTAGCTGCCGGTGAGCAGTTCGGCGATCCGCTCGCGCAGCACCGGGGTGCCGTGCAGCGGGGCGTAGCGGGTGTCCGGCTCGGTGAACGGGGGCAGCTCGGCGGCCAGCCGGGTGAGCAGGTCGCCGAGCAGCCGGTTCTCGGCGGTGCCCAGGTTGAGGTAGCCGTCGGGGCGCCGCTCGGGGTGGTAGGGGTAGGCCTCGGCCCGGAAGTGGGCCTCGGCGATGGCGGGGGTCGCGGCGGCCAGTGCGGCCGCGGTGCGGGAGACCATGGATGCCTCTCTGACGGGGGTCAGTGCGCCTGGCCGGTGAGCAGGCCGGGGTGCACGCCCAGGCCCATCGAGGCGTCGATCACGGCGCCGTGCAGCAGGGTGGAGTCCGGGCCGGCCAGCCAGAAGATCAGCTCGGCCACCTCGGCCGGGTCGATCAGCCGCCCGCGGGGCAGCCGGTGCACCAGCTCGGCCTGCCCGACCGGGTCCAGTGCGTTGAGCGTGCTGGCCTCGAACATGCCGGTCTCCACGGCGCCCGGGCAGATCGCGAAGACCTCCACCGGTTCATGGGCGAGCTCGGCCGCGAGCTGCCGGGTGAAGTGGCCGAGGGCGGCCTTGCTCATGCCGTCGGCCAGCCGGAAGCCGGGGAACTGGGACACCCCGCCGCCGACGCTGGAGACGTTGACGATCTTGCCGCAGCCCTGCTCGATCAGCTGCGGCAGCAGTTTGCGGGTCAGCCAGAGCGGGCCGAGCGCGTTGATCCGCAGCATCGCCTCGTCCCGTTCGTGCTGGCTCGGGCCGGCGTACCGGGCGACCGTGGCCGAGCCGACCGCGGCGTTGTTGACCAGTACGCAGACCGGGCCGGGCAACTCGTCGAGCAGCCGCTGGTGGTCGGCCCAGTCGCCCTGGTCGAAGGCGAAGGCCCGGACGGTGCCGGGCCCCTCGGCGTTGAGCTTCTCGGCCAGGACGGTGGCGCGGTCGGCCCCCAGCCGATAGGTGAACCAGACGTTGTCGCCGGCCTGCGCGAACCGCTCGACGCAGGCCCGGCCGATCCCTGCCGAACCCCCGGTGATGAGTACGTTGCGTGTCGGCATCTGCCGTCCCTCCCGGAACGTTGGGCCGTCGTGGCAGCGCTGAGTGACGGGCTGTGCCGATGGTGTCCAATCCGCGCGGCGGCGACAAGGATCACGCCGACGGACCCGGGGCTTGGTGAAGTCGGGGGTCCGTTTGCGGGGCGACCCCCATAGACTTGGCCCCCATGAGCACTCTTGAGCCCGAGCGCGGCCTCGGTACCGGCACCCTGGTCGAGCCCGTCCCGCAGGTGTCCAACGGCGACGGTGACCACGAGCGCTTCGCGCACTACGTCCAGAAGGACAAGATCATGGAGAGCGCGCTCTCCGGCTCCCCGGTGGTCGCGCTCTGCGGCAAGGTCTGGGTGCCCGGGCGCGACCCGAAGAAGTACCCGGTCTGCCCGATGTGCAAGGAGATCTACGACGGCATCGGCGCCGGCGGCGACAAGGGCGGCGACAACAAGGGCAAGTAGGCCGGTCCACCTAGGCCGGTATTGGTCTGTACCAATGGCGGCGTGCGGGGCAGCATGCCCGCCATGGACCTGATCCCCGCACCATCGGCCGTCCGGCTCGACCCGCACCGCACCCTGCCGCTCGGGCCGGACAGCACCCTGGCCGGCGGCCCCGGCACCGAGGCCGCCGAGCGCTGGCTGCGCACCGAGCTGGGAGCCGCCACCGGGCTGGCGCTGCCCCGGGCCGACCGCCCCGTCATCGAGCTGCGGCTCTCCCCCAGCCTGGCGGCTGGGAGGTGCCCCCATGCGGCGCTGGCACCGGAGGCCTACCGGATCGCGATCGGCCCCGAGCGGGCCCAGCTCACCGCCGGCGGCCCGGCCGGCGCGCACTGGGCCGCCCAGACGCTGCGCCAGCTGCTCGGCCCCGAGGCGTTCCGGCGGGCGCCGCTGCGCCGCACCGGCTGGGCGCTGCCGCTCGGCGAGATCACCGACGCGCCGCGGTTCGGCTGGCGGGGCCTGCTGCTGGACACCGCACGGCACTTCCTGCCCAAGCCCGAGCTGCTGCGTTACGTCGACCTGCTGGCCGCGCACAAGCTCAATGTGCTGCATCTGCACCTGACGGACGACCAGGGCTGGCGCTTCGAGGTGAAGCGCTATCCGAAGCTGGTCGAGGCCGGCTCCTGGCGGACCCGTTCGATGGTGGGCTTCCGGGACGGGCAGCGCTGGGACGACCGGCCGCACGGCGGCCACTACACCCAGGACGACCTGCGCGAGCTGGTCGCCTACGCGGCCGACCGGGGGATCACGGTGGTGCCGGAGATCGACCTGCCCGGGCACACCCAGGCCGCCATCGCCGCCTACCCGGAGCTGGGCAACACCGACGTGGTGGACACCGCCGCGCTGGGGGTGTGGACGGACTGGGGCGTCAGCTCCCACGTGCTCAACGCGTCGGACGCCACCCTGGCCTTCTTCGAGGGCGTGCTGGAGGAGCTCCTGGAGGTGTTCCCGTCCGAGTTCGTGCACCTCGGCGGGGACGAGTGCCCCAAGGACGAGTGGCGGGCCAGCCCGGCCGCGCAGGCCCGGATCAAGGAGCTGGGGCTGGCCGGCGAGGAGGAGCTGCAGGGCTGGATGATCCGGCACTTCGGCCGCTGGCTGGCCGACCGGGGGCGGCGGCTGATCGGCTGGGACGAGATCCTGGAGGGCGGCCTCGCGCCGCAGGCGGCCGTCTCCTCCTGGCGGGGCTACTTCGGCGGGGTGGCGGCCGCGCGGGCCGGGCACCAGGTGGTGATGTGCCCGGAGCAGTACGTCTACCTGGACCACCGGCAGGCCGACGGGCCCGACGAGCCGATCCCGGTCGGCTTCGTGCGCACCGCGGCGGACGTCTACCGGTTCGAGCCGGTCCCGCCCGAGCTGGACGAGCCGGGCGCCCGTCAGGTGATCGGCACTCAGGCGAACCTGTGGACCGAGTTCGCCGACCAGCCCCGGGACGTCGACTTCCGGGCGTTCCCCCGTTTGGCTGCACTCGCCGAGGTCGCCTGGTCCGAGCTGCCCAGGGATCCGGCGCGGCGGGACTGGCCGGGCTTCGAGCAGCGGCTCGGCGGCCACCTGGCCAGGCTGGACGCGCTCGGCGTGGCCTACCGCCCGCCGGCCGGGCCGCATCCGTGGCAGCGGCGACCCGGGGTGCCGGGCCGTCCGTCCGACGGGCCGCCGCCGGTGCGCTGACGCTCCGTCCGGCCGGCGGGGAACCTTTGGGACCACCGGGTCGTCAAGATCAGGTGGCGGGGCAGCCTCCCTTCGGACCCCTGCGGCTTCAGTTCGGCAGCCCGGGCCCGTACTCTACGGGCGGTACCGCGAGCGCGGTGCGCGGCAGGCCGACCGCTCGGCGGCCGACCGGTACGGCTGGGCCCGGACCCGAGCGCAGCCAGGAGAGTGGAGCACGGTGGGACCCAGGTGAATCGGACGATCATGCTGCCGACCTCGCTGGCGGAGGCTGTCGAAGCCCTGGGCACCAGCCCCGCCGCCGTGCCGGTGGCGGGCGGTACCGACCTGATGGAGGCCGTCAACGCCGGGCGGCTGCGCCCCGCCGCGCTGCTCGGCCTCGGCCGGATCACCGAACTGCGCGGCTGGCGCTACGAGGACGGCGGCACCGCGGTGCTCGGCGCCGGCCTGACCCTGGCCCGGATGGACCGCCCCGACTTCGCCGCGCTGATCCCGGCGCTGGCCGACGCGGCCCGCACCGCCGGGCCGCCGCAGACCCGCAACGTCGGCACCCTGGGCGGCAACATCGCCACCGCCGCGCCGACCGGCGACACCCTGCCGGTGCTCACCGCACTGGAGGCCCAGGTGACCCTGGCCGGCGTCGGCGGCACCCGGGACGTGCCGGTCAGCCACCTGCTCACCGGCCTCGACCCGATCCGCCCGGGCGAACTGCTCACCTGGGTGCGGGTGCCGCTGCTGCACGCCCCCCAGGTGTTCCTCAAGGCCACCGGGCGCAGCGGCCCGGCCCGGGCCACCGCCTCGGTCGCCCTGGTGCTCGACCCGGCCCGGCGCGGGGTGCGCTGCGCGGTCGGCGCGGTGGCCCCGGTGCCGCTGCGCCCGCTGGAGGCGGAGGCCTGGGTGGCGGGCTGCATCGACTGGTCGGCGCGCGGCGAGGAGGGCGCCACGGCCATCGACCCGGCCGCGGCGGCCGCCTTCGGCGAGTACGTGGCCACCGCCTGCGTGCCGGACGGCTACGGCGCTGACGCGGCGTCGGGACTGCCGCCGCAGGGGCCGACGGCGGCGGCCGTGGCGCTACGGCGTACCGTGGCGGTGCTGGCCCGCCGGGCGCTGGGGAGGGCACTGAAGTGACGGCCGAGGGGATCGCCCAGATGGCGACCGAACCGACGATGCATCCCGCCCAGCCGGGCGACGGGCGGCCCACCGCCTCCTACACGCTGCGCGTGAACGGCTTCGATCGGCCGGTCACCGATGCCTGGATCGGCGAGAGCCTGCTCCATGTGCTGCGCGAGCGGCTCGGGCTGGCGGGCGCCAAGAACGGCTGCGAGCAGGGCGAGTGCGGGGCCTGCTCGGTGCAGGTGGACGGCCAGTTGGTGGCCGGCTGCCTGGTGCCGGCGGCGCTCGCGGCGGACAGCGAGATCGCCACCGTGGAGGGCCTGTCGGCTGGCGGCGCGGCCAGCGACGTGCAGCAGGCGCTGGCCGACTCCGGGGCGGTGCAGTGCGGCTACTGCACGCCCGGCATGGCGATGGCGGTGCACGACCTGCTGCAGCGCAACCACCGGCCCAGCGAGATGGAGGCCCGGCAGGCGCTCTGCGGCAACCTGTGCCGGTGCACCGGGTACCGCAGCGCGCTGGCGGCCGTGCAGACCGTCGCGGACCAGCGGGCCGCGCTGCTGCTGGAGGCCGAGGCGGCCGCGGAGGCGGCTGACGAGGCGTCGGGACCGCCCGCCGACACCACCGAACCGGCGGCCCAGGAGCCGCCCGCGCCGGAACCCGCCGTCGCCCAGGTGCTCGACCCGCCGGTCTACCAGGACGCCTGGAGCGGCACCGCGACCGCCGGCGAGGTGCCGATCTTCGAGGCCGACGGCGACTGGATCGCCGCCGAGGAGGCGGTGCCCAGCACCGCCGACGGCGGCGGCCTCGGCACCATCCCGGCCCAGGGCTACCCCGGCTACGACACGGCCGGATACGCCCCGGGCACCGGCTATGACGCGGCGTCCGGCTACGAGCCCACCCCCGTGCACGGCACCGCCGTCCCGATGTTCGACACCACCCCCGCGCAGGGCACCCCGTACGAGCCGACGCCCGCGCACGGCACCGCCACCCCGCCGTTCGACACCACCCCGGCCCAGGGCACCCCGTACGACCCGACCCCGGCGCACGGCATCCCGCACCAGGACGGCGGCTACCCGGCCGCGCCGCAGTACGCCGCCGACCCGTACGCCCAGGCGCCCTACCCGGGCACCGCCTACGACCCGCTCGGCTACCAGGCCACCCCGGCGCACGGCATCCCGGCGCCCGCCACCCCGTTCGACGGCACGGTCTACGAGACCGCCCCCGGCACGCCCGAGGCCGGCACCCCCGCCCACGGCCTCCACCTCCCCGAGGACGGCCACGCATGACCGACCAGCTCGACCACCCGGCCGAGGGCACCCCGGCGCCGGCCCCGGCCCACGGCCTGGGCAGCTCGCCGCTGCGCACCGACGCGCTGCCCAAGGCGCTCGGCATCTACCCGTACGCCGCCGACCTCTGGGCGGAGGGGCTGCTCTGGGGCGCGGTGCTGCGCTCGCCGCACCCGCACGCCCGGATCGTCGCCATCGACACCTCGGCGGCGCTGGCGATCCCCGGGGTGCACGCCGTGGTGACCGCCGCCGACCTGCCCGCGCAACCGACGGAGGCCGACCGCCCGGTGCTGGCCGCCGAGGTGGTCCGCCACCACGGCGAGCCGGTGGCCGCGGTGGCCGCCGACCACCCGGACACCGCGCGGCTGGCCGCCGCCTCGATCCTGGTCGAGTACCAGCTCCTGGAACCGCTGACCGACCCGGAGCAGGCCTTCAACGGCCCGGCCCTGCACCCGAACGGCAACCTGCTGCGCCACCTGCCGCTGCGCCACGGCGACCAGGAGCCGGTCGGCGAGGTGGTGGTCGAAGGGCTCTACCAGGTGGGGCGCCAGGACCCGGCGCCGATCGGCACCGAAGCGGGCCTGGCGGTGCCGCGCCCGGACGGCGGGGTGGAGCTGCACCTGTCCTCCACCGACCCGCACGGCGACCGGGACCGGGTGGCGGCCCGGCTCGGCCTGGAGCCGGACCGGGTGCGGCTGGTGGTCACCGGCGTGCCCGGCGCCAGCGCGGACCGCGAGGAGCTCTCCTTCCAGGTGACCCTGGCGCTGCTGGCGCTGCGCTCCGGGCGGCCGGTGAAGATGGTGCTGACCCGCGAGGAGTCGTTCCAGGCGCACAGCGGCCGCCACCCGGCGCTGCTGCGCTACCGCCACCACGCCGACGCCCAGGGCACCTTGGTCAAGGTGGAGGCGCAGATCCTGCTGGACGGCGGGGCCTACGCGGACGTCTCGGCGGAGGTGCTGGGCGCCGCCACCGCGTTCGCGGCCGGACCGTACGTCTGCCCGAACGTCTCGGTGGACGCCTGGGCGGTGCGCACCAACAACCCGCCGGCCGGCCGGATGCGCGGCGAGGGCGCGCTGCAGTCCTGCTTCGCGCACGAGTCGCAGATGGACCTGCTGGCCGCCCGGCTCGGCCTGGACCCGCTGGAGATCCGCCGCCGCAACGCGATGACCACCGGCGACTCGCTGCCCACCGGACAGGCCGTCACCTGCCCGGCCCCGGTCGGCCCGCTGCTGGAGGCGCTCGACGAGGTGCCGCTGCCGGCGCTGCCGCTGGACGACCCGGACACCGCCTGGCTGCTGCCCGGCGGGCCGGGCGGCGCCGGCGACCCGGCGGCGGTGCGGCGCGGCATCGGCTATGCGGTCGGCATGGTGCACATGCTGGGCGCGGAGGGCGCGGACGAGGTCTCCACCGCCACCGTGCGGGTCAGCGGGGACCATGCCACGGTGATCTGCGCGGCGGTCGACGCCGGGCAGGGCTTCGCCACGCTGGCCCGGCAGATCGTGCAGTCGGTGCTCGGGGTGAGCGAGGTCTACGTCGCGCCGGTGGACAGCGACCAGACGATCGCCGGCCCGTCCGCCCGCGGCCGGCACACCTGGGTCTCCGGCGGGGCGGTGGAGAAGGCCGCGCTGATGGTCCGCCACCAGCTGCTGCAGCCGATCGCCGCCGACTTCGGCATGTCGGTGGAGCTGCTGTCGATCGCCGAGGGCAAGATCACCTCCTATGACGGGGTGCTCGGCATGCCGGTCGGCGAGGCGCTGGAGGGCAAGGAGCTGTGGGCCACCGCGCAGTGCCGCCCGCACCCGACCGAACCACTGGACGAGGCCGGCCAGGGTGACGCCTTCGTCTCGATCGCCTTCTGCGCGATGCGCGCCGTGGTGGACGTGGACATCGAACTGGGCGCCGTCCGGGTGGTCGATGTGACGGTGGCCCAGGACGTCGGCCGGGCCCTGAACCCGGGCCAGATCGAGGACCGGATCGAGGCGGCGGTGGCCCACGGGGTCGGCACGGCCCTGCTGGAGGACCTGCGCACCACCGCCGGCGTCCCGCACGACCTCTCGCTCACCGGCTACCGGCTGCCCACCTCGCTGGACACCCCCGAGGTGCGGATCGCCAAGCTGGTGGAGGAGCGCGACGTGGTCGCCACCTTCGGCGCCAAGGCGGTCAGCGCCGTCCCCGCCGTGGTGGCCCCCGCCGCCGTCGCCGCCGCCGTCCGCGCCGCCACCAACCTCCCGGTCGGCCGCCTCCCGATCCTCCCGCAGGACGCGGTGGTGGGCTGAGGTTCGGGCGGCCGAAAAGGCCTGAAAACGCCGGAATGCCGGGTCGACGAAAACGTCGACCCGGCATTCCGCTTTCAAGAGGCCATGACGGGAATCGAACCCGTGTACACCGCTTTGCAGGCGGTTCCCTCAACCACTCGGGCACACGGCCGGCTGACGGGAAGAAGCCTAGGCGACACCCTGTGGGGTCGGTCAATGCCTGAATGTGACATCCGCATGAAGTCCTAGGACCAAAGGGTCAGGAGTAAACCCGGCGAACGCGGCTTACCATGGCAGTCATGACCGCAACCGACTCCGCCCTGCTCAGCCAGCTCGCCCCGCCTGACCAGGGCGGAGTGCTGAGCGCGCGGTACCGCGCGCTGACGTTGGGGATCGTCTCGGTGGTGCTGCTGCTCGCCTTCGAGGCGACCGCGGTGAACACCGCGATGCCGGTGGCGGCCCGTCAGCTGCACGGGGTGGGGCTCTACGCTTTCGCGTTCTCCGGCTACTTCACCAGCACCCTGTTCGCCATGGTGCTGTCCGGCGAGTGGTGCGACCGGCGCGGGCCGGTGCTGCCGCTGTTCGCCGGGATCGGGGTCTTCGCCGGCGGGCTGGTGGTGGCCGGCACGGCGGCCAACATGTGGCTGTTCGTCAGCGGACGGGCGATCCAGGGCCTCGGCGGCGGCCTGGTGATCGTGGCGCTCTACGTGGTGGCCGGGCGGGCCTTTCCGGAGCGGCTGCGGCCGGCCGTCTTCGCCGCGTTCTCGGCGGCCTGGGTGCTGCCCTCGATCATCGGCCCCGTGGTCTCCGGGGCGGTCACCCAGCACCTGGGCTGGCGCTGGGTGTTCCTGGCCGTGCCGATGCTGGTGGTGCTGCCGCTCGCGGTGATGGGGCCGGCGCTGCGGCGGGCCGAGCGGGAGCAGGAGCTTCCCCCAGCCTCCGGCCGGGGGTACCCCCAACCGGGCGGCGCGCTGAACCGGCGGCGGATCGGGCTCGCCGCGATGGCCGCGCTCGGCGCCGGGCTGCTGCAGTGGGCGGGCGAGCGACGCGACCCGGTGGCACTGCTGCCCGCGCTGGTCGGGCTGGCGCTGCTGGTGCCCGCGGTGCTGCGGCTGCTGCCGGCCGGCACCCTGCGGGCCGGGCGCGGGCTGCCCACGCTGATCCTGCTGCGCGGGGTGGCGTCCGGTGCGTTCTTCGCCGCCGAGGCGTTCATCCCGCTGATGATGGTGACGCAGCGTCATCTGTCGCCGACCATGGCCGGCCTCACCCTGACCAGTGGCGGGCTCTCCTGGTCGTTCGGCTCCTGGCTGCAGGGCCGGCCCGGCGCCGACCGCCACCGCGAGCTGCTGATCCGGCTCGGCTTCCTGTTCACCAGCGTCGCCGTCGCGGGCGCCGCCCTGGTGCTGCTGCCCGCCATGCCGACCTGGACGGCGGCGGTGGCCTGGGCCTTCGGCGGGCTCGGGATGGGTCTGCTGATCGCCAGCATCAGCGTGCTGATGCTGAAGTTCTCGCCGCCCGAGGCGGCCGGCGCCAACTCGGCGTCGCTGCAGGTGTCGGACTCGCTCGGCACGGTGCTGCTGGTCGGCCTGGCCGGGGTGCTGTTCGCGGCGGGCGGCGGCGGTGCGGTCACGGCGGCCACCGCGGGAGCGAGCGTGCCCAGGGCGGCGTTCGGCATGATCTTCGTGGTGATGGCCGCGGTCTCGCTGGGCGGCGCGGCACTGGCCGGCCGGGTGCGGCCGCGCGACTGAGCCGCCGTCGGACCGTCAGGAGCGGCGCCGCCGGTGGTGCGCGACGGCGGCGGCCGCGGTGCCCAGCAGGGTGACGCCGGCCAGCGCCTCCGGGACGTTCGGCCCGGTGCTGCCGCCCAGGCCCGCGTGGCTGGCGCCGCTCGGGCCGCTGGGACGGTCGCTCGGGTCGCCGTGCTCCTGGTGGTCGCCGCGGCCCGGCGCGCCGCCGTGCACCGTGATGGTGGTGATCACCTTGTGCTTGGTGGCAGTGGTGCAGGTGATGGTCACGTCGTAGACGCCGGGCCGGGCATGCTCGGGGACCGTGGCGACCGCGCCGACCAGGCCGCGCAGCGCTCCGAGCTTGACCGCCGGGATGTCCTCGGCGGGGCCGGTGGACGCGCCGTCGGCCTGCTCGCGCGCCTTGAAGGTGGCCTGGCCGCCCGCGCTGTCGCAGTTGCCGCCGTCGAACAGGGTGAACCGGCCGCCGGGGGAGACCGGGTCCGGCTCGATGACGACCGGGTTGGCGGCGGCCGGGGCGGCCGCGGCCAACCCGGCGGCCAGGGCGAGCAGCCCGGTGACGGCGAAGTGACGAGCACGCATGGCGAGGGATTCCTTACGAACGGTGAGTGTCCTGAACACCAGGGGACGGGCTCCGCGGCCCCGCCGCACCCCGAGCGGACCGGCCGCGGGCCGGAAAACCGGCTGCTACCTGGGGTGATGTCCGATCACCCGGGGTGGCGCCAAACGGGGTCAGCCGGCCTTGCCGAGGTAGCTCGACCAGCCGCCGGCCGGGCTCTCGCCGACCCCGAGCGCCTGCAGCTTGCGCAGCACCCCCGGGTCCTGCGCCTCCAGCCACTGCACCAGCTGGCGGAACGAGACCAGCCGCACCTCGGGCTTTTCGGCGATGGTCCTCAGCACCTCCTCCACCGCGTTCATGTAGATGCCGCCGTTCCACTGCTCGAAGTGGTTGCCGATGTACATCGGCGCGCGGTTGGTGGTGTAGGCGCGTTCGAAGCCCATCAGGTAGGAGTCCCGGGCCTGCTGCTGCCAGGCGTCCTGCATCACCGGATTGCCCTTGGTGTCGTCGCCCGACTGGTTGTACATGATGTTGTAGTCCATCGACAGGACCTGGAAGGAGTGCCCGGGGAACGGGATGGACTGCAGCGGCATGTCCCAGAGCGCGCCGCCCTGGAACTTCTGCGGCCACACCTGCAACCCGCCCGGGCCGCTGGCGTCGTACTTCCAGCCGCGGGCGGCCGCGGTCGGCAGCAGGGCGCGCTGGCCCTCCAGGCAGGGGGTGCGGCCGCCGATCAGCTCCTTGCGGTAGTCGAAGGGCAGCGCGGGCAGATCGCTGAAGCCGGTGTTGGTCCTCCACTTCATGACGAAGTCCATGGCCTGCTGGATCTCGCTCTCCCACTCCTCGGACGACCAGCGGCCGACCCCGTTGCCGCCGCAGAAGTGGCCGTTGAAGTGGGTGCCGATCTCGTGGCCGTCCAGCCAGGCCGCGCCGACCTGGGTCAGCGTGGCGTGGATGTGGTCGTCGGCCAGGTAGCCGATGTCGGAGGCGCCGATCCGGTGCTGGGGTGGGCGGTAGAGCTCCTTCTTGCCCTCGGGCAGCGTGTAGATGCCGCTGAGGAAGAACGTCATCGAGGCGTTGTGCTGGTTGGCCAGGGTGCGGAACCGGGAGAAGAGCCTGTTGTCCAGCTCGCCCGCGCCGTCCCAGGAGAACACCACGAACTGCGGCGGGCGCTGGCCCAGCTCCAGGGGTTCCGGGACGGGCTGGTTGGGCTGCGGGCCGGTGTCGGAGGTGGAGCCGTCGCCGATCATCACTGCGGGCGGCTTGGCCGGGGTGCTGGGGGCCGCCGGCGAGGACGATCGTCCCGCCGCCGCGGCCCCGGCCGGAGCCGCCTGGTGGCCGGCGGCGGCGGGTCGGGCGCAGCCGGCGGCCACCGTGGCGGCGGTGGCGGCGCCGGCCGCGAGCAGGGAACGGCGGGACAGGGCGTCCATGATCACTCCAAGTCGGTGCGACGTGCACGGTTGCGCCCCAACGGCCGTGCGGTTTCCGATGGGTGGTTCTCTGTCCGCTGATTGACCGTTATCGGGGATTTGTCACAGAATCGCATGATCTGACCTGGACGGCGGCCCCGGCGGGTGTTCAACCGCCCGTTAGGACCAGCCGATCGGCGTGTCGACGCGTCAGCCGGAGCGAACGATCATTCAGATTGAAACGCAGGCAGGGCGGGAGGAGCGCGGGTCGCCATGTGGCAGTCGGTACTGAATGCCTACCACTCCCGAGTCGTCGAGCCCGGCCGGCAGCCGCTCTTCCTGCTGCTGCTCGGCCTGATCGCCGCCTTCCTCTTCATCCGGCTGAGCACCCGGCTGATCCGCCGCGGCACCCCCTGGTGGCCCGGCAACGTCACCCCCGGCGGCCTGCACATCCACCACGTGGTCTTCGGGCAGGCGCTGATGCTGGTCGCCGGCGTCGGCGGCTTCACGCTGCACAGCCCGAGCGGCCACCTGCGCGAGGCCTTCGCGCTGGCCTTCGGGATCGGCTGCGGCCTGGTCCTCGACGAGTTCGCCCTGGTGCTGCACCTGGAGGACGTCTACTGGAAGGAGCAGGGCCGCAAGTCGGTGGACGCGGTGATCCTGGCCGTGGCGCTGATCGGCCTGCTGCTGCTCGGCCAGCTCCCGCTCGGCGGGTTCGTCGGCAAGGTCTCGCCCTCCCAACTGGCGGTGGCCGGCGTGCTGCTGGTGCTGGTCGTGGTCAGCCTGCTCAAGGGCAAGCTGTGGACGGGCCTGCTCGGCGTGATGATCCCGCTGCTCGCGGTGGTCGGCGCGATCCGGCTGGCCCGCCCAGGCAGCCCCTGGGCCCGCTGGCGCTACCGCAGCCGCCCGCGCCGGATGGCCCGCGCCGAGCGGCGCGAGGCCCGGGTGCACCGGCGGCTGATGGCCGTCAAGACGGCCGCCTACAACCTGCTGGCCGGCGCTCCCGACGTGACCGCCGAACCGGTCGCCGCCGCGCCGCCGCTCGCCGCACCCGCGCAGGTGCCGCCGCCACCACCGCCCGCTCGCTGGCGGCAGCGCTGCGGCGGCTACGCCGAGTGGTACCTGCGGATCGCCGCCGCGGTCAACCTGCTGACCGGGCTGGTCACGCCGTTCCGGGAGCGGGTGCACAAGGTCGACAGCGGCGAGTACTTCACCCCCGTGCTGTTCACCGCCGGCTTCACCGCCGCGCTGTTCGCCGCCCTGCTGGCCGTGATGCTGCGCCGCCGCAAGCGGGCCGCCTGGATAGTGGCCACCGCAGTGGTCGCCGGCTACGCCGTGCTGTTCGGGCTGGCCCTGCTGGCGCTGCCCGAGGACCGCGGGCACCCGTTCAACTGGGTATCGGCCGCCCTCACCGCGAGCGTGCTCGCCGCGCTGCTGCTCAGCCGGCGCGTCTACCAGGCGCGTGGCGCGCACGGCAACGTCCTGATCGGGCTGAGCAGCGCGGTGGTCGGCGCCGCGCTGGTGCTGGGCCTGGGCGCGGTGCTGATCCGGGCCAGCAGCTCGCCGCCGGTACCGGACTGGGACGACAGCGTCCGGTACGCCGCGATCCGCCTCTTCACCACCACGGGCTTCGGCGAACTGGTGCCCACGGTGGCCGTCGCCCGCTGGGCCGACCTGGCGATCAACGTGCTCGCCGCCGCCGTGTTCCTGATCGTGCTGCGGGTCTTCTTCCGCTCCCCGCGAGACCGGGTCTGGCTGCAGCCCGAGGACGAGCAGCGGCTGCGCGCCCTACTGGAGCGGCACGGCGCCCGCGACTCGCTGGGCTACTTCGCGCTGCGCCGCGACAAGGCGGTCTGCTGGTCGCCGTCCGGCAAGGCCGCGGTGCTCTACCGGGTGGTCAACGGGGTGGCGCTGGCCTCCGGCGACCCGATCGGCGACCCGGAGGCCTGGCCGCAGGCGATCGACCGGTGGCGCGAACTGGCCCGGGCCAACGCCTGGGTGCCGGCCGTCACCGGCGCCGGCGAGCAGGCCGGCATCGCCTACCGCCGGGCCGGCCTCAAGGCCCTGGAGTTCGGCGACGAGGCCATCGTGGAGGTGGCGGGCTTCACCCTGGAGGGACGCTCGATGCGGACCCTGCGGCAGGCGCACAACCGGGTCCGCAAGGCCGGCTGCACCGCCGTGATCCGCCGGCACCGGGACATCCCGGAAGCCGAGCTGGCCGAACTGGTGCACCTGGCCGACGCCTGGCGGCACGGGCGCACCGAACGCGGCTTCACCATGGCGCTCGGCCGGCTCGGCGACCCGGCCGACGGCGACTGCCTGATGGTCGAGTGCCGCGACGAGAACGACCGCACCTGCGCGCTGCTCAGCTTCGTGCCGTGGGGCGCGCACGGCCTCTCGCTGGACCTGATGCGCCGTGACCGGGAGTCGGAGAACGGGCTGGTGGAGTTCCTGGTCACCGAGCTGCTGCTGCGCGCCGCGCACGGCGAGCCCACGGTCACCCGGGTCTCGCTGAACTTCGCGATGTTCCGCTACGTCTTCGAGGCCGGCGGCAAGCTGGGGGCCGGTCCGGTGCTGCGGCTGTTCCGGACCGTGCTGCGGTTCCTCTCCCGCTGGTGGCAGCTGGAGTCGCTGTACCGGGCCAACGCCAAGTACCAGCCGGTCTGGGAGCCGCGGTTCGTGCTCTACGAGAAGTCCTCAGAGCTGCCGGTGATCGCGATCGCCAACGGCATGGCCGAGGGGTTCCTGGTCCGGCCGCGGCTGCTCGGCGTCGGCGCGCTGCGCCGCTCGTCCACCGATCACCCGTCCGCAGGCGCAGCCGATGCGCGGCGGCGGACCTCCGACTTGGCTGGATCGGGCCGGACCGAAGGGGCGGTGGACTGATGGCGAGACCGGACGGCGGGCCGACCGGACACCGAAGCCCCTGGCCGGGGGCGGCGCTGCTGGGGGCGGCGATGGTCGCGGGCGCCTGGTTGGTGCAGGACGGCCTGCACGGCTCGCCGCCGCCCGCCCCCGCGCCCGCCGAGGCACTGGGCGCCGGCGGGGTGCGCCCGGCCGGGCTGAGCGGCACCCCGATGGGCCGGTCGCGGCCGGCGCGGATCAGAATCCCGGCGATCGGGGTGGACGCCCCGATCGCCGGCGTCGGCCTGGACCCCGAGGGCCACCTGGCCACCCCGCCGGACCAGGACCGCAACCTGGCCGGCTGGTACCAGGCCGGGGTGACGCCGGGTCAGCGCGGCACCGCCCTGCTGGCCGGGCACGTGGACACCGCGACCGGCCCGGCCGTCTTCCACGGGCTGGGCGCGCTGCGCCGCGGCGACCGGATCGACGTGCTCCGGGACGACCGCAGCACCGCCTGGTTCACCGTCGACGGGGTCGAGGTCTACCCGCGCACCGCCTTCCCCGACCAGCAGGTCTACGGCCAGGCCCCGGACCCCCAGCTGCGCCTGATCACCTGCGGCGGCGGCTACCGCAAGGGCGACGGCTACCAGGGGAACGTGGTGGTCT
This sequence comes from Kitasatospora sp. GP30, assembly GCF_029892145.1. NCBI lineage: Bacteria > Bacillati > Actinomycetota > Actinomycetes > Kitasatosporales > Streptomycetaceae > Kitasatospora > Kitasatospora sp. GP30. The sequence continues at coordinate 68,198 of NZ_JARZAH010000016.1, forward strand.
ACGCCCATCTGGCCGGCCACCGCGGACCCGGGTGACGCTCCCCCAGCCTTCGGCCGGGGGTGCCCGATCTCAGGAACCCAGCAGCTCGGCCAGCGCCCGGTCGGCGTCCAGGTGCCGCAGCTCCCGGTCCTCGGGCACCGCCTGGTAGCTGGCCCAGAGGAACCGGCGCAGATCGCCGGCCTCGAACCGCACCAGCGCCACCCCCTCCGGCGCCCGCAGCTCGACCATGGTGTGCGCGCCCCGGCAGGGCCGGACGTGCACGTCCCCGAGCCCGCTCGGCAGCTCCAGCCCGCAGGCCAGCAACTGCCGCGCGAACACCCACACCACCTCGGCCCCACCCTGCGGCGCAGACCGCTCGTCCAGCGAGTACTCGGCCGGAAACACCATCCGCACCGCCAGCGGATCGTTCCGCCGGTACCGCAGCACCACGGTGAGGCCGGTGGACACCTGGGTGCTGAGGATCAGCCGGGCCTGGACGACGTGCTCGACACTGGCGCTGCGCATGGGGGGCTCCTTGGGGACGGGACATGCGGTCACCAGGAGAGAGCGGCGCGGGGGCGGGGGATTACCGGGGCGGACGGGTGATGTGGGTCACGTTGATCAAGTACCATAATGACCCCATCCCAAGTACCGTTTCGGTATGGCCATGAATCTGCGACTCAGCGACGAACAGCAGGAAGCCCTGAAGGCCCGGGCGGAGGAGGAGGGGCGCAGCATGCACGCCGTCGTACTGCTGGCCATCGAGCGGTACCTGCGCGAGGAGTCCGATCGGGACTCGGTGCGCAAGCTCGGCGCCAAGTACGCGACCCGCCACGCCGATCTGCTCCGGAGGCTGGGCGAGTGAAGTACCTGACAGTCCGGGAGGTCCTGGAGCTTTCGGAGTTCGCCTGCCAGGGGCGGAGCATGGGGGTCCGGGATCTCGGTCTGCTCGACTCGGCGGTGCACCGCCCGGGGTCCGAGATGTTCGGGATCGAGGCCTACGCCACCGTATGGGAGAAGGCGGCGGCGCTGCTGCACTCGCTGCTGATCAACCATCCGTTCGTGGACGGGAACAAGCGCACCGCGTGGATGTGCACGGTGGTCTTCCTCGACCTCAACGGGGCCGAGATGCCGGCCGTCGATCAGGACGGGGCATACAAGCTGGTGGTGGGTGTGGCGGCGGGTGCGATCCATGAGCTGGGCGATATCGCGCGGCGGTTGCGGGAGCTGCACGACGCCCAGTGAGGGTCTGTGTCGAGCTCGGCGACGGCCCTGGGCCCGGTACGCTAGGCGGGTTGTCCGATCGCCCGCCGACTGCGGGGTGGGGCCGGGAACACCGCCCTGACCTGCGACAATCACCTTTTCCGGAGACCGTGAGTACTGCCGCCTCTTCGCCCGCGCCGTCCATCTCGCCGCTGTTCTCCGATGCCGCCGACCCGCACCAGGCGCTTCGGCCCAGCGGGACCTCCGCCGCTACGCACCTGTCTCCGGCGTTCCCGGGCCGGGCGCCCTGGGGGACCGCAGGCAAGCTGCGGGCTTGGCAGCAGGGGGCGCTCGACAAGTACATCGAGACCCAGCCCCGGGACTTCATGGCGGTCGCCACCCCGGGCGCAGGCAAGACCACCTTCGCCCTGACCCTGGCCTCCTACCTGCTGCACAACCACCTGGTGCAGCAGGTCACCGTGGTGGCGCCCACCGAGCACCTGAAGAAGCAGTGGGCCGAGGCGGCCGCGCGGATCGGCATCCGGCTGGATCCGGCGTACTCCTCGGGTCCGCTCTCCCGGGACTACCACGGCATCGTGGTCACCTACGCGGGCATCGGGGTCAACCCGATGCTGCACCGCAACCGCACGGAGTCCCGCAAGACGCTGGTGATCATGGACGAGATCCACCACGCCGGCGACTCCAAGTCGTGGGGCGAGGCCTGCCTGGAGGCGTTCGAGCCGGCCACCCGGCGGCTCGCGCTGACCGGTACCCCGTTCCGCTCGGACACCAACCCGATCCCGTTCGTCCAGTACGAGCCCGACGCCGACGGCCTGCGCAAGTCGGTCGCCGACTACACCTACGGCTACGGGCACGCGCTGGCCGACCACGTCGTCCGCCCCGTGATCTTCCTCTCCTACAGCGGCAACATGCGCTGGCGGACCAAGTCCGGCGACGAGCTGGAGGCCCGGCTCGGCGAGCCGATGACCAAGGACCTGATCGCCCAGGCCTGGCGGACCGCGCTCTCCCCGCAGGGCGAGTGGATCCCCAATGTGCTGCGGGCCGCCGACAAGCGGCTCACCGAGGTGCGCAAGGCGATCCCGGACGCCGGCGCCCTGGTGATCGCCAGCGACCAGAACTCGGCCCGCGCCTACGCCAAGATGATCCGCGAGATCAGCGGCAGCAAGGCCACCCTGGTGCTCTCCGACGAGGCCGAGGCGTCCAAGAAGATCTCCGAGTTCTCCGCCTCGGACGACCGCTGGATGGTCGCGGTCCGGATGGTCTCCGAGGGCGTCGACGTGCCCCGCCTGGCGGTCGGCGTCTACGCCACCTCGATCTCCACCCCGCTGTTCTTCGCCCAGGCGGTGGGCCGCTTCGTCCGGGCCCGCAAGCGCGGCGAGACCGCCTCGGTCTTCCTGCCCTCGGTGCCGATGCTGCTCGGCTTCGCCAACGAGATGGAACTGCAGCGCGACCACGTGCTGGACCGGCCGAAGAAGGAGGGCGACGGGCTCTTCGACGAGGAGGACCGGCTGCTCGCCGAGGCCGAGCGGGCCAACGACGGTCCGGACGGGGCCGGCGGCGAGGAGCTCTCCTACGAGGCGCTCGGGTCCGACGCGGTGTTCGACCGCGTGCTCTACAACGCCATGGAGTTCGGGATGCAGGCGCACCCGGGCTCCGAGGAGGAAGAGGACTACCTCGGAATCCCGGGCCTGCTGGAGCCGGACCAGGTGCACCTGCTGCTGCAGAAGCGGCAGAGCCGGCAGATCCAGCGCTCCAAGGCCAAGCCCGCCGAGGAGGCCGACCTGCTCGAACTGCCGGCCGAGCAGCGCCCGGTGGTGACCCATCAGGAACTGCGGGAACTGCGTAAGGAGTTGAACACCCTGGTGGCCGCCTGGCACCACCGGACCAACCAGCCGCACGGCACCATCCACAACGAGCTGCGCCGCCAGTGCGGCGGTCCGCTGACCGCCCAGGCCACCGCCAACCAGCTCAGGGCCCGGATCGCCAAGGTCAAGGAATGGGCCCGCTGACCTCGCTTTTCCAGCCGGCGGGAACAACGGTCCGTCACCGTTCTGCCGACGGTTCGTCACGGTGATTTCGGCCCGGCGCACCACGAGTGCGCCGGGCCGTCCGCATTCCGACCGGCGAGTTCCCCGGAAACTCCCAGGTGTCCGTTACCCGGAACGACGGTGCCGGCGGCGGCCCGAACAGGCCCGCGAATTGCCGACTATTGCCCGGGTTGGTCCGAATCCAAAAAATCGATCTTGACCGAATTTTGGACAAGCACTTCCGCAGCGCCGATTCAGTTACTACTTTCTCCCCACGCTCTGCCGTAGGCACGACCTCCTACCGGAGCGCGCAGGGCCGCGTGTGCCGATGACGTCGCAGCAGGCCTGCCGCGTCCATCACCCCTGCGCGCGACTCACTCGGTCGGCGCGGCGGCCTGTCGGTCGGCCGACGCCGTGGAAAGGAATGCGTGTCGTGACCGCCGAGACCTCCCAGACCCTTGACCGCGGTGTCCGGGTGCTCAAACTGCTGGCCGACTCGGAGCGCGGGCTGACCGTCACCGAGCTGGCAGCCCGGCTGGCCGTCAACCGCACCGTGGTCTACCGGCTGCTGGCCACCCTGGAGCAGCACGGGCTGGTCCGCCGCGACATCGGCGGGCGGGCCCGGGTCGGCCTCGGGGTGCTGCGGCTGGCCCACCGGGTGCACCCGCTGCTGCGCGAGGCGGCGCTGCCCGCGCTGCGCAGCCTGGCCGAGGACCTCGGGGCGACCGCCCACCTCACCCTGGTGGACGGCACCGAGGCGCTGGCCGTCGCCGTGGTGGAGCCCAGCTGGACCGACTTCCACGTCGCCTACCGCACCGGCCTGCGGCACCCGCTGGACGAGAGCGCGGCCGGCAAGGCCATCCTGGAGGCCCGCAAGCACCCCGGCCAGCGGCGGCCCGAGCAGGCCTTCGTGATCACCCGGGCGGAGGAGCAGTCGGGCGCCAGCGGCGCCGCCGCCGCGCTGATCGGCCTGAGCGGGATCGAGGGCAGCGTCGGTGTGGTGATGCTCAACGGTTTGGTGCCCGAGCGGGTCGGGCCGCGGGTGGTGGAGGCGGCGACCGAGGTGGCGGACGCCCTGCGCTGAGCCGCGGTGTGTTTGGATTCCCCTTGTGCCTGCTGACTCCCACACCTCCTGGCTGACCCCGCGCCGCCGGGCGCTGACGCTCTGCGGCGCCGTCCTGGCCGTGCTGTTCCTGGTGGCCGCGTTCGCCCCGCTGCCGTTCACCAAGACCTGGCCGGGCGCCACCGCCAACGCGCTGGGCAGCTACCAGGGCAACCAGGTGGTGACCATCACCGGTGCCCCGGTCCGGGCGACCAGCGGGACGCTGCTGGTGACCACCATCCTGGCCACCGGGCCGAAGGAGTCGATCAGCCTGGAGGCGGCGCTGCAGGGCTGGCTGGACCCGAAGGTGGCGGTGCTGCCCCGGGACAGCGTCTACCCGCAGGGCGACATGAGCCAGGCCCGCCAGGAGGTGGTGCAGTCCCAGGACAGCGCCACCGCCGCCGCGCTGAGCTATCTGCACCTCTCCCCGGACCAGGTGAAGGTCTCGGTCGACCTCGGCGACATCGGCGGCCCCAGCGGCGGCCAGATGCTCACCCTGGCGATCATCGACAAGCTGGCCGGCAACGGCAAGGGCGGCGACCTGACCGGCGGGCGCGACATCGCCGGCACCGGCACCATCGACGCCAACGGCGACATCGGCACGGTCGGCGGGGTGGCGCTGAAGACCCAGGCAGCGGCCCGCGACGGTGCCAGCGTCTTCCTGGTGCCGCGTGCCGAGTGCGCCGACGCCAAGGTCAACACCCCGTCCGGGCTGCGGCTGGTCCCGGTGAACACGCTCAGCGACTCGGTGGCCGCGCTGAACGCGCTGGGCAGCGGCGGGCCGGTGCCCAGCTGCTGAGACCGCCCGTCTGATCAGGCCGTCGGCGGCTCCTCGCCGGCGGCCTGCGCCACCAGCGGCAGCACCCGGTAGGGCACCGGGTTCTCCAGTGCGATCGCGGTCGCCGCCCGGACGATCCCGTCGAAGCCCACCACCCGGTCGATCACCCGCTGCAGGTCGGCGTTGGAGCGGGCGACGATCCGGCAGAGCATGTCGCCCTGCCCGGTGATGGTGTGCAGCTCCAGCACCTCGGGCACCGCGGCGAGGTGGGCCCGCACGTCGGAGCCCTGGCCCTGCGAGATCTCCAGGGTGGCGAAGGCCGTCACCGGATAGCCGAGCGCCGCCGGATCCACCTCGGGCCCGAAGCCCCCGACCACCCCGCGTGCCATCAACCGGTCCAACCGGGCCTGCACCGTGCCCCGGGCCACCTGCAGCCGGCGCGAGCACTCCAGCACCCCGATCCGCGGCTCGGCGGCCAGCAGTTCGATCAGCCGGGCGTCCAAGGCGTCGATTCGGGACGCAGCACCGATATGGGGCGAAGCTGGCACGTGCATCGGAGGCCTCCAGGGCTGGGCAGTCTGTACAGCCGGCAGACGCATTCTGCGACCAGAGCGCACAGCTTGACCAGCGTTCGACCGAACAGTTGCGCAGCGACGTGAGCGGGGCCACTCTCCACCCACGACCCCGTGACGGGCACCCCCCACCCGCCGCCACGGGCCGCCGGCCCCACACCCCGGGGCGGGCGAGGTCCTCACGCCTACAGGGAGGCAGTCATGACCGACACCGCCGCTCAGTCCGTCCCCGCCGACTCCTTCCCGGTGAAGGGGATGGACGCCGTCGAGTTCGCAGTGGGCAACGCCAAGCAGGCCGCGCACTACTACTCCACCGCGTTCGGGATGCGCTGCGTCGCCTACCGCGGCCCGGAGACCGGCCACCGCGAGACCGCCAGCTACGTGCTGGAGTCCGGCTCCGCCCGGTTCGTCTTCACCTCGGTGATCAAGGCGACCACCGACCACGGCAAGTTCATCGAGCAGCACGTGGCCGCCCACGGCGACGGCGTGACCGACCTGGCCATCGAGGTGCCGGACGTCCACGCCGCCTACGCCTACGCCATCGAGCACGGCGCCACCGGCCTGGTCGAGCCGCACGAGCTGGACGACGAGCACGGCACCGTGGTGCTGGCCGCGATCGCCACCTACGGCGAGACCCGGCACACCCTGGTGGACCGCTCCCGCTACGCCGGCCCGTACCTGCCCGGCTACGCCGCCAAGAACCCCATCGTGGCGCCGCTCGCCCGCCGCAACTTCCAGGCCATCGACCACTGCGTGGGCAACGTCGAGCTCGGCAAGATGAACACCTGGGTGGAGTTCTACAACCAGGTGATGGGCTTCACCAACATGAAGGAGTTCGTCGGCGACGACATCGCCACCGAGTACTCCGCGCTGATGTCCAAGGTGGTCGCGGACGGCACCCGCAAGGTGAAGTTCCCGCTGAACGAGCCGGCCATCGCCAAGAAGAAGTCGCAGATCGACGAGTACCTGGAGTTCTACGGCGGCCCCGGCGTCCAGCACATCGCGCTGGCCACCAACGACATCGTGGCGTCGGTCCGGCAGATGCGCGAGGCCGGTGTCGAGTTCCTGGACACCCCGGACAGCTACTACGACACCCTGGGCGAGTGGGTCGGCGACACCCGGGTGCCGATCGAGGAGCTGCGCGAGCTGAAGATCCTGGCCGACCGCGACGAGGACGGCTACCTGCTGCAGATCTTCACCAAGCCGGTCCAGGACAAGCCGACCGTCTTCTTCGAGATGATCGAGCGGCACGGCTCGATGGGCTTCGGCAAGGGCAACTTCAAGGCGCTGTTCGAGGCGATCGAGCGCGAGCAGGAGAAGCGCGGCAACCTGTAGCACCGCGGGTGGCCCAGGGTCCCGGTCCGTTCCGTCCGGACCGGGGGCCGTCGGGCTGCCCGGGCGCCGGATCAGCGCACCACGGTCTGCACGTCCGGCGGATGCCCGTTCCAGGTGACGAAGACCGAGTTGGTGCTGTCCGCCTGGGTGAAGTCGACCCGCAGCCACTGGTCGCCGGTCCACATCTGCAGCTGCCAGCCCGGATCCGGTACGGCTGAGACCAGCTCGGCGCTGTCCGGGCGCAGGTTCACCGCGACCCGGCCGCCCGGCACCAGATAGCTCCGCACCGTGCCGCCGCCGCCTGGGGCGCTCGGCGGGCCCGCGTCGCTCGGCACCGGGTGCCGCTCGGACACCGGGGTCGGGCTGTGCTCAGGGGCGGCGGTTTGCGGGGGCTGCGGGGTCGGCGCGGCGGCCACCGGCGGTGACCTGGCACTGGGCCGCTCGGCGGGGCTCGGCGGCGCCGAGATCCGGCTGCGGCTGGGCGTCGACACGTCCCCGCCGGCCCCGGCCGCCCGCAGGCGGGGACGGGCCCGCAGGTGGCGCGACGGCATCGCCTGAGGTGGCCGCGGTCCTTCGCAATCACCTCCTGCGCAGCACACGCCACAGCCACACCCCTCCGGTATGGTCGATGGCTGGTCGACCGGCCGGCGGGATGGAGCGGGCAAGTGACAGTGGTGCATGAGGACCAGCGGACGGTGCGAACCGCCCCCCGGCCCGCCCCTTCGCCTGCAACGAGGTGGCGACCCTGGGTCACCGCCCCGGTGCGGGCGGTGCGGGAGGCACCGCGCAAGCCGATGTGGATCGCCACCCTGCTGGCGCTGGCCTCGCTGTTCGGCTACGCGCTGGTCCGGCACCTGATCGGCACCGCCATGGTGGACATGATCGTCTACCGGGCCGAGGGCAACGCGGTGGTCCACCACCTCGACCTCTACGGGCTGCGGGTCACCGCGGCCAACCTGCCGGCCACCTACCCGCCGTTCGCCGCGCTGCTCTTCGTGCCGACCACCTGGTTCTCGGTGAGCTTCCTACGGGTCGCGGTCACCGCCGGCAACGTCGGACTGCTCGCCCTGGCGGCGCTGCTCTCGTTCCGGCTGGCCGGCTGGCCCAACCGGCAGCTGCGGCCGATCGGCGTGGTGCTGGTCGCCGGGCTCGGTGTCTGGCTGGAGCCGATCTACACCAATCTGCGCTACGGCCAGATCAACCTGCTGCTGCTCTGCCTGGTGCTCTGGGACTTCAACGTCGCGCGGGACCGCGGCTGGAAGGGCGTCGGCATCGGGATAGCGGCCGGCATGAAGCTCACCCCGGGACTGTTCGCCGTCTACCTGCTGCTCACCGGCCGGATCCGGGCCGCGATCACCGCCGGCGTCACCTTCCTGGTCACCTTCGCCGCCAGCGCGCTGGTGCTCCCCGACGCCAGCAAGGGCTTCTGGACCAAGTACCTCTACGACTCCTCCCGAGTCGGCCGCACCGACATCGTCGACAACCAGTCGCTGCGCGGGATCGTCGCCCGGTTCGAGCAGGTGCACGTCCCCGGGCCCGGGGCCGCGCTGCTGGTCGCCGTGGTCGCGGTGGCCGGCCTCGCGATCGCCGCCCAGCTCTGGCGCAACAACCGCCGACTGCCCCGCGCCGAGGCCTGGGGCGTCTGCTGCACCGCCGTCACCGCGCTGCTGGTCTCGCCGATCAGCTGGACCCACCACTGGGTCTGGTGCGTGCCGCTGCTGGTGCTGCTGGCCGCCGAGGCGGACCATGAGCGCACCCGGCCGGTCGCGGTGCGCCGCCTGCGCTGGCGGCCGATCTTCGTGATGACGCTGCTCGGCTTCTGCTCCTTCGCGATGTGGATGGTGCCGCACGTCGGCATAGTCGACCTCCGGCTCAGCCTGTTCCAGCAGCTGCCCGCCGGCCTCTACCCGTGGATCGGGCTCTGCTTCCTGACCGTGGCCGCCCTGCGGGTGCGGGCCCGGCGACTGGCGGTGGGACGTCCGGTGGTGCCCCAGCCGCGCTCCGCCTCCCGGGCACCCGGGGCGCTGATCGCCCCGCGCACCTCCGCCGAGCAGCGCCCGCCCGTGGAGCAGCGCACCCCCGCGGTGCGCTGATCCGGGCCGCTGGCCGCACCGGCTCAGGCCAGCTTCCCGCCCGCTGAGCAGCGCCCGCCCGTGGAGCAGCGCACCCCCGCGGTGCGCTGATCCGAGCCGCCGGCCGCACCGGCTCAGGCCAGCAGCGCGGCGAGCGAGCCCTCCAGGTCGAGGACGCCCAGCTCGCTGCCCGGCGGCACCAGCCGGTGGCAGCGCTCCAGCCAGGCCGCCACGGTCGGCAGCGGCGCCTCCAGCAGCGCGTCACCGCCCGGTGAGGTGAGCGCGAGGCAGAGCACGCTCTGCCGACCGATGGGGGCACCCCCGGCCGAAGGCTGGGGGAGGGTGGGCCAGATCCGCACATCGCCCTGACCGCACGGGCGGAAGGTGCCCTCGACCAGCAGCTCGCGGGCGAACACCCAGGTCACCGGGGAGCCGGTGTCCAGGTGGAAGGTGATGTGCACGGCGTACGGGTCGTGGCTGCCGTACGACAGCCGGGCCGGGACCGGGATGCTGCGCTCGGGCGAGAGCACCAGCTTCAGCTGCAGTTCCTGCTCCACCACGCTCGGCTGGACGTCCATGGCGTCGTTCCTCTCGATCGCTCCCACCGGCCCGTGCAGGCCGCTTCACCCGGAGAGAGCGCGGGGGCGCCGAGGTCTTACACACATTCCGGGCGGATGTCCCGGGAATCTCCAACACGAGCGGAGGGCGCCCCGAAAGGGCTACCCTTTGTGACTGCCCGGCGACGTGGCGTGCGTCCCCGCCGAGGCCCCAGGAGAGTGGATCAGCCATGTCGGACCAGCCAATGGTCGCCAGCCGGGCGGCCGCACCCGAGCCCGGCTACTACCCGGACCCGTCGGTGCCGGGCTTCGTCCGCTACTGGAACGGCGGTACCTGGGTGCCCGGGACCAGCCGTCCGGCACCCGCCGCGGGCGAGGTGCTGCCCCCGCCGCCGTTCGCCGACCGGCCGGCGGCGCGGCCCAACGCGCGCTACATCCCGCCGCCCGTGGTGCCCGCCCCGCCCACCGCGCCGGAGCCGGCCGTGGTGGTGGCCGGCGAGGACTGCGAGACCGGGCCGGTTTTCCTGGACGAGACGGGCGCCAACGCGGTGTTCACGCTCGGTCCGGCGGCCCAACTGGACGAGCCGGGGTGGCGGGCCGATCCGCATGAGCAGCGCGGGCTGCTGGAGACGGGGGGAGCGCCGCGCTGGGTGTCCTGGGGGGTCACGGAGGGTACCGGCGCGCACGGCGCGGCGGGGGCGCCTGCCGCGGGGGCTGCTCCGATTGCCGAGGCGGGACCCGCCTTCGCGCCGGCCTCGGCTCCCGCGCCCGTTCCGGCACCGGCTCCCGTTCCCGCACCGGCTCCCGTTCCTGCCCCTGTGTCTGCGCCCGTGCCCGTGCCCGTGCCTGTGCCTGCGCCGGTGGCGGCTGCCGCGCCGGTGCCGGGGCCCGCATCCATGGCCGCTCCCGGGCCCGCTCCGGTGGTGCCCGTGCCTGCTCCGGTGCCGGCCGTGCGCCAGAAGTCGGCCCCGCCGACCTCCGATGCCACCAGGGCGCCGGCGGCACAACTCGCGGGAATCGGTCGCCGGCTTTTGGCCAGGCTGGTGGACCTGCTGCCACTGGCCGCCGTCGGCACCGCCGTCGGTCTGCCGCTGGCCACCCAGACCAGCGCCTACCTGCAGCAGAAACTCGACCAGGCCCGGACGGTCAGTCAGCTGACCCGCCGCGAGGTGGACGTCTGGCTGATCGACGGCACGGTCATCGGGCGGGTCGCCCTGCTGCTCGGCGCGCTGCTGCTGGCCGGCCTGCTGCTGGAGGTGCTGCCCACCGCGCGGACCGGCCGCACCCTGGGCAAGCGCTTGCTCGGGCTACGGGTCGTCAGGGCCGGGACCAGGCAGCCGCCGGGCGTCGGCCGGGCCTGCGGCCGCTGGCTGGTCGGTCAGCTGCTGCTGGTCACCGTGCTGGGACTGGCCGGCCTGGCGGCCTGGCCGGACAAGGCGGCACGCACCACGGTGGTGCGCGGCTGACCGGCGGTCAGGATCGGTTCAAGGTCGGCGAAACGGGTCGGATATCCGTAGAAGATACGATTTGCGGTGATCTACTGCTCATATGAGCAGCTACGACCCGTCGAACGCCGATCCGGAAGGAGGCGGCAAGCCCTCCTTCGACAAGCAGCCGTCGCAGCCCGGCGCGAACGGCTCCCCGTACAACGGCAAGCCCTCCGACCCCGGTGACTACCAGGGCAGCTACGGCGGCCCGGCGCCCGGCGGCAGCCCGTACAGCTCCTACGGCGGCGCGCCCGGCGGTGTCCCCCAGGGCGGCCCGACCCAGATCGCCGGCATGCCCCCGCTCGGCACCTGGCCGAGCCGGATCCTCGCCCGCCTGATCGACTACGTGATCATCCAGGTGGTCGCCTTCGCGGTGACCCTGCCGATCAGCGGCTTCGACCGGAACGGCTGGACCGAGGGCGTCTGGGTGTACTACGCGCTGTACCTGGTCTACGACGGCGTGATGCTCTCCCGGGACGGCCAGACCCTGGGCAAGAAGGTGATGAACGTCCGGGTCGCCATGCTGAGCGACGGCGCCCGCCCGAACCGCCAGGCCGCCTGGACCCGGGCCGCCGTCTACACCGTGCCCGCGGTGCTCTGCTGCGGCCTGTGGTGGCTGGTCGACGGCATGTTCGGCGTCTTCGACAAGCCCTACCGCCAGTGCATCCACGACAAGGCGGCGAAGACCGTGGTGGTGTCCACCAACTGACGTACCGGCTGACGTACCGGCTGACGTACCGGCAGCCCCCGGGCGACTGGCGGACCCACCCGCTAGCGTTGCCCGGGTCCGGTCCGCGCCGGCCGGACCCGCCTGACACCCGGGGGAACACCGTGATCACGACCGTCGACCTGGCCGCCTGGCCCACCACCGAGGCGGCGGCGCTGGCCGAGCAGCACCGCCTGCGCCCCCTGGTCGAGCCGCACGGCCCGGCACCCGCCCCCGGCGCCCTGGTGGCCGGAGTCGACGTCGCCTACGACGACGACCGGGACGTGGTCGCCGCCGCGGCCGTCCTGCTCGACCTCGACACCCTGGAAGTGGTCGAGCAGGCCACCGCCGTCGGCCGGATCGCCTTCCCCTACCTGCCGGGCCTGCTGGCGTTCCGTGAGCTCCCCGCTGTGATCGACGCCCTGTCCCGGCTCACCCGCCGACCGGACCTGGTGGTCTGCGACGGCTACGGCCTGGCCCACCCGCGCCGCCTCGGCCTGGCCAGCCACCTGGGCGTGCTGACCGGCCTGGCCACCATGGGCGTGGCCAAGACCCCGTTCACCTTCAGCAGCACCGACCCGGGCCCCGAGCGCGGCGCCTGGACCCCGCTGGTCGACACCGGCGACGGCAGCGAGGTCGGCCGCGCGCTGCGCACCCGCGCGGGAGTGAAACCGGTCTTCGTCTCGGTGGGCCACCGGATCGGGTTGTCCGAGGCCGTCTCCGCCGTGCTGGCACTGACCCCCAAGTACCGCCTGCCGGAGACCACCCGGCAGGCCGACTCGCTCTGCCGGCGGGCGCTGGGGGAGGCGGTGAAGGGCTGAGGCGGGGGTGGGCCGGGCTGGGTGGGGTCGTGTCTGCTGGGGTCGCCGGTGACGTGGGGGGTGCCGTAGGGCCGGACGCACCTGGAGAACGTGCTCAGGTCGCCTTGTCGAACGCGGCGCGCATGGTCCGCGTTCCGGGGGTGTCGGACTCCACGCTGGAGCGCTTGCCGATCAGGTAGCTCCGCAGGGTCCTGGCGACCTCGTCGCCTGGCCGGGGAGACGCTCTGCGGGGAGTACAGCGACTCTGGCCGGCCAGCTCAGCCAGCTCAGCCAGCTCAGCCAGCCCGGCTGAGGTGCCCGTGGTGGTCAGCGTGTCGTAGGGGGTGCGTGCCGCGACCGCGTCATCGAGTTCGCGTGTTGCAGAGTAGCGATCTCCACGACTACGTCCCCTTTACATCCCCTTCGGGGCGTCGGCGCCGCGTGCGTTGATCTCGCGGTCGATGGCCGCCGGGTCCGGCGTCGGCAACTGGGTGGAGTTGCGTGGCGGGAGTTGGAACTCGCCGCTGGGGGTGTAGGGCGTGTTGCGTGGCGGGAGTTGGAACTCGCCGCTGGGGGTGTAGGGCGTGTTGCGTGGCGGGAGTTCGAATTCGCCGCTGGGGGTGTAGGGCGTGTTGCGTGGCGGGAGTTGGAACTCCCCGCTGGGGACGTACGGCGTGTTGCGTGGCGGCAGTTCGAACTGGCCATCACCTGCGGGGACCACGTAGGGCGCGTTGATGAGCTTGGTGGCGAATGGGTCGGGGCTGCCCGGCGGGAGCACGTACGGCGCGTCGATCACGGCGCTCATGGTGCTCGCGGTGGTGGCCGACTGGCTGGTGGTGGCGGGGCCGGGGGGCGCCTGGTTGATGGCCGCCAGCTGGTTGGCCACCGACTGGTCGGTGCTGCGGTAGTTCTGCGCCATCGCCACGAGCTTGCCGCCGTAGCCGTCCATGTCCTTGGCGAGCCCGTCGAGCAGCGTCTTCCAGGCGGCGGTGCAGTCGTGCAGCGCGCCGGCTGTCGCCCAGCCCTGCAGGCTCCCGGAAGCCTGGTCGCTCGGCTGGACGATCTTCGTCGTCTCTCCCGGTATCTGCTCGGCGATCTGCTGGCCGCTCTTTCCGCTGGCGGTCAGCACATCGGGATTCACCTGGAGCGTCTGGCTCCCCTCGGGCTCCTGCATGGTCCCCCCACGTGTCTCATCGGATACTCTGGGTAGGCACCGTAGCAGGAGCATCCGACACTCGCACATGAGTACGGAAACCCAGTTTGGCGGCGCACGACTGCCGGACGGACACCCGTGGTGGTGGACACGACGGTTGGCGTTGCGTTGAATACTGGGCAGGCTCGGACGGACACGAGGACGGGGAGGGCGCGAACCGTGGCCGACAACGGGAGCAGCGGCTCCGGCTACCAGGTCGAGGTGGACAGCCTGCGAGCGTTCGCCGGACAGGTGCGCAGCCTGCTGGCCGACTTCCAGGCGAACGCCGACGGACCCACCGCGCACGCCAAGTCGGGCATCGCCCGCGGCTCCCTCGGCGACTTCGCCGAGGCCACCGCGCTGCACAATCAGTACGACGTGATGCGTGACGGCCTCAAGGACGTCCTCACCGCCCTGCAGCAGGCGGTCGACGAGGCCCAGAAGAAGGCCGACCTGACCGCCAGTAACTACGAGGAGCAGGAGCACCAGACCTCCCAGAGCCTCCAGGTCACCTCCGACGGCTGGTCGGTCGGCAGCCCCGCGACCGCCGCCGCCTACGGCGCGTCCGCCGCCGGCGGCGCGGCGACGGGCGCCGTGGCCGGTCGGTCGGCGGCCAACCGGGCCGCGGACCGGGCGGGTGCCGATCCGAGCACCGGTGACGCGGCGGCGCGCGACGGTGCGGTGCCCTCGCTGGCGGGGGTCCCGGCGGGCGCGCCTGCGGGCGGCAAGCGCAAGCCGGGCGGCGCGAAGCCGGACCAGGGCGCGCCGGCGAGTGATGGCCAGGACGGGACGGAGCTTCCGCAGTGGTGACGACTCGTCAGGAGCTGGTGGTGGACTTGGTGGCGATGCCTAGGACGACACGGGGTGAGTCGGCGTGAGTGACGATGTGACGGACTTCAGCGCCTACAGCCACTCCCAACTGCGGAACATGGTCGAGTCGCTGAACTCCGGCGACGTGATGTCCGCCAGCGACCCCTGGCGTCGCGCCGCCAACACCCTCAAGCAGATCCGCACCTCCCTGGACACCGCCTCCGGCGACGCCACCCAGAAGTGGGAAGGCAATACCAGCGACGCCTTCTACGGCGCGATGACCAAGCTGGCCGGCAACGTCAACAACACCGCCGCCTACGCCAACGACGCGGCCAACACGCTGCAGATGATGTCCGAGGCCATCGACCAGGCCAAGCACGACATGCCCGAGGAGCCGGGTTTCTGGGAGCAACTGGGCAACGGGATCTCGGACACCGTCCAGAACACCATCGGGACCGGCGACGACAGCACCAAGACCCCGATCGCCGACCAGCGCAAGGCCCAGGCCGTCGCGGTGATGCAAACGCTGGCGAACAAGTACCGGACTGCGGTGCCGGTGCTGAAGCCGCCGGCACTTGGGTTTGACGATCCAACGGTTCCGCCCCCGGATCCAACCGCCGCCGCGGCGCTGAGTGCATTTGTGATGGGCGCTGGCGCGGGAGCCATCGGCGGCTATGCGACGGCGCCGGATACCCGGCAGGCAGCGAACCGGGCGGCCACCGCGAGTACCCCGGCTCCGAAGCCCCGTCAGGTCTCGTCGACCACCTCGGCAGGGCCCACGGACTCCGGGATCAAGGGCGGTGTCCCGAACTCGGCGCCCACGGCGCCGAAGTCCGTCGCGATCGGCTCGGGAACTGCACCGGTGGCGTCCACAGCCGCGCCGCAGGGCACGGCTCCGTTGCCCACCGCGCCGACGACGGGCACCAGTCTGGACCACACGGCACTCGCCGGTCGGCCTCCGGCGATCGCCACCGGCGGCGCACCGAGCGGCGTGCCGAACGGCATCGCGCCGAGCGGCACCAATCCGATGCCGGTGGGCCTCGGCACCAGCGCCGGTCAGAGCCCGCTGCTGGGCGAGCGCGGCTCACGCGGCGCGTTCGATGCGCCGCTGACGCCTCGTGGGGGACGGCCAGGTGCGGGATCGACGCCTCGCGAGGGTGTCTTCACCGGCGAGGGCGAGCCGACTGCGAGCGGTGGCGGGCGCGTTCCTGGCGGAACGTCAGGATCAGGCGAAGCGGCCGGGATGCCGGGCGGCCGGGCCGCAGCCGGGATGCGTGGTGGTGCTGCGAGCCGCCGACGGATCGGTGCGGTCGGCGAACCGGAGGAGCCGGTGGGTGGCGCGGCGAGTGGAGCCGCGCGTGAGAGGGCCTTCACCGAGGGTGGCACGGGCCTCGGTGCTCGCGGCAGGGCCGGCGCGGAGCGCGTCGCGGAACCCGGTGAGGAGGGCATGGGCGTGCCTCCCGGCACGCGGGACACACGGCGGAAGAAGAAGCCCACGGGCAAGCGGGCGGACTACCTGGTCGAGGACGAGGAGACCTGGGCGTCGGATGAGGACGCCAACCCCGACGTGGTGGAATGAGGGGCTGACGTCGACGAGATGGGGGAGCGGTCATGACCGGCAGGCGGTCGATGCGGGGAATGGCTGCTCTGGCGGCTGGGGCCCTGGTGTGGGGCTTGGCGGCCGGGCCTGCCGTGGCGGACAACATTCGGGACCAGCAGTGGGCACTGAAGGTCTATGACGCCCCGAACAAGGTGTGGCCGATCAGCCAGGGCGATGGTGTCACGGTTGCGGTCCTGGATAGCGGTGTTGCTGCCAACCACCAGGACCTGACGGGCCAGGTGCTGCCGGGTACCGACCTAACCGGGGCCGAGACGGACGGCCGGACGGACAGCATCGGCCATGGCACTGCCATGGCGAGCATCATTGCTGGTCATGGACATGGAGATCAGGCTGGAGTAATGGGTCTGGCTCCCAAAGCCAAGATCCTGCCAGTCCGGATCGGAATTCATGAGGTTGACGACATCTCGGGAGGGCCGGATCTGAAGTTCGATCAGGCTCTTCGCTTTGCGGTGGATAAGGGCGCAAAGGTCGTCAATATGTCCTTCGGCGGGGGGCTTCGGACCGATCCCTCAGCACGAGAAGCAGTGCAGTACGCGCTGTCTCACGATGTGGTGTTGGTGGCAGCCACTGGCAACCTCGCCTCCGACGTCTCCTACCCCGCCGCCTTCCCCGGAGTCGTCGCCGTCGGTGCGGTCGACCAGCATGGCAACGTCTGGGCGAAGTCCAACCACGGCCCCGAGACCACCCTGGTCGCCCCCGGTGTCGGCATCTACAGCGCGGGCAACGCCTCCCCGACCGACTACCGCTTCGCCGACGGCACCTCCGACGCCACCGCCTACGTCTCCGCCATCGCCGCCCTGGTGCGTTCCAAGTACCCCGACCTCACCGCAGGCCAGGTGATCCGCCGGCTGATCACTACTGCTGTCGCGCCGCCTGACGGCAGTGCGGTGCCCAATGACCGCTACGGCTACGGGATCGCGTCCCCGTCGAAGGCGCTGGCGGCGAACCCCGCAGTGGACGGCGGGCCGAAGGACAATCCGTTGCTGAACCGGGTGGAGTCGCAGGGCGCGCCCGATTCGGCGTCGCCCGCGCCGGTGCCGCAGGCGGCGGCGGGTGGTGGTGGCGGGGTGTCGGTGTGGCTGTATGTCGCGGGTGGGGTAGTCCTGTTGCTGGTGGTGGGCGGGATCGTCGTGCTGGTGCGGCGGGTCACGGCGTGACGCGGGAGTGCTACAGCTGCGCCCGGACGGCGGTGCTCGACGAGTTGCCGCCGCGTGAGCGGGTGGCGGTGGATGAGCACTGGCGGGTGGCGCACGCGTTCGGGGCGGGGTTGCTGGGCTGGCTGGTGCTGCTGCCCCGACGGCATGTGCTGAGCATCGCCGAGCTGAACGACGACGAGGCGGCGGCGCTGGGCCGCTGGCAGGTGCGGCTGTCGCGGGCGCTGACCGCGGAGACCGGTTGCCGGAAGGTCTACGTGGCCCAGTTCGCCGAGGCGCCCGGGTTCGGGCATGTGCATTTTCATCTGGTGACCCGGCCGCCGGAGTTGGCGCAGGAGCTGCGCGGGCCGAGGGTCTTCGGGCTGCTCGGCGATGAGGCCGGTCCGTCGGAGCGGGAGCGGGACGAGTTCGCGCTGCGCCTGGGCGCCCGGCTCGGGCGGTCGGCATCGTCTCAAGATCGATTTGGCTCCTGACAAGGCGCCAGGTGCGGGACTAGGGTCGTGGGCATGTCCGATTCCACTGACTTCTTCGCCGGCTTGCACCACGTCCAGCTCGCTATTCCGCCGGGGGCCGAGCCGCTCTGCCGGGAGTTCTGGGGTGACGTGATGGGGATGACCGAGCTGGCGAAGCCGCCGGTGCTGGCAGCCCGCGGCGGCTGCTGGTTCCGCGGCGGCGGCCTGGAGGTGCACCTCGGCGTGGAGCAGGATTTCGCCCCCGCCCGCAAGGCGCACCCGGGCATCCTGGTGAACGGCCTGCGGGCGCTGGCCGAGCGGCTTGAGGCCCATGGCCACCCGGTGCAGTGGGACGGTGAGTTCCCGGGGCACGACCGCTTCTACGCCTTCGACAAGCTGGGCAACCGCCTGGAGTTCCTTGAGCCCCACCGGGCTTGAGAACGACCTGCCCGCGACGATGACTGGGAACACCTTCGCCCCGGCCCCGCCGGAGCCGCTGCCGCGTGATCTGTTCGATCCGGACTGCCTGCCGAATCCGGTGCCGATCAGGTTCAGCGAGAAGTGGGCCTGGTTGGTGCTGCGTTGCCTGGAGCCGGGGCCTCGGCGGTTCTCGGAGTTGCGGGTGCCGCTGCACTGGGTCACGCCCAAGGTGCTGACCGAGACGCTGCGCTCGCTGGAGCGGGACGGGCTGCTGACCCGGACCGAGTTCCAGGAGCACCCGCCCCGCGTGGAGTACGAGTTGACGACGTTGGGCCACTCGCTGTTCGGCCCGATGGACGCGGTCTGCGGCTGGGCCAGGGAGAACCTGGGCCGGCTGCTGGCGGCCCGCGAGGCGCATCCGGCACCGTCGAAGTAGGCGTCGGGGCCGGCGTCGAACGTGGCGAGCCGGCCGTGGAGAGAAGCCCCCGTTACCCCCGTTACCCCCGTTGCCCGGTGGCTCCGCGACCGGTCAGGCGACCAGTTCGCGGGCCTCCAGGTAGGTCCGCACCACTGCCATGCCGTACACCGGCTGGATCAGTTGCTGGCCCTTGAAGAACGGCCGAGCCGGGGCGAACCCGGCCGCGACGAGCAGTTCGCGGATCTCTGCTATCTCCGCCTCGCTGCGGGCCGTGAAGCGGACCTCCCAGCCCTTCTTGTACGTCGACCCCCGTTCGCCGGCCCGGCGGGCGGGGTCGGGCCGCCGGACGTAACCGGGCAGCCGGCCCAGGCGCAGCTGCGCCGCGCTCAGACCTGATGTTTCGTCATATGGCATGTCCCGATGGTAGGCAATGGGCTCGGGTTGCTCGCGGGGAGGGAGGATTCCGCGTGAGTGGTCCGGGTCACATGGCGATTGGGGAATACATAACTTGGGTACTGCACGCAAGCAAATCGCGTCCAATTGCTCCGAATGAGTGAGGGTATGGCGACTTTAGTGCGGAGCTGTCCCGGTTTGACGACGGTTCCGTAACGGTGCGTCAGTGCACGACTCCGGCGCCCGGGTGACGGGGGAGGGTTGTCGCATGAGCTTCCAGATGCCGCCCACCGCCCTGTCCCTCGAAGAGCTGTCCCGCCGCCAGCAGAACGTGATCACGGCAAGTCAGTTGCGGGCCCGGGGAGTTCCGTCCCGGGTGGTCAGTGAGCACTGCCGGCGTGGCGGCCCCTGGCAGCGTCTGCTGCCCCGGGTCTACCTGCTGCAGCCCGGCGAGCCGACGCCCGAACAGCGGATGTGGGCCGCGCTGCTCTACGCGGCCCAGAACGGGCGCGAGGAGGGCAGCGGCACCGGCGCGGTGATCACCGGCGCGGCCGCGCTGGCGCTCTACGGCTTCAGCGGGGTGCCGCGGCTGCCGGCCGTCACCGGGGTGCAGGTGCTGGTGCCCCGGCAGCGCCGGCTGCGGGACGTGGGGGAGGTGCGGATCCGGCGCACCGCCCGGGAGTTGGAGGCCCGCGAGGTGCACGGGCTGGCCTGCGCCCCGGTGCCGCGGGCGGTGGCGGACGCGCTGCGCGAGTGGACCGACAGCGGGGTGCTGGAGGCGGGGCTGCTCGGGCCCCAGGTGCTGCGGACCGTGCTGCGCGAGGCGGTGGCCGACGGCTGGGCGGACGGTCCCCGGGCCTGCCCGCCGGCCGAGCTGCTCGCGGAGCTGCGCGAGGCGGACCTGCTGGCGCAGCCGCGGATCCGCGCCGCGGTGGACGAACTGCTGGCCGCCGAACGGCAGTCGACGCTCGGCGGGGTGCTGGAGCTGGCCGCCGCCGAGCTGCTGCCGGACCCGCTGACCGGGCCCGAGCTGCGGATGCGCGGCGGCACCTTCGTCGCGGTGCCCGACCTCTACTGGCCGCAGGAGGGCGTGGCGGTCGAGGTGGACTCGGCGCTGCGCTGCCTGAGCGACGGCGAGACCGCCTGGGTGCGGGCCGGGCAGCACCGGATGACGTACCTCGGGGTGCGGGTGCTGCACCTGACCGCGAACCAGGTGGCGGACGAGCCGGCCGCGGTGGCCGATGAACTGCGGCAGGCCCTGTTGACCGGCGGCACCGACTTGGTGGAACTGCAGATCACCGAGGGCTGACCCAGCCCTGGCGAAGACTCCGAGAAGGCTCGGCCCAGCGCCGGCTCCCCGCTTGGCCCAGCAGCCGCTTGCCGCTCCCCGCTTGGCCCAGCAGTCGCTCACCGCTCAGCCCAGCACCGGTTCGCCGCTCAGCACCACGCCCGCCGCCCGCAGTTGCTCCAGCGCCTTCGCCGTGGTCTCCGGTGCCACACCCGCCGTGAGGTCCAGCAGCACCCGGGTGGCGAACCCCTCCCGCACCGCGTCCAGCGCGGTCGCCCGCACGCAGTGGTCGGTGGCGATGCCGACCAGGTCCAGCTCGTCCACCGCATGCTCGCGCAGCCAGTCGGCGAGCGTGCTGCCGTTCTCGTCGAAGCCCTCGAAGCCGCTGTAGGCCGCGGCATGGGCGCCCTTGGAGAAGACCGCCTCGATCGCGCCCGAGGTGACGGAGGGCGCGAAGCTGGGGTGGAAGCCGACCCCCTCGGTGCCGGCCACGCAGTGCGGCGGCCAGCTGTCGACGTAGTCGGGCTCGGCGGAGAAGTGGTCGCCCGGGTCGAGGTGGTTGTCCCGGGTGGCCACGATGTGGTCGTAGGCGCCACGCTCGGTGGCGATCAGCTCGGTGATCGCGGCCGCCACCTCGGCCCCGCCGGCCACGGGCAGGCTGCCGCCCTCGCAGAAGTCGTTCTGCACATCGATGACGATCAGGGCCCGGGACATGGTGTTGGATCCTTGCTGAGGGTCGGGTGGCGAGCGGGGTGGCCGCTCGGGAGTGTGGCCACTCTAGGGAGTGCCAGTGGAGGGTGGAAGGGGCGCCCCGCCGAAGGATGCGCCTCACTGAAGGACGTTCCCCGCCGAAGGATGCGCCTCGCTGAAGCAACCGCCCCGCTGGAGCACGAAAGCGGCGTCCCGCCCGCCCCCGGTCAGTGCAGCAGCAGCTCCGTGGCGATCACCGGCTCGCCGCGGGAGAGCTGGGTGGCCGACATCGGCAGGGCGCCCCGCGAGCGCAGGTGGCGTTCCCGGGCGGCGGACAGCGGCTCCCGGCCGACCACCTCGCCGGCCCGCACCAGCGGCACCTGCAGGGTGTGCTCGGCGAGCTCGGCGGGCAGCTCGCCGGTGCCGACCACCTCGGCCTCGGCCACTCCGTCGGCGTCCGGGCGGCGGGCCGCCCACTTGCGGCCGCCGATGCTGGTCTTGGCGCCGGCCGAGCGCTTGGCCACCGGCACCAGCGGGGCGCCGGGATCGGTGGAGGCGGCCCGGGCGACCAGCTTGTAGACCATCGCGCAGGTCGGCTGGCCGCTGCCGGTGACCAGGCTGGTGCCGACCCCGTAGCCGTCGACCGGCGCGGCGGCGAGTGCGGCGATGGCGTACTCGTCCAGGTCGGAGGTGACGATGATGCGGGTCTGCTGGGCGCCGAGCTCGTCGAGCTGGCGGCGGACCCGGTGGGCCAGCATGGTCAGGTCGCCGGAGTCGATCCGGACCGCGCCGAGCTCGGGCCCGGCCACCTCGACGGCGGTGCGCACCGCCTCGGCCAGGTCATAGGTGTCGACCAGCAGGGTGGTGCCGGTGCCCATCGAGGCGATCTGGGCGGTGAACGCGTCCTTCTCGCTGTCGTGCAGCAGGGTGAAGGCGTGGGCGGCGGTGCCGGTGGTCGGGATGCCGTGGGTGTAGCCGGCCTCCAGGTCGGAGGTGGCGGCGAAGCCGGCGACGTAGGCCGCCCGGGCGGCGGCGACCGCGGCCCGTTCGTGGGCCCGCCGGGCGCCCATCTCGATGCACGGCCGCTCCCCTGCGGCGGCCGTCATCCGGGACGCGGCGGCGGCCACCGCCGAGTCGAAGTTGAGGATGGAGAGGATCACCGTCTCCAGGATCACGGACTCCGCGAAGCTGCCCTCGACGGTCAGCAGCGGGGAGCCGGGGAAGTAGACCTCGCCCTCCGGGTAGCCGTGGATGTCACCCGTGAAGCGGTAGTCGGCCAGCCAGCGCAGGGTCGGCTCGTCCACCACCCGCTGGTCGGCCAGCCAGTCCAGCTGGGCGGTGCCGAACCGGAAGTTCTGCACCGCGTCGAGGACCCGGCCGACCCCGGCCAGCACGCCGTAGCGGCGACCGTCCGGCAACCGCCGGGTGAAGACCTCGAAGACCGAGCGGCGGTGCGCCGCACCGCTGCGCAGCGCGGCCTGCAGCATGGTGAGCTCGTAGCGGTCGGTGAGCAGCGCGGTCGAGTCGGCTGCCGGCGAGGTGGGCAGGGCGGTCGGTGCCGCCGCGAATGCCTGGGCGTCCATGGGGATGATGCTACTACCACTTAGCGTCAGTTTGACGATTTGTGCGCCCAACTGCCGGGTCGGAATCGCTCCGCGCTCCCTCGGATGGCAGCATGGGAGGTCAGAGGGGGCCTCTGCCGAGTCGGGGAGGGGTGCCCGGCAGTGCCAGACGCAGAGCCCGTGACCCGTCCCGTGAGGAGAGCCCGCCGTGAGTGTCGCGCCGGCCGAGATCGAACGCCCCGAGGCCGAGAGCCTCCCGGTGGCGGAGCCGGACACGCCGTGGGTGACGATCGTCCACAACGATCCGGTCAATCTGATGAGCTATGTCCTCTACGTATTCCAGGCCTACTTCGGCTACCCGAAGGAGAAGGCCCGCAAGCTCATGATGGACGTCCACACCCGCGGGCGCGCGGTGGTCTCCAGCGGCACCCGCGAGGAGATGGAGCGGGATGTCCAGGCCATGCACGGCTACGGCCTGTGGGCCACCCTGCAACATGACTGACGATCAGTCAGCTCCACTGGTCACTCGAGGAAATCGCACTCCACACAATCGCACTCCAATCAATCACAAGCGTGGGACGGTAGTTGCACTGATGGCTGGGTTGTTCGAGCGGACCCGAGACGGGGGCGCGGCGATCGCGCTCGACCAGGTGGAGGCCGACATCCTCCGCTCGCTGGAGGTGCAGATGCTGGAGCTGATCGGGCCCGGCCCGGGCGGCGATCCGGGCGCCGACCCGCTGGCCGCCCTGTTCGCCGAGGGCCCGACCGAGGCACCCAGCGACCCGGCGCTGGCCCGGCTCTTCCCCGACGCCTACGGCGACCCCGCCGAGGCGGCCGACCCGCAGACCCGGGCGCTGGCCGGCGAGTTCCGCCGCTACACCGAGCTGGACCTGCGGGCCCGCAAGCGGGAGGACGCGCTGTTCGTGGTCCGCTCGCTGGACACCCTCGGCGGCGACGGCGGGGTGCTGAGCCCCACCGGCGAGGAGTGCCGGCGCTGGCTCGGCGCGCTCAACGACCTGCGCCTGACCATCGGCATCCGGCTGGAGGTCACCGAGGACGACGAGGAGGGCCTGTACCAGCTGCCGGACAGCGACGAGCGCAAGCCGCTGGTGATGGCCTACCTGTGGCTCGGGGCGATGCAGGAGTCGCTGCTGGAGGCGATGACCGGCTGATCGGGGCCGTCGCGCCCGCGAGTTGGCGCCGCCGTCCGGCAGTCGGAGGCGCCGACGGGCCGGCCGGGGCTGCCCCTATCCTGGCCGCATGCTGACCATCACCCGAGAGCTGCACGACGCGATCGTCGCCCACGCCCGCGCCGACCACCCGGACGAGGCCTGCGGGGTCGTCGCCGGACCGGCCGGCAGCGACCGCCCGGAGCGGTTCATCCCGATGCTGAACGCGGCCCGCTCGCCCACCTTCTACGAGTTCGACTCGGCCGACCTGCTCAAGCTCTACCGCGAGATGGACGACCGGGACGAGGATCCGGTGGTCGTCTACCACTCGCACACCGCGACCGAGGCCTACCCCTCGCGCACCGACGTCAGCTACGCCTCCGAGCCGAACGCCCACTACGTGCTGGTCTCGACCGCCGAGGGCACCGGGGCCGGCGACCCGTTCCAGTTCCGCTCGTTCCGCATCGTGGACGGTGTGATCACCGAGGAGGACGTCCAGGTGGTCGACGCCTGACCGGCAGGGCCGGCGGTCCGGGCCGGCCGACCCGCCGGCCGCCCGGGCGCTCCCAGCGGATCTCAGCACTCGGGAGGAAATCATCCGAGCAGCGAGACGGGCATGGAGGAACCCGGCCGGGAATCTATACGATGCCCGCATGCGTTCCGTCGATGTGAGTACTCAGGCCCCGGGCATCCGCCTCGTGGCGCGCCTGCACATCGACCTGTGCCGGCACGCCGCGGCGATCTGTCCGGATGCCTCCCGCTGCGACACCTGAGGGCGCGCCGCCCGGCCCGAGCCGGGTGCGCGCGGCCGCACGCCCCGCCTTCCGCCCGAACCCGCCGCGCCCCTGCGGCCCCCACCACCACCTGCCCAGGAGCACAGCCATGGCCATCGAGGTCCGCATCCCGACCATCCTCCGCAGCTACACCAACGACGCCAAGGCCGTCGACGGCACCGGCAGCAATCTCGGAGAGCTCATCGCCGACCTCGATGTCCGCCACCCGGGCATCGCCGCCCGCCTGCTGGACAACGGTGAGCTGCGCCGCTTCGTCAACGTCTACCTGAACGACGAGGACGTCCGCTTCCTGCAGGGCCTCGCCACCGGCCTGACCGACGGCGACAGCGTCACCATCCTCCCCGCCGTGGCCGGCGGCGCGAAGTAAGGCGCCGGCTCATGCGCTACGACAGCCCGCTGGCAGCCGTCGGCAACACGCCGCTGGTCCGGCTGCCCCGGCTCTCCGCGGCCGTGCCGGGCAACGACGCGGGCCTGGTGACGCTCTGGGCCAAGCTGGAGGACCGCAACCCGACCGGCTCGATCAAGGACCGCCCGGCCCTGCACATGATCGAGCGGGCCGAGGCGGCCGGCCGGCTCACCCCCGGCTGCACCGTGCTCGAACCCACCAGCGGCAACACCGGCATCTCGCTCGCCATGGCGGCCAAGCTCAAGGGCTACCGGATGGTCTGCGTGATGCCGGAGAACACCAGCGAGGAGCGGCGCGAGCTGCTCCGGATGTGGGGCGCCGAGATCATCCCCTCACCGGCCGCCGGCGGCTCCAACACCGCCGTGCGGGTGGCCAAGGAGCTGGCCGCCGAGCATCCGGACTGGGTGATGCTCTACCAGTACGGCAACCCGGACAACTCCGGCGCGCACTACGCCACCACCGGCCCGGAGATCCTGGCCGACCTGCCGACCGTGACGCACTTCGTGGCCGGCCTGGGCACCACCGGCACCCTGATGGGCGTCGGCCGGTACCTGCGCGAGAAGGTGCCGGGCGTGCAGATCGTGGCCGCCGAGCCGCGCTACGACGACCTGGTCTACGGGCTGCGCAACCTCGACGAGGGCTTCGTCCCCGAGCTCTACGACGCCGAGGTGCTGACCAGCCGGTTCAGCGTCGGCTCCGAGGACTCGGTCCGGCGCACCCGTCAACTCCTCGCCGAGGAAGGCATCTTCGCGGGTGTCTCGACCGGCGCGATCCTGCACGCGGCGCTCGGGGTCGCCCGCAAGGCCGCCGCGGCGGGCGAGCGGGCCGACATCGTCTTCGTGGTGCCGGACGGCGGCTGGAAGTACCTGTCCACCGGCATCTACACCGCCGCGACCACCGACGAGGCCGTCGAGGCGCTGAAGGGCCAGCTCTGGGCCTGACGCGCCGCCAGATCGCTCAACGGGCCCGTACCGCACGCTCGGTACGGGCCCAGGTCGGTGCGTCCACCAGTCCGACCCGGCGGCGGAAGGCGGTCAGCGCCACCTCGCGCAGCTCGTCGGTCTCCAGCCAGCTGGCCCGGCCCTCCCGGTCGCCCACCGACCCCGGCGGCAGCGCCAGCACCCCGGGGCGCTGGTGGTGCTTGCTGGTGATCTTGACCACGGTCGCGGAGCGCCCGTGCACCGAAAGCACCAGGCAGGGGCGGTCCTTGTGACCCGGCCCGTCTTCGAAGGGCACCTCGGCCCACCAGATCTCGCGCGGCGCCGGAGTGCCCGCCGCCGCGACCGGCCGGCGCGGTGCGGGGGTGCGGGCGGGGGCGGTGCTCGATCCGGAACCGCGCGAGCGGCGACCGAGCAGCACCGTCAGGACGAGCAGCACCAGGGCGGCAAGACCGAGCAGGGGGTAGGTCGAGGCAGTGGCGTGCTGCGCGAGGTTCATGCGATGACCGTACCGGTGTGACAGTTGGGCAGATATCCGCCCCATGCTGCCGGTTCGTCACGGAACCGCCACGGCGCCCGCCGCACCCCGTGCCGCCCACCCGGAGCGGATTGACTGGCCTCGGCACAGCCGTCGCAACCCCTGGAGGTGACTGGCGTGCGGGAAGCGTGGTCCTACCCGGAGATCGCCCACCACATCGGCGTCCAGATCGACACCGTGCGCAGCTACCGCCGGCACGGCCTGCTCCCGGAGCCCGACTTCGTCGACGACGGCGGCCACCCCCGCTGGTACCCCGCCACCATCAAGGCCTGGGCCCGCCGCCGCCCCGGCCACCGCTGACCCGCCGACCGCACCGGGCCGCCCGAAGGCGTTGGCGCGCCACGGGATCCGCGCGCCGCCCCGTTCTGGTGATTCCAGCCACAGCCCGGCACGGAGACGGGGGCAAAGTGCCGCTCCGCCCTTACCCTCGACAGGCGACCGCTGCCGCTACCCACCGGTGTGACCCGGCGGTAACCAGCGTGCGCGGGACCTGGATCCGGCGGAGGGGCTCGGGATGAAACTGACTGTGGTGGGGTGCTCCGGGAGCTTCCCGTCCCCCGAATCCGCCTGCTCCAGCTACCTGGTCGAGGCCGACGGCTTCCGGCTGGTCCTGGACCTCGGCAACGGTGCGCTCGGCGCCCTGCAGAGCCACATCGGCCTCTACGACGTCGACGCGATCGCCCTCAGCCACCTGCACGCCGACCACTGCATCGACCTGTGCGGCTACTGGGTGGCCCGCAACTACCGCCTGGAGGGCGTGCCGGCCCCGCTGCCGGTCTACGGCCCCGCCGACACCCCGGGCCGGATGGCCCGCGCCTACGACATGCCCGAGGCCCCCGGCATGACCGAGGTCTTCGACTTCCGCACGCTGCGCCCCGGCACCATCGAGATCGGCCCGCTGACCGTCACCGTCGCCCGGGTCAACCACCCGGTGGAGACCTTCGCCTTCCGGGTCGAGCACGACGGCCGCTCGCTGGTCTACTCCGGGGACACCGGGGAGAGCCCCGAACTGGTCGAGCTGGCCCGCGACTGCGACCTCTTCCTCTGCGAGGCCGCCTACACCGACGGCAAGGAGACCTACCGGGCGATCCACCTCAACGGCCGGGAGGCCGGGGAGCACGCCGCCGCCGCCCGGGCCCGCCGCCTGGTGCTGACCCACATCCCGCCGTGGACCGACCCGCAGCGC
The DNA here is from genome assembly GCF_029892145.1 of Kitasatospora sp. GP30. Taxonomy (NCBI): domain Bacteria; kingdom Bacillati; phylum Actinomycetota; class Actinomycetes; order Kitasatosporales; family Streptomycetaceae; genus Kitasatospora; species Kitasatospora sp. GP30. The sequence continues at coordinate 95,868 of NZ_JARZAH010000016.1, forward strand.
AACCTGCGGGACGCCGAGGCCGCCTTCGCCGGCCCGGTGGAGCTGGCCAAGGCGGGAGCGGTGTACGAGGTCTGAGCACCCACGCCGGAGGGGTCCGTCCGGCGCTGCCGAGCGGGCCCCTCCGGCGGTACCGGCTCAGGCCTTGGTGAGGTCCTCGATCTCGTCATCGGGCTCGCGGCCCGGGGTCGGCAGGTTGAACTTGGTGATCACGAAGCGGAACACGAAGTAGTAGATCGCGGCGAAGACCAGGCCGATCGGGATGACCAGCCACTGGTTGCGGCCGTGGCTCCAGCCGAGCAGCAGGTCGATCAGGCCGGCCGAGAAGGTGAAGCCGAGGTGCACGCCCAGCGCCCAGGTCACGGCCATCGAGACCGCGGTCAGGATCACGTGGACCACGTACAGCGCGGGGGCGATGAAGACGAAGGCGAACTCGATCGGCTCGGTCACACCGGTGACGAAGGAGGTCAGCGCGAGCGACATCATCATGCCCATCACGGCCTTGCGGCGCTCCGGGCGGGCGCAGTGCGCGATGGCCAGCGCGGCGGCGGGCAGCGCGAACATCATGATCGGGAAGAAGCCGGACATGAACTGGCCCGCGTGCGGGTCGCCGAACATGTAGCGGGTCAGGTCGCCGTGCACCACGGTGCCGTCCGGCTTGGTGAAGTCACCGGCCTGGAACCAGGCGTAGGAGTTGACGAACTGGTGCATGCCGACCGGCAGCAGCGCGCGGTTGACCAGGCCGAAGGCACCCGCGCCGAGCGCGCCGGCACTGATCAGGGTGTTGTTCAGGTGACCGATCGCATCGCCGACCGGGCCCCAGAACCGGGCGAACAGCACACCCACGATGGTGCCGACGAAGGCCATGATGATCGGGACCAGCCGGCGTCCGTTGAAGAAGCCGAGCCAGTCGACCAGCTTGGTGCGGTGGAACCGCTGCCAGAGCACCGCGCTGAGCAGGCCGATGACGATGCCGCCGAGCACACCGGGGTTCTGGTAGGTCGGCTCGACCCACTTGCCGTCGGCGATGTGGCCGTCGGTGATCGGGAAGGCCGTCAGGACCTTGCTGTAGGTCAGGAAACCGACCACGGCGGCCAGCGCCGTGGAACCGTCGGCCTTCTTGGCGAAGCCGATGGCGATACCGATGGCGAAGAGCAGCGGCAGGCCGAACTTGGTGTCGAGGATGGAGCCACCGGCCGCGTTGAACACGGCGGCGACCTTGTCCCAGCCGAGGCCGTCCTTGCCGAAGACGTCGTCCTGGCCGAGGCGCAGCAGCAGGCCGGCGGCCGGCAGCACGGCGATCGGCAGCTGGAGGCTGCGGCCCATCTTCTGCAGGCCCTGCAGCAGGCTCTGGCCGAACTTCCTGGCGGGGGACGGAGCGGCGGGCGACTTTGCCTGCGCTGTCGTACTCATGCGGGTGGTTCCTCACGGCATGGCGTACCGGGCGGGGTGCGGTCCGGGACCAGTACGCGAACTGGTCTACACCACTAGTGGTGTAGACCAGTTTTGTAGCATGCCGCGAGAGGGGCTGGAAGGGCCGATAGGCCCGCAGGTCGGAAGTGCTATGAAATCGAAACCTTGTTGAGGATTAATGATCACCATTACCCGGCGTAATTACGGCCGGTTCAGTCGGCGGTTCAGGCCTTGGTGAGGTCCTCCACTTCCTCCTCCGGTTCGCGGCCCGGCGTCTCCAGATTGAACGTGCGGATCATCAGTCGGAAGAGCGCGTAGTAGACCACCGCGAAACAGAGTCCGATCGGGATGATCAGCCAAGGTTTGGTGGCCAGGCTCCAGTTGATCAGATAGTCGATCAGGCCCGCCGAGAAACTGAAACCGTCGTGCACGCCCAGTGCCCAGGTGATGCCCATCGAGGCGCCGGTCAGCAGCGCGTGTGCCACATAGAGCAGCGGGGCCACGAAGAGGAAGGAGTACTCGATCGGCTCGGTGACCCCGGTCACGAGGCTGGTCAGCGCGACCGAGAACATCAGGCCGTAGATCTCCTTGCGCCGGTGCGGTTTGGCGCTGTGCACGATCGCCAGCGCGGCGGCCGGCAGCGCGAACATCATGATCGGGAAGAAGCCCGAGGTGAACTGCCCCGCCGTCGGGTCGCCGTGCAGGAAGCGCGGGATGTCACCGGTCCAGACGTTCCCCTGGGCGTCCGTGTAGGTGCCGTACTGGAACCACACGAAGGTGTTCAGGAACTGGTGCATGCCGATCACCAGCAGCGCGCGGTTGGCCACGCCGAAGATCGCCGACCCGAGCGAGCCCAGCCCGGCGAGCCAGTCGCTGAAGTGCACCAGGCCGCGCCCGATCGGCGGCCAGATCCACAGGGCGAGCACCGCGAGGGCGATGCCGACCAGTGCCGTGATCATCGGCACCAGCCGGCGTCCGTTGAAGAAGCCCAGCCAGTCGGGCAGTTTGGTGCGGTGGAAGCGCGCCCAGAGCCGGGCCGTCAGCAGACCCAGCAGGATGCCGCCGAACACCCCGGGGTTCTGGTAGGTCGGCGGGTTGGTCGGCGGCGTCACCGGGAACTGGCGGAGGATGTTGTAGTAGACGAGGAACCCGACCACGGCGGCCAGCGCGGTCGACCCGTCCGCCTTCTTGGCCATCCCGATCGACACTCCGACGCAGAACAGCAGCGGCAGTCCGAGCACCGGGTCCAGCAGCACGCCGCCCGCTGCCGCGAGCACCTTGGCGACGTTCGGCCAGTCGGCGATCCTGCCGTGCGGGCCGAACAGGTCCGGCTGGCCCAGCCGATTGAGAATGCCGGCCGCGGGGAGCACCGCGACCGGCAGTTGCAGGGAGCGGCCCATCTTCTGCAGGCCGCCGTAGAAGGTCTGCCACCACGGTTTCCGCGGCGGCGCGGCGCTCGCTGAACTCATCGTCGTCCCTCCGCGGTGGCCGGTCCGGGTGCGAACGGACGGTGGGAACCCCGGCGCCGGCCCGCGCGTTTTGGGAAGTGCGACCACATTGGTGTAGACCAGTTGTGGTACGGCCGAAAGCGCCGGAGGACCCGGGCTCCCGCCCACCGTCATCCTGGGAGGACGATCCGACCGGCGCGCGCGGGACTGGGCCGATCGAGGCCCAGCGTGGCGGATCAACCCGAACCGGGCGATCCTGGTCGCGCCGGAGACGCGGCGCGGGCGAACTGAGTCCGCGTCACCCCTCCCGGCACCCGCAGCACGGCACACCGCAGGACGGCCCCGGCATCAGCGCCGGAGCGCCGAGACAGAGGGAGAAAGACCATGGCCACCAAGGCTGAGAAGATCGTCGCCGGTCTCGGCGGTATCGACAACATCGAAGAGGTCGAAGGCTGCATCACCCGCCTGCGGACCGAGGTCAAGGACCCCTCCCTCATCGACGAGGCCGCCCTCAAGGCCGCCGGCGCCCACGGCGTCGTCAAGATGGGCACCGCGATCCAGGTCGTCATCGGCACCGACGCCGACCCGATCGCCGCCGACATCGAGGACATGATGTAGTCCCGCACCGCTTCGCCGAGGGTCCGTCAGCATCCACCGCTGACGGGCCCTCGGCGTACGGCCCCACTGGCGGACCACCCGGGTCCGAAGCGACTACGCTCAGGCACTATGTCACGCATCGACGGCCGCACCCCCGACCAGCTCCGCCCGATCACCATCGAACGCGGCTGGAGCAAGCACGCCGAAGGCTCCGTCCTGGTCTCCTACGGCGACACCAAGGTGCTCTGCACCGCCAGCGTCACCGAAGGCGTTCCGCGCTGGCGCAAGGGCAGCGGCGAAGGCTGGGTCACCGCCGAGTACGCCATGCTGCCGCGCGCCACCAACACCCGCGGCGACCGCGAATCCGTCCGCGGCAAGATCGGCGGCCGCACCCACGAGATCAGCCGCCTGATCGGCCGCTCGCTGCGCGCCGTGGTCGACCACAAGGCGCTCGCCGAGAACACCATCGTGCTCGACTGCGACGTGCTCCAGGCCGACGGCGGCACCCGCACCGCCGCCATCACCGGCGCCTACGTCGCCCTGGTCGACGCCGTCGCCTGGGCCCGCGAGAAGAAGCTGCTGCGCGCCAAGGGCCAGCCCATCACCGGCGGCGTCAGCGCGGTCAGCGTCGGCATCATCGACGGCGTCCCGATGCTCGACCTGCGCTACGAGGAGGACGTCCGCGCCGAGACCGACATGAACATCGTCTGCACCTCCGACGGCCGCTTCGTCGAGGTCCAGGGCACCGCCGAGGGGCAGCCCTTCGACCGCGACCTGCTCAACCGGCTGATCGACCTCGGTGCCCAGGGCTGCGCCGAGCTGGACGCCATCCAGCGCAAGGTGCTGGCCGGCTGACCCTCCCCCAGGGACTCGGGCGGGTGGCGGGCCGTGCGGCCCACCGCCCGCACCCGCGGGCAGTCCGGGATACTGGGGAGCCATGAGCACCCCCCGCCGTCTGATCCTCGCCACCCGCAACCAGCACAAGGTCACCGAACTGCGCGCCATCCTCGGCGCCGCCGGCCTGAACGTCGAACTCGTCGGCGCCGACGCCTACCCCGAGGTTCCGGACGTCGCCGAGACCGGCGTCACCTTCGCCGAGAACGCCCTCCTCAAGGCGCACGCCCTGGCCCGCGCCACCGGCCTGCCCGCCGTCGCCGACGACTCCGGCCTCTGCGTCGACGTGCTGGGCGGCGCACCCGGCATCTTCTCCGCCCGCTGGTCCGGCAAGCACGGCGACGACCAGGCCAACCTGGACCTGCTGCTCGCCCAGCTCTCCGACATCGCCCCCGAGCACCGCGCCGCCCACTTCGCCTGCGCCGCGGCCATCGCCCTCCCCGACGGCACCGAACGCGTCGTCGAGGGCCGCCTCCTCGGCACCCTGCGCACCGCCCCGGCCGGCGGGCACGGCTTCGGCTACGACCCGATCCTGCAGCCGCTGGGGGAGACCCGCACCTGTGCGGAACTGACGCCGGATGAGAAGAACGCGATCAGCCACCGGGGCAAGGCGTTCCGGGCACTGGCGGAGGTGGCGGGGGAGCTGCTGGGGTAGGACCGCTGTACGCCGAAGGCCGGGCCCTGGGGGCCCGGCCTTCGGTTCTCGGATACTGCCTGGTGCGGCCTGAGGGACTCGAACCCTCACGGGGTTTCCCCCACTGGGACCTAAACCCAGCGCGGCTGCCAATTACGCCAAGGCCGCCCCTGTCAAGGCATCATGCTACTTGCCAGGCCGCAGTGCCTGCACCTGCCTTCTCACGGCGGCAGTAGGTGGGGCCAGGGCAGTTCGGCATCGACGTGGTCGACCTCAAGGGTGAGGGGCTCACGACCCGTCAGGGGGCGGCGTTGGACCGGTCGGGTGCGGCGGTTGAGTGGTCGGTGCTTGACGCGTGCACAACGATTCTGTTGCGGCCTGTGCGAATCTGTGCGAAAGCTCTTGACCGGTGGGACTGGTGGCGGTGTCATGACCCCATCTCACGTGAGTCTGTTCGGTTCTGATGGATTGTGGTCCTCATTCCCGCTAGGAGCCCGAGCTCATGACCACTGTGCACAACCGTCCCCGCACCGCGTTGGCCGCGTTCGGCCTGCTGGTCTCGCTCGGGCTGGCGGCCTGCTCGACCGGGCAGCAGAGCGGCGGCCCAGGTGGTGACACCGCCAAGGTGGCCGGCAAGATCAGCATGACGTACCTGCAGAAGCAGGGCGATCAGCAGTACTTCGTCGGCGAGGCCGCCGGGGCCAAGGCGAAGGCCGCCGAGCTCGGGGTGGACCTGAAGGTGGTCAACCTGGGCAGCGACGCCAACCAGACCGTCAGCGACGTCCAGGCGGCGATCGCGCAGAAGAGCAATGGTCTGATCATCGTGGTGCCGGACCCGTCGGTCGGCCCGCAGGTGGTGCAGATAGCCAAGGACGACAAGGTCGCGCTGCTCACCTCGGACGACCAGATCTGCACCACCGGCCCCAATCCGGCCAACTGCGCCAAGTCCGACCTGGTGCCGCGGATCGGCTTCTCCGGCCAGCAGATGGGCCAGCAGGTCGGCGAGCGGGCCGCCGAGGAGTTCAAGAAGGCCGGCTGGAGCGCGGCGGACACCCGCACCATCTCCGCCTGGCAGCAGGACGTGACGGTCTGCGGCGACCGGGTGAAGGCCGCCAAGGACGCCTTCGGGCAGTCCGTCCCCGGCGTGCAGAACATCGACGTCGCCACCGACAACACCCCGACCGGCGCGCAGGACAAGGTGGCCGCGACCCTCACCGCCAACCCGGGCGTCAAGCACTGGGTGATCTGGGGCTGCAACGACGAGAACGTGCAGGGCGGCATCACCGCCATGCAGAACGCGGGCATCAGCGCCGACAACATGATCGGCGTCGGCCTCGGCGCCTACCTGGCCTGCAAGGACTGGGGCAGCGGCAAGCCGTCCGGCATGAAGGCCGCGCTCTACATCAACGGCGGCGACGTGGGCGCCCTCGCCGTCCAGACCATGTACGACAAGCTCAGGAACGGCAAGGACTTCCCGCAGGAGGCGTTCGCCAAGACCACTATGGTCGACGCCTCCAACTGGCAGTCGACCGGCGTCCAGTGCAGCTGAGGGAGCTGCCGTGACGACCACGACCACGACCGCCGGCGCGGGCGTGCGCGGCCTCGGCAAACGCTTCGGCGAGGTCCGGGCGCTGGACGGGGTGACCCTGGACTTCCCGGCCGGCCAAGTCACCGCGCTGATGGGGGAGAACGGGGCCGGCAAGTCCACCCTGCTGAAGATCCTGACCGGTGATCACCAGCCCACCGAGGGCACCGTGCTGCTGGGCGGCACCGAGCTGGCGCTCGGCTCGCCCGCCCGGGCCCGGGCCGCCGGGATCCGGATCATCCCCCAGGAGCCGGAGATCATCCCGCATGTCTCGGTGGCCGAGAACGTCTACGCCGGTGCGCTGCCCCGCCGGGCCGGGCGCCGGCTGGACCGGGCCGAACTGCACCGGCGGATCACCGCCGACCTGGACCGGCTCGGCTTCTCCCGGGTGCTCGAACCGGAGCTGCTGGGCTTCCAGTTGACCCCGGCGCAGCGCCAACTGGTCGAGATCCTCCGGGCATTGACCGGCGAGGCGAAGGTGATCGCGTTCGACGAGCCGACCAGCTCGCTCTCCGAGCAGGAGGTGGCGGCGCTGTTCGCGCTGATCCGCCGGCTGCGCGCGCAGGGCGTGGCGGTGGTCTATGTCTCGCACCGGATGCAGGAGATCTTCCAACTGGCCGACCGGATAGCGGTGTTGCGGGACGGCATGCTGGCCGGTGTGCTGGATGCGGCCGAGGCGGGGGAGCAGGAGCTGGTGCGGCTGATGGTGGGCCGCGATCTCTCCCGACTGTTCGTCCGTCAGCGTGCGGCGACCGACCAAGTGGTGCTCCAAGTCGAGGACTTGACCACGGACGACGTTCAGGGGGTCAACCTGGCGGTGCGGGCCGGCGAGGTGGTCGGGCTGGCCGGTCTGATCGGGGCCGGGCGCTCGGAGTTGGCGCTGGCGCTGGCCGGCGACCTGCCGGTGCGCGGCGGCACGGTCCGGCTGGACGGTCGCCGGCTGCGGCCGGGGCGGCCGGGTGAGGCGATCCGGGCCGGTCTGGGGCTGGCGCCGGAGGAGCGCAAGGCGCAGGCGCTGTTCCTGCAGCGCTCGATCCGGGAGAACACCTCGCTGGTGGTGCTGGACCGGCTGCGGCGGTGGCGGTTCGTCCGGCGGGGCGCCGAGCGGGAGTTGGCGCAGGGCTTCGTGGACCGGCTGCGGGTGCGGGCGCCGGGGATCGAGCAGGAGGTGCGCACGCTCTCCGGGGGCAACCAGCAGAAGGTGGTACTGGCCCGCTGGTTGGCCCGCAAGCCCAAGGTGCTGATCCTGGACGAGCCGACCCGCGGTATCGACGTCGGCGCCAAGGCGGAGATCTACCAGATCATCGCCGACCTCGCGAGGGAGGGCGTGGCGCTGCTGGTGATCTCCTCCGAGCTGCCCGAGCTGCTGGGGCTGGCCGATCGGGTCGTGGTGATGCAGAACGGCCGGATCACCGGGGAACTGGACCGTGCCGAGGCCACCGAGGAGCGGATCCTCGCGCTGGCGATGGCCGACGACCTGAGCGACGAAGGCGGCCGGGGTGGCGAGGGCGACCTGAGGGACGAAGGCGGCCCGGGCGGCGACAGCGATCCGAGCGGCGAAGACGACCTGAGCGACGAAGGCGGCCCGGGCGGCGAAGGCGATCCGAGTGGCGAAGACGACCTGAGGCACGAAGGAGGGCGGCCATGACCACGTCCACCGCTGAGCGGAGGGCACCGGCGGCCAGGCGGGCCGGCGGCGCGCTGGCCGCGGTCGGCGGCCAGAACCTGAGCCTGATCGCCGCCCTGGCCGTGGTGCTGGCGCTGTTCGGCTCGCTGAACGGCAACTACCTGAGCTGGACCAACGTCCAGGTGATCGCCGAGGCGGTGACCATCACCGGCCTGCTGGCGGTGGTGCAGACCGTGGTGATCATCTGCGGCGGCCTGGACATCTCGGTGGGCTCGCAGGCCGGGCTGGCCTCGGTGGTCAGCGCGATGGCGTTCACCTCGGCGGGCAGCAGTCCGCTGGTGGGGATGGCCGCGGCGATCAGCGTCGGCGTGGTGGTGGGCGTGCTCAACGGCGCGGTGATCGTCTACGGCCGGGTCAACGCGACCATCGCCACCCTGGCCGGCCTGGCCGCCTACAAGGGCGTGGCCCAGCTGATCTCCAACGGCGCGGCGCAGGGCTACGTGCTGAACGACGCCGTCTTCGTCTTCCTCAGCCGCGGCAAGATCGCGGGGCTGCCGGTGATGGTGTGGATCCTGATCGTGGCGGCCGCGGCCGTGCACGTGCTGCTGAAGTACACCGACATCGGCCGGAACATCTACGCGATCGGCGGCAACCCCACCGCCGCCCGGCTGGCCGGCATCAACCTGAACAAGTACCTGATCTCCGCCTATGTGCTGGCCGCGGTGGTGGCCGCGGTCGCGGGCATCCTGCTGACCGCCCGGACCGGTTCCGGGCAGCCCGTCTCCGGCAGTGAGGGCCTGGAGCTGAAGTCGATCACGGCGGCCGCGCTCGGCGGTTGCGCGCTCAAGGGCGGCAAGGGCGGGATCGGCGGCACGCTGCTGGCGGTGGCGCTGCTCGGGGCGCTGGAGAACGGGTTGACCGTGCAGGGCATCAACTCGTTCTGGCAGAACGTGGCCCAGGGGTCGCTGCTGGTGGTGGCGGTGGTCATCCAGCAGCGGCGCAGCGGTGAGCGGGCCGTGGGGTTGCCGGGCTGACCGGTGGTGGTGGTCCCGGGAGCCGGGACCACCACCCGTCCGCTACGCCTCGACCTTGAGGTCGCGCAGCAGCTTGGCGACGTGCCCGGTGGCCTTGACGTTGTACAGGGCCCGCTCGACCTTGCCCTGCTCGTCGACGACCACGGTGGAGCGGATCACGCCGACCACGGTCTTGCCGTACAGCTTCTTCTCGCCGAACGCGCCGTAGGCCTCCAGTACCTTCTTGTCCACGTCGGACAGCAGGGTGACCTTGAGGTCCTCCTTCTCCCGGAACTTGCCGAGCTTCTCGGGCTTGTCCGGTGAGATGCCGATCACGTCGTAGCCGGCGCCGGCGAAGACCTCCAGGTTGTCGGTGAAGTCGCAGGCCTGGGTGGTGCAGCCCGGGGTGAGGGCGGCCGGGTAGAAGTAGACGATCACCTTGCGGCCCAGGTGGTCGGCGAGCGACACCTGGTTGCCGTCGGCGTCGGGCAGCGAGAATGCGGGGGCGGTGTCCCCCGCCTGGAGGCGCTCACTCACGGTAGTTCTCTCCTCGTGCGGGACCACTGTCGTACCGGATGCCAACCTACCGCCGTTGGTGGGCCGTACTGACTCCGATGGTGGGTGGGGCCGAGCGAGCCGCGAGTCGAGCTGACAGACTGGGCCGGAGCAGACTGGACGTCAGGTGAGTGAGGTGGCCCGGGTGGGCAAGACGAAGGACGTGCGTGACGGCGCGGGGCGGACCCTCGTGGAGATCGAGGAGAACATCGCGCGGACCCGTACCCAGCTGGCCGACACGCTCGACGAGCTGGCCATGCGGGTGCATCCGTCCACGATCACCGCGCAGGCCCGGGCGAAGGTGCTGGCCTCGGTGGAGCAGCGGGTCGGCAAGGCCTATGTGGCCGCCAGCCGCGGGGTGGAGCGGCTGCGTGCCGAGTTCACCGACGAGCACGGCAAGCCGCGTGCCGACCGGATCGTGCCGGTGGCGCTGGTCGGCGGCGGCCTGCTGGTGCTGCTGGCCTCCCGCAAGCGCAAGCGGGAGAGCTGATCGGTTTTCCCCGGATCGGCCCGGGCCCGCGCACCGGCCCGGGCCCCGGCCAGGTACCGTCTGGGCGTGAGCGTGAGCGTGAACGACGACGAGCAGAACAGGCAGACCGAGCACGGCCGGCACGACCGGCTGGGCGAGAAGCTGCCCATCCGGATGCTGCACGACCGGGTGCTGGTGAAGACGGACGCCGGTGAGGGCGAGCGCCGTTCGACGGGCGGCATCCTGATCCCCGCGACGGCGGAACTCTCCAAGCGCTGCACCTGGGCCGAGGCCGTTGCGGTGGGTCAGAGCGTGCGGGCGGTGGAGCCCGGTGACCGGGTGCTGTACGACCCCGAGGACAAGCTGGAGGTCGAGGTGCGCGGCGCCACCTATGTGCTGCTGCGCGAGCGCGACCTGCACGCGGTGGCGGCGGAGCGGTTGAAGGACGCCGAGGGCTCCACCGGGCTCTACCTGTAGCCGTACCGGTGGCCGAAGCCGGCCGGCCGTCCCCCGAACGACCCCTTAATCGGCTGCGTGATCAAGGTCCGTGCCGCTAGCGTGAACTGACACAACTTCACATTCCGCAGAGCCCCGAGCGACGCCTGGGTACCCCCCAGGGCTGTCGGTCGGGGCTGATGCGCTGTGGGGTCATGTCGGACGGCGCGGTGGTCGCGCCGCAAAAAAGTCGATAAGGAGATAAATGATGGCTGGTTCGGCCGGGCTCTACCTGGCCATCGCCCGCGGCTCCTTCCGCCGCTACTCGACCTACCGGGCGGCGACCGTGGCCGGAGCCTTCACCAACACCGTCTTCGGCTTCATCCTGGCCGCCGGCTTCCTGGCCCTCTGGCGCACCAGGCCGCACCTCGGCGGCTACGACACCGGGCAGGCCGTCACCTACGTCTGGGTCAGCCAGGCCCTGCTGGTCGCGGTCGCCGCCTGGGGCGGCGGCTTCCAGGACGACCTGCAGGAGCGGTTCCGCAACGGGGACATCGCCGTCGACCTGCAGCGCCCCGTCGACTTCCTCGGCTGGTGGCTGGCCGGCGACCTCGGCCGGGCCGGCTTCCAACTGCTCACCCGCGGTGCGGTGCCGCTGACCGTCGGGGTGCTGGCCTGCCACGCCCGGCTGCCGCACTCCCTGCTCACCTGGCCGGTCTTCCTGCTATCGGTGCTGCTCTCGCTGCTGGTCAGCTTCGGACTGCGGTTCCTGATCTCGATCAGCTCCTTCTGGCTGCTCGACTCCGAGGGGCTGCGGGCCCTGATGGTGGTGGTCTCGATGTTCATGTCCGGGATGCTGCTGCCGCTGACGCTCTTCCCGGAGGGGCTGCGCCAACTCGCCCAGGCGCTGCCGTGGTCCGCGCTGATCCAGGCTCCGTGCGACGTCTTCCTGGAGCGCGGCTCCCGGGTGCCCGGCGAGCTCGGTGCCCAACTGCTCTGGGCCGTCGTGCTGTTCGCGGCGGGCCGGGCGGCCCAGGCTTGGGCCGTGCGCAAGGTGGTGGTGCAGGGTGGCTGAGACCCTGACGGCCGCCGAGGCCCCGACGGCGCCCGTGGATCGGGAGCCCCTGATCGCCAAGGTCCGCTGGTCGGTGACCTGCTGGCGGCTGACCGCCGCCATGTGGACGCGCGCCCAGATGTCCTACCGCGCCTCGTTCGTCCTCACCTCGCTGGGCAACCTGCTGATCACCTCGCTGGACTTCGCGGTGCTGGTGCTGATGTTCCGGCACACCGACCGCCTCGGCGGCTGGACGCTGCCCGAGATCGGCTTGCTGTACGGCACCTCCGGCTTCGCCCTCGGCGCCGCCGACCTGCTGGTCGGCAGCGTCGACAGCCTCGGCCAGCGGATCCGCTCCGGTGACCTCGACGTGCTGCTGCTGCGCCCGGCCCCGGCACTCGCCCTGGTCTGCGCCGAGCGGTTCGCGCTGCGCCGGCTAGGCCGGCCCGTCCAGTCGCTGCTGGTGCTCGGCTGGTCCATGCAGGCGCTGGCGCTGACCTGGACCCTGCCCCGGCTGCTGCTGCTCGCCGGCATGCTGGTCTGCGGCACGGTGATCTTCAGCGCGCTGTTCGTCGGCGGCGCCACCCTGCAGTTCTGGTGGGGCGAGGCCAAGGAGTTCCAGAACTCCTTCACCTACGGCGGTGCCACCCTGCTGCACTACCCGCCCAGCGTCTTCGCCAAGGAGCTGGTGGCCGGCGTCACCTTCGGGCTGCCGCTGGCCTTCGTCAACTGGCTGCCCACCCTGCGCCTGCTGCACCGCCCCGACCCGCTGGGCCTGCCCACCGCCTTCCAGTACGCCTCGCCGCTCGCCGCCGCGCTCTGCGTGCTGGCCGCGGGGCTCGCCTGGCGGGCCGGCCTGCGGGCCTACCGCTCCACCGGAAGCTGAGGAAGGACCACCGTGGAACTGATCGAACTCGACCATGTGTCACGCACCTTCACCGTCCGCGCCAAGACCGGACGGTGGCGCCGCGAGCGCCGGACCGTGCGCGCCGTCGACGACCTGAGCTTCACCGTGGCGGCCGGCGAATGCGTCGGCTACATCGGACCGAACGGCGCCGGCAAGTCCACCACCATCAAGATGCTCACCGGGATCCTGGTGCCCAGCGGCGGCCGGCTGCGGGTCGCCGGCGTCGACCCGGCCCGGGAACGGACCGCGCTGGCCCGCCGGATCGGCGTGGTCTTCGGGCAGCGCACCACGCTCTGGTGGGACCTGCCGCTGCGCGACTCCTACGAACTGGCCCGCCGCCTCTACCGGATCCCGCCCGCCCGGTACGCGGCCAACCTCGCCCGCTGCGTCGAACTGCTGCACCTCGGCGAGCTGTTGGACACCCCGGTGCGCCAACTCTCGCTCGGCCAGCGGATGCGCGGCGACCTGGCCGCCGCGCTGCTCCACGACCCGCGGGTGCTCTACCTGGACGAGCCGACCATCGGGCTCGACGTGCTCAGCAAGGCCCGGGTGCGGGAGTTCCTGCGCGAGGTCAACACCGCCGGCACCACCGTGCTGCTCACCACCCACGACCTCACCGACATCGAGCAGCTCTGCGGGCGGGTGATGGTGATCGACCACGGCCGGGTGGTCTACGACGGCGACCTGCCCGGCCTGCACGCCACCGGCCGCAGCGAACGCACCCTGGTGGTCGACCTGGTGCGCGAACACCCGCCGATCGACCTCCCCGGCACCCGCGTCGTCAAGGTCGCGGGCGCCCGCCAGTGGCTGGCGTTCCCCGCCGAGGACAGCGCGGCCCCGCTGGTGGCCGCCGTCGCGCAGCGGTACCCGCTGGTCGACCTGTCGGTGCGGGAGCCGGTGATCGAGGACGTGATCGCGCGGATGTACGCGAGGGAGGTGGCGATCGGGTAGGGCGGGATTCCCGGGCCGCCTGCCGCCGGGGGATGGCGGTGGGCGGCTGGGGGAAGGCGGGCTCATCGCTACGGTCTGACAGCGCGGCGATCGGCGACACTGGTGCGGTGGAGAGCGAGCGCAGCGGGGCCATGGCGGCGGGGGTGCGGTTCACCGCGGCCGATGAGGAGAAGAGCCGCGGGGTGCGGCGGATGAAGGCGATCGCGACCGGGTTCCTGGCGGTCGCGACGCTGGTGTTCGGGCTGTCGACCTGGGCCAAGGCGGCGGGGTGGGGGAGCTGGACGGGGTACGTGGCGGCGGCCGCGGAGGCCGGCATGGTCGGTGCGCTGGCCGACTGGTTCGCCGTCACCGCGCTGTTCCGGCGCCCGTTCGGCCTGCCGATCCCGCACACCGCGATCATCCCGACCAAGAAGGACGCCTTCGGGCGTTCGCTGGGCAGCTTCGTCGGCGAGAACTTCCTCGCCGCCCCGGTGGTCCGTGAGCGCCTCGCCGGGCTGGGCGTCGGGCGGCGGCTGGGCGAGTGGCTGGCCGCGCCCGGCAGCGCCGAGCGGGTCACCACGGAGGCGGCGGCCGCGCTGCGCGGGGTGCTGGCCGTGCTGCGGGACGAGGACGTGCAGGCGGTGATAAGCGAGGCGATCACCCGGCGGGCCGCGGCCACCCAGGTCGCCGCCCCGCTCGGCCGGATGCTGGGCCGGGTGGTGGCCGACGGCGGGCACCACGGGGTGGTCGACCTGGTGACGGTGCGGGTGCACGACTGGCTGACCGAGCACCACGAGGACGTGGTGGCCAAGGTCGCCATAAAGTCTCCGGGTTGGACCCCGAAGTTCATCGACCAGCAGGTCGGCGAGCGGGTCTACAAGGAGCTGCTGCGGTTCGCCACCGCGATCCGGGACGACCCGCAGCACCCGGCGCGCGGCGCCATCGACACCTTCCTGGCCGACTTCGCGGTGGAGCTGCAGAGCGACCCGGCCACCCAGCAGCGGGTCGAGCGGGCCAAGGCCGAGCTGCTGGCCCGACCCGAGGTGCAGGAGCTGATCGCCTCCTCGTGGGGCGCGGTCCGCTCCCTGGTGCTGACCGCCGCGGCGGACGAGCAGAGCGAGCTGCGCCGCCGGATCCGGCACGGCGTGCGCTCGTTCGGCCTGCGGTTGGCCACCGACCGGCGGCTGCAGCGCAAGACCGACGGCTGGCTGCAGGACGCGGCGGCCTATGTGGTGGATACCTACCGCGCCGAGATCACCTCGCTGATCTCCGACACCGTGGCGAGCTGGGACGCCGAGGACGCCTCCCGCAAGATCGAGGCCAATGTCGGGCGCGACCTGCAGTTCATCCGGATCAACGGCACCGTGGTCGGCGCGCTGGCCGGCCTGCTGATCCACACCGTGGCCACCGCCCTGGGCGGATAGCGGGCGGCGCGAGGTCTAATGGTGGCTTGACGATCAGTGGAGGAGAAGAGATGTCGCGCGGGATCGAGGCGTTCATCGCCGGTCTGCCCAAGGCCGAGCTGCACGTGCACCACGTGGGCTCCGCCTCGCCGCGGGTGGTGGCCGGGCTGGCGGCGCGCTACGAGGGCCAGAGCAAGGTGCCGGTCGACCCTGCGATGCTGGCCGAGTACTTCACGTTCACCGACTTCGCGCACTTCATCCAGGTGTACCTGTCGGTGGTCGACCTGATCCGGGACGCCGAGGACGTCCGGGCGCTGACCTACGGCGTGGCCGAGGACATGGCCCGGCAGCAGATCCGCTACGCCGAGCTGACCGTCACCCCGTACAGCTCGGTGCGCCGCGGGATCCCGGACAAGGCGTTCATGGAGGCGATCGAGGACGCCCGGATCACCGCCGAGCGGGACTTCGGGATCGTGCTGCGCTGGTGCTTCGACATCCCGGGCGAGGCCGGCCTGCAGTCGGCAGAGGAGACCGCCCGGCTGGCGCTGGAGGTGGGCGCCGACGGCCTGGTGAGCTTCGGCCTCGGCGGCCCGGAGATCGGCGTGCCGCGTCCGCAGTTCAAGCCGTACTTCGACCGGGCCCGGGCCGCCGGCCTGCACAGCGTGCCGCACGCCGGTGAGTCGACCGGCCCGGAGACGGTCTGGGACGCCATCCGCGAGCTGGGCGCCGAGCGGATCGGCCACGGCACCCAGAGCTTCAAGGACCCGGCGCTGATCGACTACCTGGGCGAGCACCGGATCCCGCTGGAGGTCTGCCCGACCTCCAACCTGGCCACCCGGGTGGTGGAGCGGATCGACGAGCACCCGATCAAGCGGTTCGTCGACGCGGGCCTGCTGGTCACCGTCAACAGCGACGACCCGCCGATGTTCGGCACCGACCTGAACACCGAGTACGCGGTCGCCGCCCGCCTGCTCGGCCTGGACGAGGCGGGCGTGGCCGGGCTGGCCAGGAACGCGGTCGAGGCCTCGTTCCTGGACCCGGTCGGCAAGGCCCGCCTCAACGGCGAGATCGACGCCTACCTGGCCGGCTGGCAGCGCGGCTGATGTGCCGCCGGGGCGCCGGCTCTGGGTGATCAGTCCGGCGCCACCGTCCGCCCCGTGGCGGCCGAGTGCCTGGCCGCCTCCAGGACGGTGAGCGTGGTCACCGAGTCCCGGGGGTCGACGGGGGGTGGGGCGCCGGTGGCGAGTGTGTGGGCCAGGGCGGCGTAGAAGGCCGGGTAGTCGCCCAGGTCGGTGGGGATGGTGGTGTGCGCCTCGTCGGTGCCGAGGGTGCCGTAGTGGGTCGGGTCCTCGGCGCCCCACGGGATGTGGGTGTCCGGGCGGCGGCCGGCCCGCAGGTCGGCCTCCTGCGGGTCCAGGCCGAACTTCACGTATCCCGCGGTGTCGCCGAGCACCCGCATGCGCGGGCCGGACAGCGGGGTGGTGGCGCTGGTCCACAGGTGGGAGCGGACGCCCGAGTCGTGGCTGAGTGCCAGGAAGGCGTCGTCGTCCACCACCGCGCCGTCCCGGCGGACGTCGATCTCGGCGTAGACCGAGGAGACCGGGCCGAACAGGGTGAGCGCCTGGTCCACCAGGTGGCTGCCCAGGTCGTAGAGGGTGCCGCCGGCCTCCGCCGGGTCGGCCAGCTCCCGCCAGCCCGCCTTGGGCTTGGGCCGGAAGCGCTCGAACCGGGACTCGAACCGGTGCACCCGGCCCAGCGCGCCGTCCTCGATCAGCCGCCGCACGGTGCGGAAGTCGTTGTCCCAGCGGCGGTTCTGGAAGACCGTCAGCAGCGTGCCCCGGGTGTCGGCGAGGTGGCACAGCGAGCGGGCCTCGGCGGCGGTGGCGGTCAGCGGCTTGTCCACCACGGTCGCCAGCCCGGCGGTCAGCGCGGCCCGGGCCAGCGGCAGGTGGGTGCGGTTGGGGGTGGCGATCACCACCAGGTCGTACTGGTCCGCCCGGTCGAAGACCTGGGCGGGCGAGTCCAGCGGCCGGGCGTCGGGGTGGGCGGCGGCCAGTCGGGCGCGCCGCTCGGGGTTGGCGGTGACCACGGCGGTCAGCCGCAGGCCCGGCGTGGTGGCGATCAGCGGGGCGTGGAAGGCGGCGCCGGCCAGGCCGTAGCCGAGCAGCGCGACGCGGTACGGGGCGGCGGTCCTCGCGGTACTCATGGGCCTGAGTCCACCACATCGGGGGTCCGCGGAGCGGGACATCGCTGTTGGCGCGTGGGCGGGCCGATTACGCTGGTCACCGTCAGGGCAGCCGGTGGCGCCCGGCCGGCCGACGGTGTCCGGTCCGGAGCGATGCGGGAGATCGTTCAGAACCGTCCCAAGACCGAGGAGACACCTACGTGGCAGAGCGCAAGCCCATCGAGTCGTGGCTGACCGACATGGACGGGGTGCTGATTCACGAGGGCACCCCGATTCCGGGGGCCGACGAGTTCATCCGGCGGCTGCGGGAGTCCGGCAAGCCGTTCCTGGTGCTGACCAACAACTCCATCTACACGCCGCGCGACCTGGCCGCCCGGCTGGCCGGGATGGGGCTGCACGTGCCGGAGGAGTGCATCTGGACCTCGGCGCTGGCCACCGCGAAGTTCCTGAGCGGGCAGCGGCCGGGCGGCACGGCCTATGTGATCGGCGAGGCGGGGCTGACCACCGCGCTGTACCAGGCCGGTTATGTGCTGACCGACAACAACCCGGACTACGTGGTGCTGGGCGAGACCCGGACCTACTCCTTCGAGGCGCTGACCAAGGCGATCCGGCTGATCAACGGCGGCGCCCGGTTCATCTGCACCAACCCGGACGAGACCGGCCCGTCCACCGAGGGCGTGCTGCCGGCGACCGGTTCGGTGGCGGCGCTGATCACCAAGGCGACCGGGGTGGAGCCGTACTTCGTCGGCAAGCCCAACCCGCTGATGATGCGGGAGGCGCTGAACACCGCCGGGGCGCACTCGGAGACCGCGGTGATGATCGGGGACCGGATGGACACCGACATCGTGGCCGGCATGGAGGCCGGCATGGAGACGGTACTGGTGCTCACCGGTCTGACCGCCGCCGGGGACGTGGAGCGGTTCCCGTACCGGCCGGGCCGGGTGGTGGATTCGATCGCCGATCTCATCGAGCTGGTGTAATCAAACGGAGTTGACGTAGTGTCAGCGGCCCGGTGGCGCCCGTGCGGGGCGGCACCGGGCCGAGTTCATCATCACCGGGGGAGAAGTGACGGCGGAGGTTGTCGAGCCGGCGGAGAGACGGGGCGCCTCGGCGGAGGTCGCCGAGCCGGCGGAGAAACGGGTCACCTGGGCGGAGCTCTACTTCGACCTGGTCTTCGTCTTCGCGATCACCCAGATCTCCAATCTGCTCTACCTGCACCACGGCGCCGGCGGGGTGCCGCGGGCGCTGGTGGTGTTCATCCCGGTCTACTGGTGCTGGGTGGGCACCACGGTGCAGGCCAACGTGCGGGACGTGGACACCGCCCGCGACCGGGTGGGGATCTTCGCGGTCGGACTGAGCGGCCTGCTGATGGCACTGGCGCTGCCCGAGGCGTACGGCGCGCGCGGGGTGCTGTTCGGTGCGGCGTACTGGGCCGCGCGGCTGGTGCTGCTGTGGCTGATCGGTGGGATCAGGGGAGTGTGGCGCGGGCCGTACGGGGTCGGGGCGGTGATCAGCGGGCCGCTGATGCTCACCGGCGGGCTGCTGCACGGCGACGCCCGGCCGGCGCTGTGGGCGGTGGCGGCCGCGATCGACCTGGCGGGGCCCACCGTGCTGCGCGCGGTGCTGGCCAGGGTGGCCTACCACCCGGGGCACCTGCCGGAGCGGTTCGGGCTGCTGGTGCTGGTGGCGCTCGGCGAGTCGATCGTCGGCACCGGGGCCCCGGCCGCCGCGGCGCACGGCCTGGGCAACGGTGAACTCTTCGCGGTGATCGCGGCGTTCACCATCTCCTGCGCGCTCTGGTGGGTGTACTTCGCGCACGCCAACGAGGCGATGCGGCATGCGCTGACCGTGGCCGAGGCCAGGGCCGGCGTGCTGCGCCGGGTGTTCTCCTACGCCCATCTGGTGCTGGTCGCCTCGGTGATCGCGATCGCGGTCGGCTTCCACGTCACGGTGGCCGAGCCGGACCGGCGGCTGGACCTCGGCACCCTGGGGCTGCTCTACGGCGGCTGCGCGCTCTACCTGCTGACCTTCGGCTACACCCGCTGGACGATGTTCCGGCGGCCGGCGCACACCCGGCTGGTCGCGGGCGCGGTGCTGCTGGCGCTGGTCCCGGTGCTGCTGCTGGTGCCGGCGCTGGCCGCGCTGGTGGTGCTGGCGGTGCTGCTGGTCGCGCTCAACGCGGTGGAGGAGTCCCGGATCCGGCGCGCCAGGGCCGCCGCCGGCCCGGTGCCGCCGCAGCCCGTCGAGCCGGCCGCCGAATAGGCGCTGTCGGTGCGGCTGTGTAGCGTGCGGGGTGCACGAGCAGGAGTCCGAGGAAGGGTGACGCGGTGACCGAGGTCGCTGAGGTGGCAGCAGGCGTGCTGGAGAACGAGTTCGAGCTGCCGGAGTCCTGGCGGGAGGTGCTGGCCGGCGAGACCGAGCAGCCCTACTTCGCCGAGTTGGCCGAGTTCGTGGCGGCCGAGCGCGCCGAGCACCAGGTCTTCCCGCCGCGCGGGCAGGTCTTCTCGGCGCTGGCCGCCACCGCCTACCAGGACGTCAAGGTGCTGGTGCTCGGCCAGGACCCGTACCACGACGACGGCCAGGCGCACGGCATGAGCTTCTCGGTGCTGCCGGGCACCAAGACCCCGCCGTCGCTGCGGAACATCTTCAAGGAGCTCGGCACCGACCTGGGCGTGCCGGTGCCGGACAACGGCTACCTGATGCCGTGGGCCGAGCAGGGCGTGCTGCTGCTCAACGCGGTGCTGACGGTGCGCGCGCACCAGGCCAACTCGCACAAGGGCAAGGGCTGGGAGAAGTTCACCGACGCGGTGATCAAGGCGGTCAGCGCCCGCGAGGAGCCGTGCGTCTTCGTGCTCTGGGGCAACTACGCCAAGAAGAAGCTGCCGCTGATCGACACCGACCGGCACGCGGTGGTGCAGGGCGCCCACCCGTCGCCGCTGTCGGCCAAGCTCTTCCTGGGCAGCAAGCCGTTCTCGCAGATCAACGCGGCGCTGGAGGGCTTCGGCGACGAGGCGATCGACTGGCGGCTGCCGAACCTGGCGAGCTGACGGCGGATCGGCCGCGTGGTGTGGTGCCGCGCCACAGTCGGCCCGCCCGGCTTGGGGCGGCGATCGCCATAGGCGGGGCGGCCGGGCTGTCCTAGGGTGCTCGGGATCCCGGCGTCGCGAGAAGGGTGCTGATCCCATGTCCGTCGAGTCCCCCCTGGCCGAGGAGTTGGCCGTTCCGGTGCCCGGCGGCTCGCTGGCGGTGCTGCGCTGGCCCGCCGCGGTGCCGGGCGCGCCGACCGTGCTGGCGGTGCACGGCATCATGGGCAATGCGCAGTCCTGGGCGGTGGTGGCCCGGCAACTGGCGGGCCGGGCCACCCTGTTGGCGCCGGACCTGCGCGGCCGGGCCGGCAGCGCGGCGCTGCCCGGGCCGTACGGGCTGGCTCGACATGCCGCCGATCTTGCTCTGCTCGTCCGTCAACTCGCCGATAAGCCGGTCCAGTTGACGGGCCACTCGATGGGCGCCTGGATCTCCGCGCTGGCGGCGGCGGCCGAGCCGGAGCTGTTCACCCGGGTGCTGCTGGTGGACGGCGCGGTGAGCTTCCCGCTGCCGCCCGGCGTGGCCGAGGAGGACGTGCTGGCCGCGGTGCTCGGCCCCGCGCTGGACCGGCTGGCGATGACCTTCGCGGATCTGGCGGACTACCGGGCCTACTGGGCGCGGCACCCGGTCTGGCCGAGTCTGGACGGGACCGGCCGCGAGCTCTTCCTGGCGCGTGATCTCGTGGGCGCCGAGCCCGAGTTGCGGACCGCCTGCGTGCCGGAGGCGATCGAGACGGACGGCGCGCAGGTGCTGCTGGATCCCGAGGCGGCCGCGGCGATCCGGCGGCTCGGTGGCCGGGCCGAGCTGCTCTGGGCGGAGCGGGGGCTGCAGGACCAGCCGCAGGGGCTCTACGACGCCGAGCGACTGGCCGGCGCCGGGCTTGAGTTGGTGATCGATCAGGTCGCGGACAGCAACCACTACTCGATCGTGATGGGTGCGGCGGGTGCGGCCGTGGTGGCCGAGCGGATGCTGGCCACTGCCGGGGGCTGAGCGCGGCGGAGGGGCCGGCGGTGCTCGCCGGCCCCTCCGTACTGCGAGCGGAACGTTTCAGCCGGCCGTGCCGAGGAAGGTCTCCCACCCGTCCTTGGGCGCCTGGCCGATGCCCAGGGTGCGCAGCTTGCGCAGCGTGGACTCGTCCTGCACCTCCAGCCACGCGACCAGCTGGCGGAACGAGACCAGCCGGACCTCCGGCTTGTCGGCGATGTCCTTGAGCACGGCCTCGACGGCGTCCATGTAGATGCCGCCGTTCCACTGCTCGAAGTGGTTTCCGACGAAGAACGGCGCCCGGTTGCCGTTGTAGGCGCGGTTGAAGCCGGCCAGGTAGCTCTGGTGGGCGGCGTCCCGCCAGGTGTCGAAGTGGCTGGGGTCGCCCTTCGGGTTGCTGTTGGACTGGTTGGCCATGATGTTGTAGTCCATCGAGAGCACCTCCCAGGTCACCCCCGGGTACGGTATGGACTGCAGCGGGAAGTTCCATATCTGGCCGTTCTGCACCTTCTGCGGCCACACCTGCTTCTCACCCGGCGAGCTGGCGTCGTACTTCCAGCCGAGCTTGGCGGCGGTGGGCAGTAGCCCCTTCTGGCCGTCCAGGCACGGGGTGCGGGCGCCGATCAGCTCCTTGGTGTAGTCGAACGGGAACGGCGGCACGTCGGTGAAGCCGGTGTTGGTCTTCCACTTGGTGACGAAGTCGACGGCCTGCTGGATCTCGCTCTCCCAGTCCTGCGCCGACCACTTGTTGACGCCGTTGTGGTCGGGACGGGTGGCGCAGAAGTGGCCGTTGAAGTGGGTGCCGATCTCATGGCCGTCCAGCCAGGCCTGGCTGATCATCTTGATGGTGTTCTTGACGGCGTTGTCCGACAGGAAGGGGATGTCGGAGGCGCCCACCGAGTGGTGCGGCCCGTGGTAGAGGTCCTTCTTGCTCGCCGGCAGGCAGTAGAGGCCGGAGAGGAAGAAGGTGAAGGTGGCCTTGTGGTCCTTGGCGAGCTTGAGGAACCGTTCGAACTGGCCGTCCTCGGTGGCGCCGGCGCCGTCCCAGGAGAAGACCACGAACTGCGGCGGGCGCTGGCCGGGTGCCAGCTTCTCGGGTGTGGGCTGGTTGGGCTGCGGGCCGGTGTCCGAGGTGGAGCCGTCGCCGATCAGGGTGGTCTTGCCGGAGGGGGTGGGGTTGGGCGCCGCGCTTCCCGCGGCCGTCGCGGTGGAACCGCCCGCCGGCTGCACGCTGTCCTGGCCCGGCTCCTTGCTGGTGCCGCACGCGGACAGTGCGCCAAGGGCCGCGGTGGCCGCGCTGGCGCTCAGCACGGACCTGCGCGAGATGCTGCTCATGGTCTCCCCTGCCAAGTAGCGCCCGGCGGTCCCGCGAGTGGCAGGGAGCAGCCGGGCAATTTACGGCATATGATCATCAAATTTCAATCAGGATGTCATGGAAAACGCCCAGGATCCAAGGGCGTCCGTACTCCTGACACTCCTCAGCGAGACGGTGACCAGCCGACTTCCGGCTCCGGGGAGAGCGGCTCTGTTGCGATCCTGGGACAAACCTGAGAGTCAGGCCGCTTCGTCGAGTTGGGCCACGAGCGCCAACTGCCGACTGCGGCGCACCAGTCGGGCCACCGCGGCGCTGATCGCGGTGGCGGCGGCGCAGGAGACCGCCAGGCTCAGCCAGGTGGTGTTGAACCAGTGGCTGTCCAGCCAGCCCAGCGTCACTATGTAGCCAGCCCAGACCAGCGCGGACACGGCACACCAGTGCAGGAAGGTCCGCGAGCGGTTGGCGGAATGGCCGATCGCCAGATCGAGCACGGTCCGCCCGCCCGGCACGAACCGGGCCACGATCACCACGGCGGCGGCCGCGCGGCTGGTCCGGTTCTCCAGGGAGCGCTGCACCCGTTTCACATTGGCGGCCAGTTGCGGGCTGCGGCTCAGTCGGCGGCGCAACAGGCGCCCGCCGCGCCGGGCCGCCGCCAGCAGCAGCACGTCCCCGAGGAACGAGGCGACGGCGACCGCGGCGGCCAGCAGGAAAGGCGCCTGGGTGCTGTGCGAGGTCTTCAGGACCGCCAGGATCACCAGGGTGCCGCTGGGCAGGAACGGGAGGAAGGCATCACCGAGGACGGCCAGCACCGCCACCACGCAGAACCAGCTCGACGTCATCAGCGTCGGACTTCCCATGAGTCCACCTCCCTCTCCGGACCGCCCGGAGAGCACAGGTGGCACCGCCCTCCAACGCTAGCGGCTCAGGATGAAGATCTTCTCAGCACCCCCTGAATGCACTCTTGACATTCGGCGGCGGAAGGTCACGAGGGGCCGCCGCGGAGGTGGCACAGTGCCGGAGCCGACCTGGGTCTCTGCCGCGACCGGCCTGGCGGGAACCGGCGCCCGGTCCGCCCCGGCAAGCCGCGCGGCTCGCCGGGGCGGACGGGAACGGCGGCCGACAGAACGTCAGCTGCCGTCCCGTCGGACGTTCCGTCAGCCGCGCAGCGGATCCGGCACCGGCTGCCACGGGCGGGCCAGCACCAGGAAGGCGAGCAGCGCGGCGGCCGCGTAGCCCAGCACCACCACCGCCATCGGCAGGGCGCTGCCCTGACCGCCCAGGCCGACCAGGGCCGGAGCCACCGCGCCGGTGAGGAACTGCATGGTGCCCAGCAGCGCCGACGCGGTGCCGGCGGCGTGCGGCGCCCGCTGCAGGGCCAGTGCCGAGGACGGCGGCGAGGCCGTGCCCAGCCCTGCCGCCATCAGGAAGAGCCCCGCGGTGAGCGCGGCCAGACCGCTGTGCCAGACGGTCGACATCAGCACCAGCAGCAGCCCGGCGAGGGTGAGCGACGCCACACCGGCCAACTGGATCCGGTGCGAGGAGAAGCGCCCCAGCAGCACCCGCCCGGTCAGCTGCGCCATGCCCACCAGGCCCAGCTCGACCAGCGCGAAGATCAGGCTGTACTGCTGCGCCGAGCCGTGGAACACCTCCTGGACCACGTACGGCGAGCCGCCGATGAACGCGAACAGCGCCCCGAACCCGAAGGCCACGGTGAGCAGATAGGCGCTGAACAGCCGGTCCGCCAGCAACTGCCGCATGGTCCGCAGCGTGTCCGGCAGCCCGCCGGACCGCCGCCGTTCGGCGGGCAGCGTCTCCGGCACCCGCAGCGCGGTCGTGATGAGGATCACGCCGCCGAGCACCGCCAGCACCGCGAACACCCCGCGCCAGGAGGTGACTTGCAGCAGCTGCCCGCCCAGGATCGGCGCCAGCAGCGGAGCCGCGCCGGAGACCAGCATCAGTGTGGAGGCGAACCGGGCGGCCGCCAGCCCGTCGAACAGATCCCGCACCACGGCCCGCGAGATCACGATGCCGGCGGCCCCGGAGAGCCCCTGCAGCAACCGGCAGGCGATCAGCACCCGCACATCCGGGGCCAGCGCACAGCACGCGGTGGCGATCGTGTAGAGCGTCATGCCCAGCAGCAGCGGCCGGCGCCGCCCCAGCGCGTCGCTCAACGGCCCGGTCACCAACTGGCCCAGTGCCAGGCCGACCAGGCAGGACGTCAGGGTCAGCTGCACCAGGGCGTCCTGGGTGTGCAGGCCGGTGGTGACCCGGGGCAGCGCCGGGAGGTACATGTCCATCGAGAGCGGCGCCAGCGCGCTCAGCGAGCCCAGCACCAGGGTCAGCAGCAGGCCGACCCCGGGTGCGGTGGGTCTCCCGGCGGGCGCGGCATCGAGGGCGGGGGACGAGGGCGGCGCGGTCGGGAATGTGTCGGGCATCGCACCACGGTACTTGTGTTCGAGTGGGAACAGTCGCGGCCGCAGCGCTGTTGTGCTGCCACGAGAGTCGAGCGCAGGCGAGGAAGAGGTGGACCGATGACCGGTGAGGACAGGCAGCCGAGGAGCGACATCCGCGGCGTGGTGCGCGGCAGTGCCCCGGCCCCGCTCTCCATCCTCGACCTCGCCACCGTCGGCGCCGGCTACAGCGCCGCCCAGGCCCTGGAGACCACCACCGAGCTGGCCCGCACCGCCGAGCGGCTGGGCTACCACCGCTTCTGGGTGGCCGAGCACCACGGCATGCCCGGGGTGGCCAGCTCCACGCCCGCCGTGCTGCTCGCCCACCTCGGCGCGCACACCAGCACCCTGCGGCTCGGCTCCGGCGGCGTGATGCTGCCCAACCACGCGCCGCTGACCATCGCCGAGCAGTTCGGCCTGCTGGAGGCGCTGCACCCGGGCCGGATCGACCTGGGCCTGGGCCGGGCGCCCGGCACCGACCCGGCCACGGCACGCGCCCTGCGCCGCGGAAGCCTGGAAGACGGCGACGAATTCCCGCGCCAGCTCTCCGAGTTGACACACTTCCTGGACGGCGACTTCCCCGACGCCCACCCGTACGCCAAGCTCAGCGCGGTGCCGAGCGGCCCGCAGCGCCCGCCGATCTGGCTGCTCGGCTCCTCCGGCTTCAGCGCCCAGCTGGCCGGTCGGCTCGGCCTGCCGTTCGCCTTCGCCCACCACTTCAGCGCCGCCAACACCGTGCCCGCGCTGGAGCTCTACCGGTCCAGCTTCCGCCCCTCCGCGGTGCTGGACGAGCCGTACGCGCTGATCGGCGTGAGCGCCGTCGCGGTGCCCGACGGCGGCCTGGAGGCGGCCCGCCACCTCGCCCGCTCCGCCGCGCTCGGCATGCTGCGGCTGCGCCGGGGCATGCCCACGGCGATCCCCACCCCGCAGGAGGCGGCCGACTACCCGTACAGCCCGGCCGAGGAGGACTTCGTGGAGTCCTGGATGGCCAATGTGGTGATGGGCGAGCCCGGCCGGGTCGCCGACGGCCTGGAGGAGCTGCGCAAGCGCACCGGCGCCGACGAGTTGATGGTCACCTCGCACTTCCACGGCCACGAGGACCGGCTGCGCTCCTACGAACTCATCGCCCAGGCCTACGGTTTGACCGACTGACCGTCAGGACACCGCGGGCGACCACTCCGGCCCGGAGCTGCGCACCCGTCCCTCCCGCAGTATCGCGGAGACCAGGGACGGGTCGCCGGGGCGGGCGAAGAACCAGCCCTGGGCGGTGTCGCAGCCGGTCAGCCGCAGCCGCTCGGCCTGCGCCGCGCTCTCGATCCCCTCGGCGGTCACGGTGAGCCCCAGATCGTGGGCGAGGCGCACCATGGCGCCCACGATCTGCTCGTCCGCCTCGCTGCGCCGCGAGCGCGGCTCGGGGCGGCCGACCGGGGCCGGATCGCGGAACCCCTCGATGAAGCTGCCGTCCAGCTTCAGCGCGTGCACCGGCAGCCGGGACAGGTAGGCCAGGTTGGAGTAGCCGGTGCCGAAGTCGTCGATGGCGATCCGCACGCCCATGTCGGCCAGCGCCTGCAGCGCCTGCAGCGGCCGGCCGCTCGGCCCGAGCACGGCGCTCTCGGTGAGCTCCAGCTGGAGCAGCCGGGCCGGTAGGCCGGTCTGGTCGAGCACCCGGGCGACATCGGTCACCACATCGGAGTCCCAGACCTGGCGGGCGGCCAGGTTGACGCTGACGAAGGCCTCGGTGTCCGGGAACTCGGCCAGCCAGCCGCGGGCCTGCCGGCAGGACTCCTCCAGCACCCATCTGCCCAGCGGCACGATCGCACCGGACTCCTCGGCCAGCGGGATGAACCGGTCGGGGGAGAGGGTGCCGAACCGCGGATGCCGCCAGCGCACCAGCGCCTCGGCCCCGTGCACCGCGCCGTCCGCGAGGCCCACCAGCGGCTGGTACTCGACGGTGAACTCGCCGCGCTCCAGGGCCGGGCGCAGCGCCGTGGTGAGCAGGCGGCGGGTCAGCTGGTGGGCGCCGCGGTCCCGGTCGTAGAGCGTCCAGCGGGCCCGGCCGTCGGCCTTGGACCAGTAGAGGGTGGCGTCCGCGTCCTTGACCAGCTCGGTCGGGGAGGTGGTGGCGATCGGCCGCTCCACCACGCCGACGCTGGCGGTGACCGACAGCCGGTGCCCGGACACCTCGAACGGCCGCTCCAGCACCGCGAGCAACTGCCCGGCCAGGGCGGTCAGCTGCTCGCTGCCCTCGCTGTCGATGACCAGCACGGCGAACTCGTCGCCGCCGAGCCGGGCCACCAACTGGCGGTCGCCGCTGGCGAACCCGCGCTCCAGCCGGGCCGCCACCGCGCTCAGCAGCTGGTCGCCGATGTGGTGGCCGAGGGTGTCGTTGATGGCGGCGAAGCCGTCCAGGTCGACGTAGCAGATGCCGACCCGGCGGCCGTTGGTGGCGCCCTCGGCGTTCGGGCGCGGGGCGCAGGCGTCGTTCAGCTTGTCGAAGAAGAAGGTCCGGTTGGGGAGCCTGGTGAGCGGATCGTGCAGCGCCTGGTAGGCGAGCCGGTCGCCGAGCCGGCGGCGCTCGGTGACGTCCTCGAACATGGCCAGGGTGTAGAGCGGGGTGCCGGTCGAGTCGCGGATCAGCGAGATGGTGACGCTGCTCCACACCTCGCGCCCCTCGCGGTGGTTGAGCCGGCGCTCCAGGCGGAGCCGGTCCCGCACCCCGATCACCAGCTCCCGGTAGAGCCGGCGGGCGCCCTCCTCGGGGGTGATGATGTCGTTGATGTGCATCTGAACCAGCGCGGCGACCTCGTGCCCGAGCATCTCGGCCAGCGCCGGGTTGGCCTCCAGCACCAGGCCGTCGGTGTCGATCAGCAGCATGCCGATGCCGGCGTCCGCGAAGGCGGCGCGGAACCGCAGCTCGCTGGCCCGCAGCGCGGCCAGCAGCTCGGACTCCGGGGCGGGGGCGCCGGGCAGCACGGCAGCGCAGTTGGGGCAGTGCCCGGCTGGTGATGACAGATGGATGGGGACGGTACCGGTTGCTCCTGCCTCGGTGGGCTGGCACAACGTGTCGTGCCGCACGCTCTGGCGGTGTGCGTCGGCCCCCTCGTTCCGGCCTCGCACGGCTGCTCCCGTCCGCTGCTGACGCTCACTCTACTTGCGCCGATCATAGGCCGCTTGGCGAAGCGGAGGCCACTGCCGTCAGGGTGAATCGTTGGAATTCGGGGGCGGCTCCGGCTCGGGCGGCGCACCCCCGGCGGCCGGGCGGGGGTGCGCGCCGGGGGCGTGCGCGTGTGATCAGCCGTCCGATCAGGCAGCTGATCTGCTGGTATGTCAGGCCAGTTCGGCGGAGAGCGTGATGGTGGTGCCGGTCAGCGCCTGGCTCACCGGGCAGTTCTTCTTGGCGTCCTCGGCGGCGGCGACGAAGCCCTGCTCGTCGAGGCCGGGCACCTCGCCGCGCACGCTCAGGTGGATGCCGGTGATGCCCTCGCCCGGCTGGAAGGTCACCTCGGCCTTGGTCTCCAGCCGCGCGGGCGGGGTGCCCGCGCCGGCCAGGGCGTGCGACAGCGCCATCGAGAAGCAGGACGAGTGGGCGGCGCCGATCAGCTCCTCCGGGCTGGTCCGGCCGTTCGCCTGCTCCGCCCGGGAGGCCCAGGTGACCGGCTGGTCGCCGATGCCGGAGGAGTCGAAGCTCACGATGCCCGAGCCCTTGAGGAGATCGCCCTGCCAGACGGTGTGCGCGGTGCGAGTGGTTGCCACGATCGGTACCTCCTGCTGTCGTTGTGTCAGTTCCGGTCACGCCGCGCCCAGCCTAAGCGCTGAGGCTGGCCGACCTCAGGGAAGCTGGCAGAGAGTCAGCTGGGCGCCGCTCGGATCGCCGCACGGCACCAGCCGCCCGTACGGCGAGTCGAACGGCTCGCGCAGCACCCGGCCGCCCAGCCCCGCCACCTGCTCGGCCGCGTGGTCGGCGTCGACCACCGCGAAGTGGACGGCCCAGAACGGCCGCGGCACCGGGGCGCGGTAGCGGCCGCAGACCGGCAGGCCGTTCGAGCCGGGCACGCTCCAGGCCGTGTAGTCGAAGTCGCGCCCGTCGCCGATCTGCTTCTGCTGGTACGGGAAGAGCGCCGCGTAGAAGGCGTCCGCCGGCTCGGCCCGCGGGCAGGTCAGTTCGTGCCAGCACATCGCGCCCGGCTCGCCGTAGACCGCCGCGCCGCTGTGCCCGCCCGGCTGCCAGAGGCCGAAGGCGGCACCGACCGGGTCGAAGGCGTAGGCCAGCCGCCCCGCGCCCGGCACCTGGCGCGGGGCGAGCACGCCCTCGCCGCCCGCCTCGGCCACCCGCCGGTAGGCGGCGTCCAGGTCGGCCGCCGCCAGATAGACGTTCCAGGCCGGCGGCAGCTGCTCGGCCCCGGCCGGCGGAGGCAGCAGCCCGGCGGCCGGCCGGCCCTCGCTCAGGCACATCGTGTAGCCGCGGTGGGCGGGGCCGAGTTCCTCGAATTCCCAGCCCAGGATCGGACCGTAGAAGTCCTGGGCGGCGAGCGGGTCGGCGCAGGTCAGGTCGGCCCAGCAAGGGGCGCCGTCGGGGTAGGAGTCGCGCACGGGCATCGGGGCGGGAGCCTTTCGGGAGCGGGGGTGCCAGTGCGGTCATGATCCGACTGGGCCTCACGTTCGGCAACCGGATGCCTCCGGATGGTGAGCTGTCCGTATGTCGGACGATTCACCCAAAACGACTCGGCTCGGATCCCGTGGGCTGTTAGATTTGCCCGGCCCGTGCGGTTCGGCCGGGCAGTCCCCTGGCCCCGGCACCCGGAGCAGACCCATGACCGAGCAGCCCACCGCCTCCCTGGACGAGGTCGACCCGGCCGTCCGCGCCGAGCTGGCCGGACTGCGGCAGAGCATCGACAACATCGACGCCGCCGTGGTGCACATGCTCGCCGAGCGGTTCAAGGCCACCCAGCGGGTCGGCCGGCTCAAGGCCGAGCACCGGCTCCCGGCCGCCGATCCGGCCCGGGAGCGCGACCAGATCGGTCGGCTGCGCGAGCTCGCGGCCGGGGCCCATCTGGACCCGGTCTTCGCGGAGAAGTTCCTCAACTTCATCATCGCTGAAGTCATCCGCCACCATGAGGCGATCGCCCGGGACGCGGAGGGCGGCGAGGCCTGACGGCCCGTCGGCCGGGCCGCACGGGCGGCCCTAGCTCAGCTTGCTGCGGCGGCCGCGGGGGGCCGGGGCGCGGCGGGTCCGGGCCGGGCGCGACGGTCGCACGTCCCGCTGCGCCGACCCCTCGCGCGGCGGGGCCGCGTCGCGCAACCGGGCGGCCAGCAGCGCGGCCGCCGTCGCGGCCTCGGGGGCGGTGATGCCGTGCCGCTGGGCCGCCACATGGTGCACGTCGCACCAGAGCGGGCTGGCCGCGCTCCCGTCCGACCAGCGCAGGCCCTCGGGCGGCAGGTAGTGCACCCCGCACACAGCGCACTGGAAGACGGAACGCATGCTGGCCTCCTACTGGATCCGGCCCGAGCCGTGGCATGTGCTGCACGGGCCAGTGTAGGTCTCGGTGACGGCCTCCTGGGTGCCGTCGGGGTTGGTGATCACACTGTGCCTGGTCTGCTCGGTGACGCCGGAGCCGCCGCAGGCGTAGCAGGTAATCGGCTGATGTGACAAGGCCGTTGCGGTCATGGTCGGCCCCCGTTCGAGCTGCGCCGTGCGTCGCGTCCACCGGGGAGGTACCCCGGCGTGCGCGGGTTCACGCAGGTGGGAGGCGGTCGATCTGACGCAGCGTCAGGGCTGGGCGGGGCAGCTTTCGGTGGTTGACGGCTCGGTCGGCGCCGGCGCGGGTTCGGTGGCCGCGGGCTCGCTCGGGCGGCTGGTCTGGGCGACCAGTGCGCCCAGCAGCACCAGTGCGCCCCCGAAGAGCTGGGGCGCCGCCAGGTGCTCGCCGAGCACGAACCAGGCGAGCACGGTGGCCACCACCGCCTCGATGTTGGCGACTACGCCGGCCACCGGCGGGGAGAGGTGGCCGACCGAGACCACGCCGGTCAGATAGGCGATCACGGTGGCGACCAGCACCATCCAGGCCGCGGGCAGCAGCGCCGGCACCTGGTGCCCGGCCAGTACGGCGTGGCCGCCCAGCTTCGACCAGTGGGCGTTCCACGGGCGGGCGATCACGGTGAGGGCCAGCGCGCCGACCAGCAGGCCGTAGGCCGAGACACCCATGGGGTCGGCGGGCTTGTCGCCGCGGCTGCTCGCGTCGGCCAGTACGAAGTAGCCCACCTGGCAGCAGGCCGCGCACAGCCCGAAGAGCACGCCGAGCGCGTCGAACCGCAGTCCCTGCCAGGCCTGGACCACGCAGACCAGACCGCCGACCGCCACCACGGCACCCATCGCCGCCCGCAGCGTGACCGGCTTGCGCTGCACGAACCGGACGTAGCAGAGCAGCAGCGGCGGCCCGAAGTACTCCAGCATCAGCGCCACCCCGACCGGGATCCGGGAGATCGCCGCGAAGTACCAGGCCTGCACCCCGGCCACCCCGAGCAGCCCGAAGCCGATCAGCAGCCCGGGCCGCTCCCGCACGATCGCCCGGTGCCGCCAGGCCAGCGGCAGCAGCAGCACGGCGGCGCCGGTGCAGCGCAGCCAGACCACGTGCAGCGGCGACAGGCCGGTCTCGATCAGCGGTTTGGCGGCCGCGCCGGAGCTGCCGAAGGAGAACGCGGATATCAGGGCGAGGGTGAGGCCGACGGCCCGTCGGGAGGAGCGCATCCGGGCATTCTTCCAGGTCAGGGGCGTCTACGACAGGTCCTGGTCAACAGGCGGACAGCCTGGGCAGGAGCTGGGATCAGCCTGTGGGTACCAGGGTGCGGTCGCTGGCCGACGGGTTGGCGGTGGGCGTGGGAGTCGTCGGGCGCGCGGTGCTCGGCGAGGGTGACGGGGATGCCGGCGGGGTGCTCGGCCGGGGCGCCGGCGGGACCGCCGGGGCGCTGGGCGTGCCGGGCGGGACGGGTGCGACGGGCCCGCCGGTGGCCGGGGCGGTGGCCGGGGCGGTGGTCGGCGGCGGCGTGGTCGCGGGGGTGCTCGGGGCCGTCGAGGGCGCCGCCGGGCTCGACGGCGCGGTGGTCGCCGGGCTGGTGCCGCCGACCGGGCCGGTGGACGTCACGGCGGTGGGCGCGGCGAAGTCGCGGACCGGCTGCCCCTTGAGCGCGGCCTCCATGTAGTCGCTCCAGATCTGCGCCGGGAAGCTGCCGCCGAACACCTGCCCGCCGCCGGCCGTGCCGGTCAGGGTGACCTGCCTGCCGGTGTCGTGCTGCTCGCCGAACATCGCCACCACGTTGACCAGTTCGGGGGTGTAGCCGGCGAACCAGGCCGAGCGGTTGCCGTCGGTGGTGCCGGTCTTGCCAGCGGCCGGGCGGCCCAGCGAGGCCGCGCGCCAGCCGGTGCCGCCCTGGTCGGACACCACGCCCTGCAGCATGTCGGTCACCTGGCGGGCGGTCTGCCGGCTGACCGCGCGGCCGCTCTGGTGCGGCGGCAGCGCGATGTCGGTGCCGTCCAGCCGCAGCGACTGCACCAGCCAGGGGGTGGTGTGCTGCCCGCCGTCGTCCAGGGTGGCGTAGACGCCGGCCATGTCCAGCACGCTCGGCATCGAGACGCCCAGCGGGATGGACGGCACGGCGTCCAACTCCTTGGTGTCGGCGGGCAGTCCGAGGGCGATCGCGGTCTGCTTCACCTGCTGCAGGCCGGTGTCCTGGGCGAGTTGGGCGAAGGCGGAGTTGACCGACCAGTCGGTGGCCTGGCGCAGCGTGATCTGCCCGTACTGCTGCTCGCCCTCGTTCGGCGGCGCGTACGGCGGCTTGGCCGAACCGCCGCGCACCGGGCGGCGGTTGGCGCCGTCGTAGACGGTGTCCGGGGTGATGCTGCGGCCGTCCTGGGTCTTGGCGCCGGTCTCGAAGGCGGAGGCCAGCGCGATCGGCTTGAAGGTCGAACCGGCCTGGTAGTCGCGCCGGGTGGCGTTGTTGACGAAGTGCGAGGTGTAGTCGGCGCCGCCGTACATCGCCAGCACCGCGCCGGTCGCGGGGTCGACCGAGACGGCGCCGGCCTGGATGTCGGCGTCACCGGGGCGCTTGCCCGGGTTCAGCTGGCTGGTGAGCTGGCGCTGCACCGCGTTCTGCAGGTCGGTCTGCCGGTTGGGGTCGATGCTCAGGGTGATCTGGTAGCCGCCCTTGGCGAGGGCCGCCTCGTCCACCAGGTGGTTGGAGATCAGGTAGCCCTTGGCGGCGTCCACCAGGTAGCCGGCCTGGCCGCTCAGCCCGAGGGCCGGCTGCGGCGGGCGGACCTGGGGGAAGGTCAGCGCGGCCCGGTCGGCGGCCGAGAGCCACTTCTCCTGCACCAGGCCGTCCAGCACGTAGTTCCAGCGGGCGGTGGCGGCCTTCTTGCCGGCGTCGGTGGCGGTGGCGACGTCGTAGGCGGAGGGGGCGTTCAGCAGGGCGGCCAGGTAGGCGCCCTGGGCGGCGTCCAGCTTGTTCGCGTCCACCCCGAAGTAGGCCTGGGCGGCGGCCTGCATGCCGTAGGCGCCGCGCCCGTAGTAGGTGGTGTTGAGGTAGTCCGACAGGATCTCGTCCTTGTCGAGGGTGGCGTCCACCTTGATCGAGATGAACAGCTCGCGGACCTTGCGGCTGACGGTCTGCTGGTGGGTCAGGTAGGCGTTCTTGACGTACTGCTGGGTGATCGTCGAACCGCCCTGGGTGCCCTGGCCCGTGAGGGTGTTCCAGCCGGCCCGCAGCAGCGCCGACGGGTTGACCGCGCCCTCCCGGTAGAACGACCGGTCCTCGGCGGCCAGCACGGCGTGCCGCGCCTCGGGGGAGACCTGGTCCAGGGCCACGCTCTGCCGGTTGGTCTCGCCGGTCTGGGCGAGCACCGTGCCGTCCCGGTAGAGCCAGGTGTTGCGCTGGGCGGTGGCGGCGGCGTGCGCGTCCGGCACCTTGACCAGCAGGAGGCCCAGCGCCAGGAAGCCGGCGCAGCCCAGCAGCACGGTGAGCGTCGAGAAGAGCGCGAACCGCCAGGTGGGTATCAGGCGGCGCCAGCCGGCGCGGCGCGGACGCCCGGAGCGCAGCAGCCGGCGCAGCCGGGACACCGGGGCGGAGGTCGGTCGCGGCACGGGACCAGGCCTTTCTGCGAGCCCCATGCCGGTCGGCGCACGCGGTCGGTCGATCGCTGGGACAGGTGAACCGTGTCAGCCTGCCGGGCGGTCTCCGCGGCCGGTAGGGACCTTTGTCCCTTTCTGGTGTGATCTTGGCCGATCACATGCGATCTGTCCGATATGGGCCTGGGGTCAGGCCGTCTGAGGGTCCGCCTGGCGGGGCAGCGGCAGCCAGAGCGCCACCTCGAAGCCGCCGACGGCGGTGGCCTGCGCCGTGATCCGCCCGCCCAGCAGCCCGGCCCGCTCGCGCAGTCCGATCAGGCCGTGGTGCCCGCCCGGCAGCCCGCCCGCCGCCGCACCGACCCGGGGCGCGGCGTTGCACACGCTGACCCGCAGGCAGTCCGCCCCGACCTGGACCAGCACCTCGGTCGCCGCGTCGGGCGCGTGCTTGCGGACGTTGGTCAGCGCCTCCTGGACGGTGCGGTAGGCGGCCCGCTCCACCGGCTCGGGCAGCGGGCGGGCGGCCGGGTCGTGGCCCTCGATCCGCAGCGTGGCGGCCACCTCGGCGGCGCCGACCAGCCGGGGCAGATCGGCCAGCCGGGGCTGCGGGACCAGCTCGGTCGGGCCGGCTCCGGCCGCGCGCAGCACCAGGATCATCGAGCGCAGCTCCTCCAGGGTGGCCACCGCGAGCCCGCGCAGGGTGGCGGCGGTCTCCCTGGTCTGCGGGTCCTTGGTGGTCACCTGCAGCGCGCCGGCCTGGACCGCGATCAGGCCCGCCTGGTGCGAGACCACGTCGTGCATCTCGCGGGCGATCCGGGCCCGCTCCTCGGCGACCACGGTCTTGGCGTAGAGCATCCGCTCGACGTCGCGCAGCTCGGCGAGCTCGGCGACCCGCGCCGAGAGGTCCTCGCGGGTGCGGACCAGCAGGCCCAGGACCACCGGGCCGGCGGCGAGCATCACGGCGTAGATCAGGTGCTGGGTGATGTCGCTGAGGGTCTCCCGCGGCAGTGAGGTGATCGGCCAGGGCAGGAAGCTGCCGACCGCCACCAGCACCAGCGCCAGCTGCTTCTGCCAGGCGGGCCGCTCGCTGCGGGCCACCGTGTAGGCGGCGATCATCGGGGCGACCAGGGCGCTGCCCGCGAACAG
Organism: Kitasatospora sp. GP30; assembly: GCF_029892145.1. Taxonomy (NCBI): domain Bacteria; kingdom Bacillati; phylum Actinomycetota; class Actinomycetes; order Kitasatosporales; family Streptomycetaceae; genus Kitasatospora; species Kitasatospora sp. GP30. Next base: position 131,109 of record NZ_JARZAH010000016.1, read on the forward strand.
GCCGGGCAGGGTGAGCAGCAGCACGGTGCGCGGCCAGCGGCGGCGGGCCACCAGTACCACGGCGGCGGCCGCCGAGACCCAGAAGTGCCAGTCGCGGGGCGGCGGGAAGTTCAGCAGGGCGTCGGCCAGGGCCGGGACCACGAGTGCGAGATCGACCGCCCAGGCCGGGACGGACCACCGCCGGAGAGTGTCCACGAGGCTCACAGGTGTCTCCGATCAGCGCGGAAAGCGCGCTTCGACGCCGAAAAGGCGCTCCTTCAGGTGAAGGAGCGCCTTTTCTGTTTGGGTGCGCCGCCAGGGACTCGAACCCCGGACCCGCTGATTAAGAGTCAGCTGCTCTAACCAACTGAGCTAGCGGCGCCCGTTCAACGCAGTGAACATTACCTGATCAGCGGCTGGGTTCTGAAATCGAGCCGCCGGAGACCGGCGGGGCCTGGTGCAGCCGGAGCAGCAGCCGGTGCAGCAGCGCCCGCTCGTCGGGGTCGAGCGGGGCGAGCACCTCGTCCTGCACGGCGCGGGCCCGCCGGAGCAGCTCGGCCAGCGCGGTACGGCCGGTCGGGGTGAGGCTCACCTGGATCCGGCGGCGGTCGGTGCTGGAGCGGGTCCGGTCGACCTGGCCGGCCCGGGTCAGGTCGTCCAGCACCTTGACCAGGTCGCTGGGGTCGATGGCCAGCCGGGTCGCCAGCTCGCGCTGCACCTGGGGGCCGAAGTCGGCGAGCGCGGCCAGCACCGCCAGGTGCCACAGACGCTGCTCCCGCTCGGCGAGCCGGGCGGCGAGCCGGGCCCGGGCGGTCCGGCCGGTCCGGGCGAGCAGGAAGCTGGTCAGGTCGAGCAGGCTCGGCGGCACGGTTTCCATGACGGGATTGTAGGGTGAGACCAATAGTGGGTGGCGACCCACTAATACTCCAGGGAGGGAACCATGGACGCGCTGTACCCACGACTGCTGGTCACCCGGTTCGCCGAGTGCTTCCGCTTCTACGACGCCGTACTGCCCGTGCTGTGCGGCGCGGTGCGGCAGAAGGGCGACGCCGGCGGCCCGTACGCCAACTGGGACGTCGACGACCAGGCCGTCCTGGTGCTCTTCGACCGCGCCGCGATGGCCCAGGTGGTCGGCACCGCGGCGCTGCCGGCCAGTGCGGCGCCGGCCCAGGACGCGGTGATGCTGGTGCACCGGGTCGCCGACGTGGCCGCGGCGCTGGCGCACTGCCTGGCGCACGGCGGCACGCCGGTGGCCGGGCCCACCGACCGCCCCGAGTGGGGGCCCGGCCTGCGCACCGCGCACCTGCGCGACCCGGAGGGCACGCTGATCGAGCTGCAGTCCTACTGACCGCGGTTGGCCGGCGCCTTGGTCCGCAGGATCTCGATGAAGGCGCCCAGCCAGGCCGGGTGGTCCGGCCAGGCCCGGGCCGAGACCAGCATGCCGTCGACCACCGCCGCGCCGTCCCGGTAGGTCGCGCCCGCGGCCCGCACATCCGGCTCCAGTGCCGGGTAGGCGGCCGTGGTGCGGCCGGCCAGCACCTCGGCGGCGGCGGTGATCTGCGGGCCGTGGCAGATCTGCGCGACCGGCTTGTCGGCCTCGAAGAAGTGCTTGGTGATCCGCCGCACCTCGGGGTCGTTGCGCAGGTACTCGGGCGCCCGCCCGCCGGGGATCACCAGCGCCGCGTACTCGGTCGGGTCGACCTCCGCGAAGGCCAGGTCGGCGGGCCAGGTGTAGCCGGGCTTCTCGGTGTAGGTGTCGAAGCCCTCCACGAAGTCGTGCACCACGAACTGCAGCTTCTTGCGGCTCGGCGCGGCGATGTCGACCTGGTAGCCCTCCTCGAGCAGCCGCTGGTAGGGGTAGAGCACCTCCAGGGACTCCGCCGCGTCCCCGGTGACGAGCAGCACCTTCACGGCCATGGCCGGCCTCGATTCTCGAAAGCGGTCCGCAGCGGACCGATGCCCAACGGACTGTGAGCGCGTGATCACGTCACGCGCATGCTGCTGCATGCCCAGCCCGGTCGAGCCGAAACGCCGAAGGGCCCCTCGCTCTCGCGAGAGGCCCTTCGGCTGTCGGTGCGCCGCCAGGGACTCGAACCCCGGACCCGCTGATTAAGAGTCAGCTGCTCTAACCAACTGAGCTAGCGGCGCCTGCTGACAGACCGGAACATTACACGACCAAAGGGGAAACGCCGAATCGTCAGCATTCGAACACGCAAGGTCATGGCTGGCGTTCGGGTGGCAGTCGGGCGAGGAAGACCTCGAAGGCCGTCGGCTGGACCGCGTTGACGCCGTGGACGGCTTCTACTCTTCGTCCCAATGGCAGGCCGCCCCGTGCTCCGCCGCGGCCTCCAGCGCCGGCGCCTGCTGCTCGCAGCGGCCGCGCTGCTCGGCGCCGAGCGTCGCGTAGAGCGGGCAGCGGGTGCGGAACGCGCAGCCGGTCGGCCGGGAGGTGGGGGAGGGCGGGTCGCCGGGGAGCAGGATCCGGGTGCGGCTGCGCTCGGCGGCCGGATCGGGCAGCGGGACGGCGGACAGCAGCGCCCGGGTGTAGGGGTGGCGCGGGGTGTTGAACACGTCGGCGACCGGGCCCTGTTCGACGGTGCGGCCCAGGTACATCACGCTGACCCGGTCGGCGAGGTGGCGGATCACCGAGAGGTCGTGCGAGACGAACAGGTAGGAGAGGTCGAGGGAGGCCTTCAGCTCCTGGAGCAGGTTGAGCACGCCGGCCTGGATGGAGACGTCCAGAGCGGAGACCGGCTCGTCCAGCACCAGCAGCTGCGGGGAGACGGCCAACGCCCGGGCGATCGAGACGCGTTGGCGCTGGCCGCCGGAGAACTCGTGCGGGTAGCGGGCGGCGTGGGCCGGCTCCAGGCCGACCTGGGTGAGCAACTCCGGTATCCGGGCCGCGATCCGCTCCCGGGGTGCCCGCTGGGCCTGCAGCGGTTCGGCGATGATGTCGCCGATCGGCAGCCGCGGATCCAGGCTGGCCATCGGATCCTGGAAGACGATCTGCAGCTGGGCGCGGAGCCGGTGGACGGCGTCCCGGGAGAGCGCGGCGGTGTCCTGGCCGAGCAGTTCGATCCGGCCGGCCTCCGGTGCGGTCAGGCCGAGGATCTCGAAGAGCGTGGTGGACTTGCCGGAGCCGGACTCGCCGACCAGGCCCAGGGTCTCGCCGCGCCGGATGTCCAGGTGCACCCCGTCGACGGCGTACACCTCGCCCACCTTGCGCTTGACCACGGTGCCCTTGAGCACCGGGAAGGTCTTGGCCAGCCCGGTCACCCGGAGCACCTGGGGGAGCTCGGAGCGGTCCACCGGCCGGGCGGCGGGCGCAAGGCGGGGGACGGGGTAGACCTCGGCGGGGGCCGGGCGCTCGGCGGCCAGCCGGTCGGCGCGCAGGCAGGCGGCCTGGTGGCCGTCGGTGCCGGTGAGCGGCGGCTCGGCGGTGCGGCAGTCGTCGCCGGCCAGTGGGCAGCGCGGGGCGAACGGGCAGCCGGGCGGCAGGTCGACCAGCGCGGGCGGGTTGCCGGGGATCGGCACCAGCGGTCCGCCGTCCCGGTCCAGCCGGGGGACGGCGCCGATCAGCCCGAGGGTGTACGGGTGGCGCGGGGCGCCGAACAACTCGTCCACCGGCGCGGTTTCGACGACCCGGCCCGCGTACATCACCGCGACCCGGTCGGCCATCTGGGCGATCACCCCGAGGTCGTGGCTGACCAGCACCAGCGCGGCGCCGGTCTCCCGCTGCGCGGTCCGCAGCACGTCCAGGACCTGGGCCTGGATGGTGACGTCCAGGGCGGTGGTGGGCTCGTCGGCGAGCAGGATGTCCGGCTCGTTGGCCACCGCCATGGCGATCATGGCGCGCTGCCGCATGCCGCCGCTGAACTCGTGCGGGAAGCTGTCCAGCGCCCGGTCCGGGTCCGGGATGCCGACCAGGTCGAGCAGTTCGGCGGCGCGCCGGCGGGCCGCGGCCTTGTCGGTCTTCTGGTGGGCCCGGACGGCCTCGGCGATCTGGTCGCCGATCCGGTAGACCGGGGTGAACGCGGAGAGCGGGTCCTGGAAGACCATGGCGATCCGGCGGCCGCGGATCCGGGCCAGCTCACCGGGCGGCAGGCCGATCAGCTCCCGTCCGTCGAGCGCCACCGAGCCGCGCACCGCGGCGGTGCCGGGCAGCAGGCCGAGCACCGACAGCGCGGTGACCGACTTGCCGGAGCCGGATTCGCCGACGATGCCCAGGGTCTCGCCGCGGCGGAGCGTCAGATCGACGCCGCGCACGGCGGTGACGGTGCCGCGGCCCCGGGCGCCGGCGAAGTCCACCCGCAGGTCGCGGATGGTGAGCAGCTCGGTGGCGGTGGTGGTCACGCGGTTCCTTCGGCGTCGAGAGCGGGTGCGGCGCCGCGGCTGTCCAGGGCTGCGGCTGCGGTGGTGGCGGCGGCGCGGCGGCGCAGTGCGCGCAGCGCCCGGCGGGAGGGCCGGCGGCCGGCCGCCGCGGTGGGGTCGAGGGCGTCCCGCAGGCCGTCGCCGACCAGGTTGACGGCGAGCACGAAGAGCACCAGCAGGCCGGCGGCGTAGTAGAACATCCAGGGGTAGGTGGGCGCCGAGTCGGTGCCGGCGGCGATCAGGGTGCCGAGCGAGACGTCGGGCGGCTGCACGCCGAAGCCGAAGTAGGAGAGCATGGTCTCGTTCATCACGGCCGCGCCGACCGCGATGGTGGCGTCCACGATCAGGTAGGACGCGCAGTTGGGCAGGATGTGCCGCCAGATGATGCGCAGCGGGCGCACCCCCATGAAGCGGGCGGCGCGGACGAACTCTCGTTCCTTCAACGAGATCGTCATGGACCGCACCACCCGGGCGGTGATCATCCAGTTGAACGCGGCGAGCAGCACCACGAAGACCAGCCAGCCGCTGTTCTTCAGCTGGGGCGAGACGATGGTGATGATCAGGAAGCTGGGGAAGACCAGCATCAGGTCGACGAAGAAGATCAGCAACCGGTCGGTCCAGCCGCCGAAGTAGCCGGCGCAGGCGCCGACCAGGCCGGCCAGGCAGGTGGAGAGCAGCGCCACCAGCAGGCCGATGATCAGCGACTTCTGCAGCCCGCGCAGGGTCTGCGCGTAGACGTCCTGGCCGAGTCCGGCGGTGCCGAACCAGTGCTGGGCGGACGGCGGTTGACTCAGTGCCCCGTAGTCGACATCGGTGTACTTCCAGTGCGTCAGGTACGGGCCGACGAAGGCGAGCAGGAAGAGCAGCACCACGATGCCGCCGCCGATCACCACGCTGGGGGAGGCCAGCAGCCGGGACAGCACCAGGCGGCCGCGGCTGCGCGGCGCGTCGCCGGCCATCAGGCACGCACCCGCGGGTCGAGGGCCGCGTGCAGGGTGTCGGCCAGCAGGCCGGAGACCAGCACCGTCACCGCCGTGAACAGGGTCACCGCCACCACCGAGTTCGTGTCGTTCTCATAGATCGATGTGATGAACCACTCGCCCATGCCGTGCCAGCCGAAGATGATCTCGGTGAAGGTGGCGCCGGTGAAGACGCTCAGGAAGTTGTAGGCGAACAGGGTCGACATCGGGATCACCGCGGTGCGCAGGCCGTGCTTGACCAGCGCGCGGCGCCGGGTGAGGCCCTTGGCCTCGGCGGTGCGCAGGTAGTCCGAGCCGAGCACGTCCAGCATGGTGCCGCGCTGGTAGCGGCTGTAGGTGGCCAGGCCCATCAGGGCGAGCGAGAGGGTGGGCAGCAGCAGGTGCACCGCCCAGTCGGCCAGGTGCGCGCCCAACCCGCCACTCAGGCCGGGGGTTTCGTACCCGGTGAAGTTGATCAGCTGATGCCCGGAGGCCTGGTTGACGGCGATCGCGCCGTTCTTCAGGAAGAGCGCCAGCAGGAAGACCGGGGTGGACAGCAGCACGAACGAGGCCACGGTCAGCACGCGGTCGGAGATCCGGTACTGGCGCACCGCACCCCAGGCGCCGACGGCCACCCCGAGCAGCATCCCGAGCAGGCTGCCGATCACCAGCAGCCGCAGCGACACCACCAGCCGGCGGCCGAACTCGGCGTTCACCGAGGTGCCGTGGATGCTGCGGCCGAGGTCGCCGTGGACCACCAGGTCATCGGCCCAGTGGCCGAACCGCACGGCGATCGGGGTGTGCGAGTTGATGCCCAGGTCGGTGAGCTGGCGGTCCACCGCGGCGGCGGCCGGGCGCGGTTGCTTGGCCTCGAAGTAGGCGCGCGGGTTGAGTGCGCTGCTGGCCAGGGCGTAGGCCAGGAAGACCGAAACGACCAGCAGGACCACGTAGTAGGCGAGGCGCTTCGCCAAGTAGCGCAGCATCAGCGGCAGTTCCCGCCGATGCCGGTGGCGCTCCGGAGTCTCATGACCAATTGCCTTCGTTTCGGAGGTACTTCACGCATGTCTGTGCAGCGGAATTCTGCGATCCACTGCGGGGGCGGTCAAGACTGCGCGTCGAACGAGCTTGCCGGGTTCGGCAAATCCGCAGGTCAGAGTCAAACAGCCGGTTGCGTCAACGGTGTTGCGGGAGCATTGCGGTCGATTGCGATTCGATCAGTAGTGAACACGCTCCTCTGGTCGGCGAACTGATCCGCTGTTAGGTTCTGCTCGCTGGCTCACCTCTTTGGCTGCCCATGATCAAGGCTCGCCACACCTGGCGGGCGCCTCAAGCCACTCACGCACCCCAACACCCCGGGAGGGACCCGCCATGGATGCCGCCATCCGGCCCCGCCGCCACCTCACCCGCACCCTGGTCGCAGCCGCCGCCCTCGCCCTCGTGGTGACCGGCTGCAGTTCGTCGAGCTCCGGTTCGGGCAATGGCTCCGGCGCCTCGCAGAGCGCCGCGCCAAGAGCCGACGCCGAGGACATCAATCCGCAGCCGCTGGACAACGTGAAGGACGGCGGTGAACTCCGCTCGCCGCTGCAGCAGTGGGTCACCCAGTGGAACCCGCTGCAGGTGGACGGCACCTACGGCGACTCGGTGGAGATCATGAAGATGATCGAGCCGCTGCTCTTCCGCATCGACGCCACCGGGACCTACCAGCCGGTACCGGAGTTCCTGCAGTCCGCCAAGCTGGTCTCCACCTCGCCGCAGGTGGTGCTCTACACGCTCAACCCGAAGGCCAAGTGGTCGGACGGCAAGTCGCTCAGCTACCTGGACTTCAAGGCGGTCTGGCAGGCGACCAACGGCCAGAACCCCGCCTTCAACCCCGCCTTCACCAACGGCTACAACCAGATCAGCGACGTCTCCCAGGGCGCTGACCCGACCCAGGTCAAGGTCACTTTCAGCCAGCCGTTCGCCGACTGGCAGAGCCTCTTCTACCCGCTGCTCCCGGCGGCCGCCACCTCCACCCCCGACGACTTCAACAAGGCCTGGATCGAGAAGGTGCCGATCACCGGCGGGGCCTTCAAGATCGGCTCGATCGACAAGTCGGCGCAGACCATCACCGTGGTGCCGGACCCCAACTGGTGGGGTCCCAAGCCCAAGTTGGACAAGTTCACCTACCGGGTGCTGTCCCAGCCGGCGATGACCCAGGCCTTCCTCAACAACGAGATCGACTGGACCGGCGCCGGGCGGGCCGACGCCTACGGCCAGCTGAAGGCCGACCCCAACGCGGTGATCCGCACCTCCTACCCGTGGGACGAGGTGCACATCGCGTTCGGGTCCAACGGGGCGATGGCCGACCAGAAGGTGCGGCAGGCGCTGGAGAAGGCGCTCGACCGGTCCGCGCTGACCAAGGTGGCCAGCCAGGGGGTCCCGGTGTCGTTCCCGCTGCTCGGCAACCACCTGCTGATGACCAATCAGGCCGGCTACCAGGACAACTCCGGCGAGTGGGGCAAGTACGACCTGGCGGGCGCCAAGAAGCTGCTCGACGAGGCCGGCTGGAAGGACGCCGGGTCCGGCAAGCCGCGGACCAAGGACGGCCAGTCGCTGGAGCTGCACTACGTCATCTCCGACGGCGCCGCCCAGCAGGCCGTGGACCTGGCCACCGCCACCCAGAACATGCTGCTGCAGGCCGGGGTGAAGGTCGACGTCGACAAGGTGCCGGCCAACGACCTGAGCGACAAGTACCTCAACCTGGGCAAGTTCGACCTGGCGAGCTGGCGCAACACCGGGTCCTTCCCGCCCTCGCTGATCATCCCGTCGTACCAGATGCCGGTCGGTGACAACGTCTTCCAGAACTACTCCAAGCTCAGCACCCCGGAGATCGACGGTCTGCTGAAGCAGGCCGCGTCCACCCTGGACCCGGCCCAGGCGGCGAAGCTCTACAACCAGGCGGACGCCAAGATCTGGGAGCTGGGCCACTCCGTGGAGATCTACCAGCGGCCCTACGTGGGCGCCTACCGCAAGGGGCTGGCCAACTACGGGTCGGGCGGGCTGGCCGACTTCGACTACACCAAGGTCGGCTGGCAGAAGTGAGTAAGCGCTTGGTCAGCGGCGGGCGCGGCTCGCCGGGGAAGCGCTGCCGGGCAGCGCGGTGATCACGAGGCCGGTGCGGTCCACCGCCCCAGGGTGTGGCTCCCCTGGTGGTGCCGCACCGGCCTTGACCTTCCGCGTTGCCCGCAGGACGCCCTTCTCGCCGTTCCACTGGACGGGAATCTAGTCGGGCCCTCCTGCCGAGTGCCGTGCGCGACACCCGGGCGCTCACCTCTGGCGGGGACGCTGTCACCCGGTTCGCGCAACTGCCGCGTCAACTCACTTTGACCGCACGACCGGTCGGCTGGGCGAGCCAGGTGACGGGCGGGCATGCCGGACGGCGCCGCTGCGTGCGCGGACCACGGCAGGCTGCCACCATCGGCGCGGGGGCGGAGCGCCCCTTCGCACGACAGCGCTGGGAGCGCCGCCTGATGACCACCGGAAGCCCCGGCGAATCCGTGATGCGCCGCATGCTGCCGCGCCGCCGCGACGAGGCCCATCGGGTCGCCACCTCGCTGGAACTCTTCTTCGACCTGTGCTTCGTGGTCGCGGTCGGCCAGGCCGGCCGCCAGCTCGCACTGGCGCTCGCCGAGGGCCACCTGCGGGTCGCCCTGATCGGCTATGCGTCCACATTCTTCGCGGTGTGGTGGGCCTGGATGAACTTCACCTGGTTCGCCTCCGCCTACGACACCGACGACGTGGTGTACCGGCTCACCACGCTGGTGCAGATCACCGGCGCGCTGATCATGGCGGCCGGCATCCCCCGGATGTTCGCGAGCCGCGACTTCGCCCTGGGCGTGCTCGGCTACGTGGTGATGCGGCTGGCCATGGTCACCCAGTGGCTGCGGGCCGCCCGCGGCGAGCAGGGCGCGGCCCGCGCCATGTGCCGCGACTACGCCCTGGGGATCGCCCTGGTCCAGGTGGGCTGGGTGCTGATGCTCCTGCTGCCCGCGTCCGCCATCCCCTACGTGCTGCCGGTGGGCGTGGTCGCCGAGCTGGCGGTGCCGGCCGTCGCCGAGCGCCGGGTGCAGAGCGCCTGGCACCCGCACCACATCGCCGAGCGGTACGGCCTGTTCACCCTGATCGTGCTCGGTGAGACGGTGTCGGCCGCGACCGTCGCGATGCAGAGCGCCGTGGACGAGCACCAGGCGCTGGGCCGGCTGATCCCGATCGCGATCGGCGGCCTCATGGTCTGCTTCGCCGCCTGGTGGATCTACTTCGCGGCCCCGATCCACGAGCATCTGCGCTCCAACCGGCAGGCGTTCCTGTGGGGTTACGGGCACTATGTGGTCTTCGCGTCGGCGGCCGCGATCGGCGCCGGCCTGGAGGTGGCGGTCGAACAGGCGGTCGGCACGGCGCACATCACGACGGCGGCGGCCACCGCGGCGGTCACCGTGCCGGCCGCGCTCTACCTGGTCACCGTGTGGGCGCTGCACTCCCGGCACGGCAAGGCGGGCGCCGCCCAGTGGGTGCTGCCGAGCACCGCCGCACTGGTCCTGGCCTGCACCGCGCTGGGCCGGTCCGGGGTGCTGGCGGCCGGGCTGGTGGCGGCCGCCGCCGTGGCGGTGGGCCTCGGTTTGCACGCCCGCCGACCGGTGCAGGATGGCAGCACCACCTGACCCCGACTCGCGGAGCCCCCGATGCCGCTCGCCGACCAGCCGTACGCCCACCTGCTCAAGCCGCACCCCGGACCGCTGAGCCCCGACGAACGGTACGACACCGCGCACTTCGCCGACCTGGAGCTGGACCGCGCCCGGGCGGGCGGCGCCGGCTTCCTGGAGTGCGCCTTCAGCACGGTGACGGTCACCCAGGGCGTGCTGCGCCGCGCCAGGTTCACCGAGTGCTGGCTGGAGCAGACCCGCTGGCTCTCCACCGACCTGGCGCAGAGCGAGTGGCAGGACGTCACGATCACCGGCTCGGTACTGGCCGGGGTCACGATCGGCGGCGCCCAACTGCGCCGACTGACCCTGCGGCAGTGCAAGTTGGAGTCGGTCAACCTGCGCGGCGCGCTGCTCCAGGACGTGGTCTTCGAGGACTGCCGGATGCGTGACGTGGACTTCTCCGAGGCCCGGCTGACCGGGGTGTCGTTCCCCGGCAGCTCGCTGGAGGGGATCCGGTTCCGGCAGGCCGAGTTGGTGAAGACCGACCTGCGCGGCGCCACCCGGCTGGAGCTGACGGACGGCCATCGCGGACTGCGCGGCGCGGTCATCTCCTCGGCCCAACTGATCGAGTTGGCCCCGCAGTTCGCCCAGGCCTTCGGAGTCGAGGTGCGCGACAGCTGACGTTCACCACGCGGCCGTTCGCTGACCTACCGGAGAACAGTCCGACAATCCTTCATGGCGAGTCCTGGCGGGTGCACGTCGAACGGGACAGGATGTGCCCCGACCACCGCCCAGTTGTGCACACAACCCGAAGGGTTGGCGATTCGACGATGACAGAGCTGAGCCGTAGAACCTTCATGGCCGTCTCGGCGAGCGCGGCGGCCGGCGCCGCCGTGGCCGGCACAGCCGGTGCGGCCGCCGGTGCGGCACCCGCCGCCGCTGCCGCGCCTGCCGGGCCCACCAGTACGGGCACCATCACCGACGCCCAGCACATCGTGATCCTGATGCAGGAGAACCGCAGCTTCGACCACTACTTCGGCACCCTCAACGGGGTGCGCGGCTTCGGTGACCGGGCCACCATCCAACTCGGCGGCGGCTACTCGGTCTTCAACCAGCCCAACGGCACGGCTCGGCAGTACCCGTGGGCGTTCAGCGCGGGCAGCTCCGAGGAGGTCTCGCAGTGCAACGGCGACCTCTCGCACGCCTGGTCCGACCAGCACGCGGCCTGGAACGGCGGCAAGATGGACTCCTGGGTGTCGGCCAAGCGCAATGTGCGCACCCTGGGTCACCTGCGGCGCTCCGACATCCCGTTCCACTACGCGCTGGCCGACAACTGGACGATCTGCGACGCCTACCACTGCTCGGTGCTGTCGGCCACCGGCCCGAACCGCACCTACCACTGGTCCGGCATGATCGACCCGGCCGGCACCGCGGGCGGTCCGGCCTACGACGGCGGCTCGGAGTCCAACCTGAGCTGGCAGACCTACGCCGAGGCGCTGCAGGACGCCGGGGTCAGCTGGAAGGTCTACCAGAACGCGAGTGACAACTTCGGCGACAACGCCCTCGCCTACTTCAGCCAGTTCACCAGCGCCCCGGCGGGCAGCCCACTGGCGGTCCAGGGCATGGCCTCGGTGCCGGGCACCACCGGCCGCACCCCCGACGACATCGCCGCCGCGATCAAGGCCGACGTGCTGGCCGGCACCCTGCCGCAGGTCTCCTGGATCGTCGCCGACCAGCAGTCCTCCGAGCACCCCTACGCCACCCCGGAGGACGGCGCGCACTTCGTGCACCTGGTGATGGACGCGCTCAACGCGGATCCCGACGTCTTCAACTCCACCATCCTGCTCATCAACTACGACGAGAACGACGGCTTCTTCGACCACGTGCCGCCGCCGGTCGCGCCGGCCGGCACCGCCGGGGAGTTCTACAACTCCACCAGCATCGGCCTCGGCTTCCGGGTGCCGCTGCTGGCCGTCTCGCCCTGGAGCCGCGGCGGTTGGGTCAACTCCCAAGTCTTCGACCACACTTCGGTGCTGCGCTTCCTGGAGGTGTGGACGGCCGCGATCGGCAAGCCGGCCCAGTGCGTCAACATCAGCGCCTGGCGGCGCAAGGTGTGCGGCGACCTGACCAGCGTCTTCGACTTCGCCAACCCGGTGTACGGGATGCCGAGCCTGCCCGACACCTCGCAGACCATCGGCCTGTCCACCTGCGGCCCGCTGCCCAACCCGTCGCCGGTCGACAACGCGCTGCCCGCCCAGGAGGGCGGCACCCGCCCGGCCCGCGCACTGCCCTACCAGCCGAACGCCAACCTCGACCACCTGGAGTTCGGCTCCGGCGGCGTCGTCAAGGTCTGGCTGGCGATGGACAACGCCCAGGGCACCGGCACCAGTTCGGCGCACTTCGCGGCCTACGCCAACGCCTACCGCAGCGGCGGCCCCTGGCAGTACACCGTGGACCCCGGCGCGAGCACCAGCGACTTCTACAACTGCGGAACCAACTACGGCAACGGCAAGTACGACCTGACCGTGGTCGGCCCGAACCGCTTCCTGCGCCGGTTCGTCGGCGACGCCACCAAGGCGGGCAAGACCGCGGCCGTGGCCGCCTCGTACGCCGCCGCCCCCGACACCGGCAAGACCGCGATCTGGTTCAAGCTGACCAACAGCGGTTCCAGCGCGGTGACCTTCACCATCACCGCCACCAACTACCGCACCGACGGCCCCTGGACGTACACCGTGCAGCCGGGTGCCTCGACCAGCGACTACTTCAACGCGGTCGCCGGCGACAACGGCTGGTACGACTTCACGGTCACGGTGAGCGGCGACAGCAGCTGGTCGCAGCGGTTCACCGGGCACCTGGAGACCGGCGCGCCGAGCGTCAGCGGCTGACCCCCCTGCACAAGTGAGCGCTGCCGTGCCCGCCGATCAGGCGGGCACGGCAGCGCCTTTTCGTCTGTCAGCTCTCCAGGATCAGTTGCAGCATCCCAAGCAGCTGCTCCCGCTGATCAGGGCTGAGCGGGCTGAACGGGTCGTTGCCCCACGGCCGCCCGGCCCGTAGCGCGGCGGCGACCGCGTGCCCGGCCTCGGTGGCGGCGACCAGCTTGACCCGGCGGTCGGCCGGGTCGGGGCGGCGCTCCACCAGTCCGCGCTGCTCCAGCCGGTCGATGATCGCGGTCACATTGGACGGCTCGGCGTGCACCTGGTCGGCGATCGCCCGCATCCGCACCGGCTGGTCGGCCGCCAGCAGTGCCTTGGCCTGCTGCATGGTCAGCTGCTGCGCGGCCGCGGCGGTCTCCAACTCCCGGGCGTAGCGGCGGTTGACGGCGCCGAACAGGCCGACGAGCTGCTGGGTGAGGTCGTCCGAGGGTGTCGCAGGCATGGTTCCAGTCTACCGAGGTGCTTGACAGGTTAACTATCCAGGATCATAGTTATGGCGAACAGTAGTTATTGCTCATAAGTAAATGCTCCTCGAAAGTCAGGTGTGGAAGATGACCGCCAAGACCGTGCTGCTGACCGGTACCTCCTCCGGCATCGGGCTGGCCGCCGCCGTGGCCGCCGCCGAGGCCGGCTGGCACGTGATCGCCACCATGCGGGACACCGGCAGGGCCGGTGCGCTGCGGGCGGCCGCCGGCGACCGGGCGAACCTGGAGATCCGGCAGCTGGACGTCACCGACCCGGCCTCGGTCGCGGCCTGCCTGGCCGGCATCGACCGGCTGGACGCCGTGGTCAACAACGCCGGCGCCGGACACGTCGGGACGCTGGAGCTGGAGAGCATCGACGACGTCCGGGCCGTCATGGAGGTCAACTTCTTCGGCGTGCTGCAGGTCTCCAAGGCGGCGCTGCCGCTGCTGCGGGCCGGCGGCGGCCGGCTGATCACCGTCACCAGCGTCGGCGGGGTAGTGGGCCAGCCGTTCAACGAGGCCTACTGCGCGGCCAAGTTCGCGGTCGAGGGCTTCATGGAGTCGCTGGCCCCGGTGGCGGCGCACCAGGGCGTGGCGGTCAGCGTGGTCGAGCCGGCCGCGGTGGCCAGCGAGTTCGTCCCCAATGTCGGCGTGGCCGACGACGCGGTGGCCGAGGCCGGTCCGTACGCCCCGGCGCTGTCGGCCTACCTCGCCACCGTCGGGAACGCCTTCACCGCCGCCCAGAGCCCGCGCGACGCCGCCCAGTCGATCATCGAGGTGCTCAACGCCGAGCGGCCGCCGTTCCGGGTGCAGACCTCGGACCGGGCCCGCACCGTGGTCGGTCTCAAGCTCACCGACACCGACGGCTCCGCGGTGCAGGCCGTGACCGCCGGCTGGATCGCCTGACAGCGGAGCGTCGCGGCCCGACGTGCGGGGCGGCGCGACCGGTGACATGTTGGTGACTGCCCAGGTCGCACGAACCCCGAGGAGGAGACATGGGCCTCATGGACCGGATCAAGGAGATGTTCGGGGGCGAGCACGGCGAGCACGGCGAGAAGGCCGGCCAGCGGCCCGACGCCGCCCGGCCGCAGGAGCCCGGCCGGGACACTCCGCAGTACCAGTCCGGCCAGCCCGGCGATTACAGCGCCGACGCCGACGCCTTCGGCAATGTCACCGGCAAGACCGCCCAGGTCGAGGACGAGCAGGTCGAGCAGGCCAAGTCCGACATGACCGAGGAGGGTGGCCACGAGTGGGAGAAGTGACCGGATGACTGGTTGACGAGGCGCGCCGGGCGGCGCGCCTCGTCAGTTGCGCGGCGGCAGCGGCGGCCGGCGCAGGTCGGGCCGGGGGGCGTCGGCCGGCGGCGGCGCCACCGCCGGGTGCTCGCGCAGCAGCTCCAGCGCCACCCGGACCGCCTCCGCCAGCTCGGTGTTCCGCCCGGCCGCCCAGTCGGCGGGGCTGCGCAGCACCGGGATGTCCGGCGCCACCCCGTGGTTCTCCACCCCGAAGCCGTAGCCGTCGATGAACCAGGAGGCGGTGGCCGGGATCTGGATCTGGGTGCCGTCGCCGAGCAACTGCCGGCCGATGGTGCCCACCACCCCGCCCCAGGTGCGGCGGCCGACCACCGGCCCCAGGCCCAGGAGCTTCATCGCCAGGATGATCACGTCGCCGTCCGAGCTGGTCGCCTCGTCGGCCAGCGCCACGATCGGGCCGCGCGGCGTGTGGCTGGGGTAGCGCCACGGGCGCCGGTCCCGGGTGAGGTCCCAGCCGAGCACCCGCCGGCTGAGCTTCTCCAGCACCAGCTCGGAGACGTTGCCGCCGGCGTTGCCGCGCACGTCCAGCACCAGCGCCGGCCGGTCCAGCTCCCGGCGCAGATCCCGGTTGAACTGCGCCCAGCCGGAGCCGCCGAGATCCGGGATGTGCAGATAGCCGCACAGTCCGTCGCTGAACTCCCGTACCAGGGCCCGCCGTCGGGCCACCCAGTCCTGGTAGCGCAGCGGCCGCTCGTCGGTCAGCGGGGTCACCGCCACCCGGCGCAGCGGGCCGTCGGCGCCGCGCCTGAAGGCCAGCTCCACGGTGCAGCCGCCGGTGCCGGCCAGCAGCGGCAGCGGGCCGCGCACCGGGTCGACCGGTCGGCCGTCGATCGCCACCAGTTCGTCGCCCTCGCGCACCTGGTGGCCGGCCAGCGGGGCCCGGGCCCGCGGGTCGGAGGTCTCGCCGAGCAGCACCCGGCCGATCAGCCAACGCCCGTCGTGGTCGCGCCGGGCCGAGGCACCGAGCAGGCCGAGCGGCTGCTGCACCGGTGACGGACCCTCACCGCGCCGGGACGGGGTGACGTAGGCGTGCGACGTGCCCAACTCGCCGAGGAGCTCGCGCAGCAGGTCGGCGAAGTCGTCGGGGGAGGCGATCCGGTCCAGCAGCGGCTCGTACTGCGCGACCAGGGCCGGCCAGTCCAGGCCGCCCATCGCCTCGTCCCAGAACTGGTCCCGGACCAGCCGGGCCGCCTCGTGGTAGGCCTGCCGCCACTCCGCCCCCGGGTGCACGGTGTGCACGATCCGGCGCAGGTCCACGACGACCGTCGGCCCGGCCAGCGGCACCAGCTTGAGCTGCCCGGACGAGAAGGTGCTCACCGCCGAGCCGTCCCCGGCGACCGCGAAGCCGTCCACCTGGTCCTGCAGCGTCGAGCGCGCGGCGGTGGCCAGGTCGAAGTGCTCCAGCGAGGGGCGGCCCGAGGTGTCGGTGGGGCTGGCGAAGGTCTGGCCGAGGGCGCCGGAGAGCGGCCAGCGCAGCCAGACCAGCCCGCCGCGCACCGCCGCCGGGGTGGAGTACTTGGCGGCGATCACCGGGAACGGCACCAGCCGGTCGCCGATCCCGTCCGGGTCGACCAGCACCGTGCCGTCGCCGGGCGCCGGATCCGGCTCGTCACCGACCGCGGCGGCGAACGGCGACGGGGTGTCGGCCGCCAGCGGCACCAGGTAGGGGCGGCAGCCCAGCGGGAACGACAGGTCGCCGGTGTGCACGTCGTGCACCGGGTCGAAGCCGCGCCAGGAGAGGAAGACCAGGTAGCGGCCGTCCCGGGTGAAGACCGGCTGCTCGTCCTCGAAGCGGCCGTCGGTGACGTTCAACGGCAGCGCCTCGGCGCCGCGGTCCAGCCGGATCAGCCGGATCCGGCGCAGCGAGCGGCCGGCCACCGGCTGCGACCAGGCCAGCCAGCACGAGTCGGGGGAGAAGGCCAGGCCGCGGATCGGGCCGAAGGTGGAGCGGGCGAGCTCGCGCACCGCGCCGTCGGCGGCGTCCACCAGCAGCAGCCGCCCGTCGCCCGCGGCGACGGCCAGGGTGGCGCCGTCCGGGGTGGCGACCAGCTCCAGGACCCGGCCGAGCTGCCCGGCGGCCAGGCGGCGGGCCTCGGTGCGGGCGGCCTGCCCGGGCAGCGGGGCGATCTCCAGCGCATCGTCGCCCTCGGCGTCGGTGACCCAGGCCACCGCCTCGGTGTGCCCCAGCACCACCGGCAGCCGGGCCCGCACCCCGGGCGTGTCGGCCAGCGCCCGGGCCGGGCCGTCCCGGTGGGTCAGCCAGTAGAGGCTGCCGCGCACCCCGACCACGCCGGACTTGCCGGTGCTGTCGCAGATCAGGTCGTTCAGGAAGCGGGCGGTGGTGATCTGGAACGGCCGCCGGCCGGTCCGGCTGCCACCGAGCCGGACGTCCAGTCGGCGCGGCCCGGGGGTGTCGAGGCCGTCCAGCAGCCAGATGTCCCCGGCGTGCTGGTAGACCACCCGGTGGCCGTCGGTGGCGGCCTCGCGGGCGAAGAACGTGTCGTGGTCGGTGTGGCGGCGCAGGTCGGAGCCGTCCGGGGCGCAGGAGTAGAGGTTGCCGGTGCCCTCGTGGTCGGAGAGGAAGGCCACCCGGTCTCCGACCAGCATGGGGGAGGAGAGGTGGCCGCGCAGCTCGGGCAGCAGCCGCTCGCCGTCCAGCCAGAGGATGCCGGTGGCGCCGCCCCGGTAGCGCTTCCAGGCGGCCGGCTCGTGCGGGGCGGCGTTGGTCAGCAGCAGGGTGTGCGCCTCGGACACCTGGGCGTCGCGCACCGGACCCCAGGGCTCGCGGCGGCCGGGCGCGCCGTTCGGCGGCAGCGCGTGCGCCCAGGTGTAGTGGGCGAACGGCTCGTGGTAGGAGGTGACGGCCAGTACCTCGCCGTCGGGCAGCCAGCCGCGAACCCGGGTGTCCTGGCTGGCCCAGTAGGTCAGGCGGACCGAGGGGCCGCCCGTGCTGGGGGTCGTCCACACCTCGGGGGCGTGCCCGGCCCAGCTGGTCCAGGCGACGGTGGCGCCGTCGGGGGACAGCCGGGGGTGGCTGACCCGGGTGCGGTCGGCGGTGAGCCGCCAGGCGCGACCTGACACCGAGTCGGCTGCGAGCGGCGCCAGCCAGACGTCGTCCTCGGCGGTCAGCGCCAGCAGGTCGCCGTGCAGATGGGGGAAGCGCAGGTAACCACTCACAGGCCCATCCTTCGATGCGCCCCGGGACCCGGCAAACGGAAGCAGACGCGAGTGCTCCGGAGGCTGCCGGGGAAATGCCGCCGGGGAGGTGCCAGGAGGTGCCAGGAGGTGCCGGAAACGCCGAAGGCCCCTCGCTCTCGCGAGGGGCCTTCGGCTGTCGGTGCGCCGCCAGGGACTCGAACCCCGGACCCGCTGATTAAGAGTCAGCTGCTCTAACCAACTGAGCTAGCGGCGCCTGCTGACGTGGAGAACATTACCTGGTCACCGACCGAATCGCCGAATCGGCGTGGGGCGCGGCGCCGGCCCCCGGGACCCGGCGTGCCATGGGGATGAGATGGTTTGTCATATCTACACTCTTCCTGTCCGAATAGGAGGGGATTGTTTCCGTGGGCCAGCTCTCGCTGCTGTTTCTGGTGCTGCTCGCCTCGGTGATCACCGTGCCGGTGGGGCGGCGGACCGGGATCCCGCAGCCGGTGCTGATGACCCTGATCGGGCTGGTCTTCGCGGTGGTGCCGCAGATCCCGAACATCGGGCTGGATCCGGCGCTGATCCTCCCCCTGGTGCTACCGCCCCTGGTCTTCGGTGTCGCCCGGCGGGCCTCGCTGGTCTACTTCCGGGCCAATCTGCGCTCCGTCCTGCTGCTCGCCGTCGCCCTGGTGGTGATCACCACCACCGCGGTGGCGGGCGCCTTCCACGCGCTGATGCCGGCCGCGCCGGTGGCCGCCGCGGTGGCAATGGGCGCGCTGGTCTCGCCGCCCGACCCGGTGGCCGCGGTCGCGGTGGCCGGCAGCGTCGGACTGCCCCGGCGGCTGGTCGCGGTGCTGGAGAGCGAGGGCCTGTTCAACGACGTCACCGCGATCGTGATCTACTCGCTGGCCGTCGACGCTGTGGTGGAGGGCGACTTCTCGGTGCCGCACGCGCTGCTGCGGTTCGCGGAGTCCGCGGTGCTGGCGGTGGTGATCGGGGTGGCGCTCGGCTGGCTGACCACCAAGGTGGCGACCCTGCTGGACGACCCGACCCTGCAGGTGGCGCTCAACCTGCTGGTGCCGTTCGCCGCCTATGTGCTCGCCGAGGAGGCCGAGGGCTCGGGGGTGCTCGCCGTGGTGGTGGTCGGCCTCTACCTGGCCGAACGGGCCACCCACGCCGACGACGTCTCCTACCGGCTGGTCGGCACCGCCTTCTGGGACATCGTGGAGACCCTGATCACCGGGGTGGCCTTCGGGCTGATCGGGCTGGAACTGGCCACCGTGCTCAAGGACGTCGGGGCCGGCTGGCACAGCATGCTGGGGGACGCGGCGGTGGTGATCGCCGTGGTGGTGGGGGTGCGGCTGGTCTGGCTGCTGCCGGCCGCCTGGCTCTCCGACCGGCTCAGCCACGGCACCGAGGACACCCCGCTCAGCTGGCGGGAGAGCGTGGTGCTCTGGTGGTCCGGGATGCGCGGGGTGGCGACGGTCGCGCTGGCGCTGGCCGTCCCGCTCACCGTGCACGGCGGCGCGCCGTTCCCCGGGCGGGCCCGGATCGTCTTCGTCGCCTTCTGCGTGGTGCTGTTCACCCTGGTCGTGCAGGGGCTGACGCTGCCCTGGCTGGTCCGGCGGCTCGGCATCGACCCGCACCTGGACCGGCGCGAGCAGGAGCAGCGGGAGCTGTGGTGGCGGGCCAGCAAGGCGGCCCTGGAGCGGCTGCACGAGCTGGCCGACCAGGACAAGTTGCCCAGTGAACTCGTGGAGAAGCTCCGGGAACGCCAGCATGACCGGATGGCCCGGCTCTGCCCCGAGCAGTACGAGCAGGAGGAGGCCGAGGAGGCCCACGAGCGAGCCGGGGTGCTGCGCAAGTTCCGGGCCCTGGAACAGGACTTGCTGGCCGCGTCCCGGCGGGAGATCGTGCAGGCGCGCAGCGAGCCGGGCGCGGATCCGGAACTGGTCGACGAGGTGCTGCGTGGACTGGACCTCCGGTCGGAGCGGAACTGACGGCACTGCGTCAGGTGGTGGTGGCGCCAGGTGTGCTGACTGTTCCGTAGGCTGAGTGCGGTCGAGCCGCCGAATGCGTCGGCGCTACCCGGGTCCGTCCCTCCGGGCCCCAGCCGTCCCAGACCGATCAGAGGAGAAACCGATGCCGCAGACCCCCGCCGGCCCGAGCGCCCCGCAGAAGTGCGCCCAGCAGTGGGCCGCCCTCGCGGAGCACCGCGAGAAGCTGGGTGACCTGCACCTGCGCGAGCTGTTCGCCGCGGACCCGCAGCGCGGCAGCCGCTACACGCTGCAGGTCGGGGACCTGTATCTGGACTATTCCAAGCACCTGGTGACGGACGAGACCCTCGAGCTGCTGCGCTCGCTCGCCGAGGCCGCCGGCGTGGCCGGCCTGCGGGACGCGATGTTCCGCGGCGAGAAGATCAACGTCACCGAGGACCGCGCCGTGCTGCACACCGCGCTGCGGGCTCCGCGCGGAGCCGTGATCGAGGTGGACGGCGCCAATGTGGTGCCCGAGGTGCACGCCGTTCTGGACAAGATGGCCGGTTTCGCCGACCGGGTGCGCAGCGGCGCCTGGACCGGACACTCCGGCAAGCGGATCAGGAACATCGTCAACATCGGCATCGGCGGCTCCGACCTGGGCCCGGCGATGGCCTACGAGGCGCTGCGCTCGTACACCCAGCGCGACCTGACCGTGCGCTTCGTCTCCAACGTGGACGGCGCCGACCTGCACGAGGCGGTCCGCGACCTGGACGCCGCCGAGACGCTGTTCATCGTCGCCTCCAAGACCTTCACCACGATCGAGACGATCACCAACGCCACCTCGGCCCGCGACTGGCTGCTGGCCCAGCTCGGCGCCGGCCAGGAGGCGGTGGCCAAGCACTTCGTGGCGCTCTCCACCAACGCCAAGGGCGTGGCCGACTTCGGCATCGACGTCGAGAACATGTTCGAGTTCTGGGACTGGGTCGGCGGCCGCTACTCCTACGACTCGGCGATCGGCCTGTCGCTGATGATCGCCATCGGCCCGGAGCGGTTCCAGGAGATGCTGGACGGCTTCCGGCTGGTGGACGAGCACTTCCGCACCGCCCCGCTGGAGCAGAACGTGCCGTTCCTGCTCGGCCTGCTGGGCCTGTGGTACGGCCAGTTCTTCGACGCCCAGTCGCACGCGGTGCTGCCCTACTCGCACTACCTGTCCAAGTTCACCGCCTACCTGCAGCAACTGGACATGGAGTCCAACGGCAAGTCGGTGCAGCGCGACGGCAACCCGGTCGGCTGGACCACCGGCCCGGTGGTCTGGGGCACCCCGGGCACCAACGGCCAGCACGCCTACTACCAGCTGCTGCACCAGGGCACCAAGACGATCCCGGCCGACCTGATCGGCTTCGCCAAGCCGGTCGGCGACCTGGCCCCCGGCCTGGTCGCGCAGCACGACCTGCTGATGGCCAACCTCTTCGCGCAGGCGCAGGCCTTCGCCTTCGGCAAGACCGCCGACGAGGTCCGGGCCGAGGGCGTGGCCGAGTTCCAGGTGCCGCACCGCACCTTCCGTGGCAACCACCCGACCACCATGGTGCTCGCCGAGGAGCTCACCCCGTCGGTGCTCGGCCAGCTGGTCGCGCTCTACGAGCACAAGGTCTTCGTGCAGGGCGCGATCTGGAACATCGACTCCTTCGACCAGTGGGGCGTGGAGCTCGGCAAGGTGCTGGCCAAGAAGATGGAGCCGGTGCTGCTGACCGGCGAGGGCGGCGACCACCTGGACAGCTCCAGCGCGACCCTGGTCGCCAAGTACCGCGCGCTGCGCGGGCGCTGAGTCTGCCGCGGGTGTGGGGGGGCGGGCCGCGCCCCCCCC
The DNA here is from genome assembly GCF_029892145.1 of Kitasatospora sp. GP30. Taxonomy (NCBI): domain Bacteria; kingdom Bacillati; phylum Actinomycetota; class Actinomycetes; order Kitasatosporales; family Streptomycetaceae; genus Kitasatospora; species Kitasatospora sp. GP30. The sequence goes on from NZ_JARZAH010000016.1 coordinate 152,794, forward strand.
CCCCCCCGGGGGGGGGGGGGGGGGGGGCCCCCCCCCGGCCCCCCCCCGGGCGGCGGGGGCTGGGGGGGTGGGGGGGGGCCCGGGGCGCCTGACCCGGGACC
>NZ_JARZAH010000017.1:0-152341 GCF_029892145.1 Kitasatospora sp. GP30
CCACCCCCTTGGCGATCAGAGCGAGGACGGCGAACACGAGGACCGTGAGGCCGACGAAGACGAGATCGAGCATGAGCTCCACCAGTTGCTTCAGGGACTTGTTGGCCGCTGGCTCCCCTGGAGGCGGCTGGCGGCACCGGCGGAAGACCGGCCGGAGCAGGAAACCAGCTGTTTCCGGCGCGATGGGGATTCCTGACGCGCTCCATACGGGGGGTCCCGAAACGTTGACGCGACCCTTATATCCGCGTCATGCATCCGAGACCTGGGATTGGCCGGAATGTGTTCTAGGCTGACAGCAGTGGTCTGAAGGGGCATCAGCTGCCTTGCGAGTCAACCGGAGTGCGTGTCGAATGGGTGGGGGAGCCCGGTGCCCGGGCAGGCCGAAGCCCCGGGATCCGGTGGATTCCCAGGGCTTCGGTGGTGCGGAAACCGGCGCCGGTGGCACGCGGCGCCGGGGTTCGGGAAGCCGGGAGCCGGGCTGGCGGCCGTGGTTCGCCCGCTACGTGCGGCGAGCGTTCCTCTCGGGAAGCGCAGACGGGCCGCTGCTGCCGCCCGTCTGCGCCGAGCACTCGGTCTGTTGCCGAAGGGAGGTACGGCCTTGCCGAAGTGCGCTGGTGACCGTCGCGGCAAGCGCGCATCCACGGATGCGGCGGACAGCCGTGGCGAGGTGCCGGCCGGTTCACGTCGTTCATTCAAATCCACTGGCAGCGGCGGGACAAGCTCGATCCAGATGCTCTGATGAGTCCTTGACGCGCCGGTTCAGAACAGGAACTGGACGACCAGCAGGTCGATCAGCTTGATGCCGATGAACGGCAGGATGAGACCACCGAGGCCGAAGACCCGCAAGTTCCGGGCGAGCAGGTCGGCCGCGGAGGAGGGCTTGTAGCGCACCCCGCGCAGGGCGAGGGGGATCAGCGCGATGATGACCAGTGCGTTGAAGATGATCGCCGAAGTGATCGCCGAGGTCGGACTGTGCAGGGCCATGATGTTGATGTCGCGCAGTCCCGGATAGGCCTGGCCGAACATGGCCGGGATGATCGCGAAGTACTTGGACACGTCGTTGGCGATCGAGAACGTGGTCAACGCGCCGCGAGTGATGAGGAGTTGCTTGCCCACCTGGACGATCTCGATCAGCTTGGTGGGGTTGGAGTCCAGGTCCACCATGTTGCCGGCCTCCTTGGCAGCGGAGGTGCCGGTGTTCATCGCCACCCCGACATCGGCCTGGGCGAGGGCCGGGGCGTCGTTGGTGCCGTCGCCGGTCATCGCGACGAGCTTGCCCTCGGCCTGCTCCCGCCGGATGAGGTCGAGTTTGTCCTCGGGGGTGGCTTCCGCAAGGAAGTCGTCCACGCCGGCCTCCCGCGCGATCGCGCGAGCGGTCAGCGGATTGTCGCCGGTGACCATCACCGTGCGGATGCCCATCCGGCGCAGCTCGGCGAAGCGCTCGCGGATGCCGTCCTTGACCACGTCCTTGAGTTGGACGATGCCCAGGACCCTTACCCCGTGGCGGTCGTGGACGGCGACCAGCAGCGGAGTGCCGCCGTTGGCCGCGATGATGTCGACGGCCTCCAGCACCGCTCCCGGCACCAGGCCCCCGCGCTCGTAGACCCAGGCGGAGACGGCCGCCGAGGCGCCCTTGCGGACGTGGACGGTTGGCGCGCCGGGCCAGTTGAGGTCGACGCCGCTCATCCTGCTCTGGGCGCTGAACGGCACGAACTCCTTGTGCCCGCCCTCGGCCCGCTGCCGCAGGCCGTACTGCTTGGCGAGGACCAGGATGGAACGGCCCTCGGGCGTCTCGTCCGCGAGGCTGGACAGCTGGGCGCCCTCGACCAGTTGGACATCCGGGATACCCGGGGCGGGAAGGAAGCGGACGGCCTGCCGGTTGCCGAACGTGATGGTGCCGGTCTTGTCGAGCAGCAGGGTGTCCACGTCGCCCGCGGCCTCGACCGCCCGGCCGGACATGGCGACGACGTTGCGCTGGACGAGGCGGTCCATGCCCGCGATACCGATCGCGGAGAGCAGCGCGCCGATGGTGGTCGGGATCAATGCCACCAGGAGCGCCACCAGAACCGGGGTGGACTGTTCGGCGCCCGCGTAGACTGCCATCGGCTGCAGGCTGACCACGCAGAGGATGAACACTATCGTCAGCGACGCCAGCAGCAGGTTGAGCGCGATCTCGTTCGGCGTCTTCTTCCGCTCGGTCCCCTCGACCAGGGCGATCATCCGGTCGAGGAACGTCAGTCCGGGCTTGGAAGTGATCCGTACGACGATCCGGTCGGACAGCACCCTGGTGCCGCCGGTCACCGCGGACCGGTCACCGCCTGCCTCGCGGATCACCGGCGCCGACTCGCCGGTGATCGCCGACTCGTCCACGGCCGCGATGCCGTCGACCACGTCCCCGTCACCAGGGATCGTCTCGTCGGCCTCCACCACGACGACGTCGTACAGCTGGAGGTGTTCGGCGGGCACCGTCTCCTCCTCGAACCTGGTCAGGCCCACCCGCCAGTGGCGCAGCCGCCGCGCCGTCGTGCTGGTCCTGGCGCGACGCAACGACTCCGCTTGCGCCTTGCCCCGGCCCTCGGCGACCGCCTCGGCCAGGTTGGCGAAGATGACCGTGAGCCAGAGCCAGCCACTGATCAGCCAGGCGAACAGACTCGGCGAGAGCACGGCGCAGACTGTGGTGAGCGCGGAGCCGACCTCCACCACGAACATCACCGGATTGCGCACCATCAGCCGCGGATGAAGCTTGCGCAGTGCCTCGGGGAGCGCTGTGAGCAGCTGTCCCGCGTCGAAGAGCGCACCGCCCGCGCGGTGGCGGTGATGGGCCGGCAGCGGAGGCGCCGAACCAGCGGCAGCAGCTTCGTCGGGAGCGAGGGAGGACATGCGGCTCAGCCAACCGTGCGACGTCGACGAACTGACCTTCTCTGACGACATCCTGACGCTGTGCCAGCAAGGCTTGTCGGAGCATTGACACGACGAAGCGGATGGGAACGGAGCCGGGGCCGGGACGGTGCGGTGCAAGAGCCACGGCATCGGTGCCGACGCGGGCGGAGCTTCTGCTCGGCCCGGAGGTGGCGGTCACGCGCTGACCCTGGCAAGGATTCGTCCGAACCCGGCCGCGCCCTGGCGGAAGCGGCCGGCTTCGCCCCCCTGCACGAGGAGGTGGTCTACCGGGTTGGCCGAACGAACTGAATTCCTGTGCCGTTTCCCAGACTTGAGGTGACGGCAGAGGACGCGGCCCGGACACAGCCGAGGAGTGATGCGGCGGATGACCAGCCTCCGGAGCGCCAGAGCAGCAGCTGCGTTCCGTCGGCCCGCCAGCTGAACGGCTCCGGGGCGGCGAGCAGTTCACCCACCCCGGCAGCCGACAGCGTGCTCTGGCCGTGGTGCGCATCGCGACCGTAGGCCTCGTAGTCCGCGTCGAACCGCGCCACGCCGGTCTGGACGCGGCTGTCCGGGATCGGCTCCACGACCCGGACGGAGTGGAAGGCCGGCTCGTGCCGCACCTCGGCGGCGTCGACCGGTAACGGCAGGGTGACCAGGGCGATGCCGTAGAAGTGGGACGATCCGTTGTAGCGGCACGAGTAGCCGGCCGACGTCACCGGAAGCCCCTCCAGCGTGCCGGCGACCTGGTCCGTCAGGCGCTGCGCGGACCCGTAGTGGAACGGCGGGCCGGGAAGGGCAATGCGCGAGGCGGTGAACGAGGGCCGGGCCGTGAAACCGTGACAGGAGATCAGGACGTTGCCGATCGCCCTGGTACGGCGCTGTTCTCGTAGTGCAGGGAGCCGGGGCGCGGCGAGCACGAGGGTGGCCAAGCAGACGAAGAGCAGGATCGGGATGATGACGCCCATGGCGCCTCCACTGGTTGAGGTCCTGTCGGCACCTGCCCGTCCGCGGTGGGCGCGCATGTGCGACCTTCTCGCCGACCAGACTTCCCGGCACACCACTCACCGACGGTACTCGGCTGTAGACGATGCGCAAGGGTGCCGGGCCATCCGGTCTCACCGCGGCCTGCGGGACCGGTGACGCCAGTGACCGCGGCGGGCTGCCTCATGGGTCACCATGTGGACGTCGATGTCGCCGGAGAGGTCGACCGTGGTCTCGCCGATCCCGGGGCCGGCCAGGAAGCGGTTGAGCCGCCCGCGCCTGCTGGTGCCCAGGACGAGTTGGGTGGCTTCGTGCTCGCGGGCGAACGCCAGGAGTGAGGTGGGGACATCGTCAGCAGTGACCTGATGGAAGGTCCCGCCCAGGTCCTCCACCAGCGAGCGCTGGGCCGCCAATGTGGAGGACGGCTCGCCCGCCGCCCGGCCGTCACCCGGCGCCACGTGCACGGCCAACAGGTCACCGCCGCCGGTGCGTGCGGCGATCCGGGCGGCGCGGCGGATCAGGGTGCCGCCCTCGGGGCCGCCGGTGAGCGCCACCACCACCCGCTCCCGGGTCTCCCAGAGCTTGTGGATGCCGTGCTGCGCACGGTAGTCGTGCAGTCGCTCGTCGACCCGTCCGGCCAGCCAGAGCAGCGCCAGCTGGCGCAGCGCCGTCAGATTGCCGAGCCGGAAGTAGTTGGCCAGCGCGGCGTCCACCTTCTCCGGTGAATAGACGTTGCCGTGCACCATCCGGCGCTGCAGCCCCTCGGGCGCCATGTCCACCAGTTCGATCTGCTCGGCCCGGCGGACCATCTCATCGGGGACGGTTTCGTGCTGCACCACACCGGTGATCTTCTGAACCACGTCGTTCATCGACTCCAGGTGCTGGATGTTGACGGTGGTGATGACCTCGATGCCCGCATCCAGCAGCTCCTCGATGTCCTGCCAGCGCTTGGGATTGCGTCCACCGGGAACGTTGGTGTGGGCGAGCTCGTCAACGAGGGCGACCTGAGGCCGGCGGGCGAGGACCGCATCGATGTCGAGCTCGGTGAATTCCGTCCCTCGGTAGGTGCGGTGGGTGCGCGGAACGATCTCCAGCCCGTCGAGCATGGCGCCGGTCCGCTGTCTGCCATGGCACTCCACCAGGCCGACCACCACATCGGTGCCGCGCGCCTTGCGCCGCAGCCCCTCCTCCAGCATGCGGAAGGTCTTGCCGACCCCGGGGGCCGCGCCGAGATAGACCTTGAACCTGGCCCGTCCCAGGCGGAGCCCCGTCGAGGAACTGGGCACCGTCTGCCGTGCCACCGTGCGCCTCCCGTCGGCCTGCACCACATCGGTCCCGAGTGGACCTGCTCGCTCATCCCGCGCTCGGGGTGCCTCCAGCGTGACCAGGACCGTGTGAACAACCTGTTCTCCAGCCTAGGACGGATCCGCGCAGGCCCACGACGCGGACTCTCCTCGCCACGCTCTCCGCCCGCCTGTCCGCCGCCAACGGGGCGGATCCGGCGCAAGGGATTCGTTAACATCCTGCTGTGCCGCTTGCGCGCGACGCCGGGCCTGCCCACCGCAGACCGGGAGGTGCAACGATGCGCCGGTACACGACAACGGGCCCGCTCTCGCCGGTCTGGGCGGCCCTGGTTCCGGCTCGCCCTCAGTGCCGTGTTGCTGCCGCTGCGCGACCACCTGGCGAACACCAACGTGGCCCTGCTGCTGGTCGTCGCCGTTGTGGCGGTTGCGGCCGTGGGGCACCGGCTCGCAGGCGTGGTGGCGCACTCAGCGCCGCGGCCTGGTGTGACTTCGATGGCGTCGGCCTATCGACGCCATCGACGGCCGCCACTGGCTCCGGTACTGCAACGGCCTGACGAGGCCTCAGCTCTTGGGCTGCGGCCTCGTCTCCTGTCGTGGCCGGTGAGGGTCTGACGCTGGCACCGGCTGCGCCGGCGGGACCAGCCCTCGCCGCCGACTCCACTACTGGGCGGGCCACGGCTCGGCATGCTCGCGCGGGGTAACCCTTCTCGCGATCTTCTTTGACGAGACATTGACTCCGTTACCAGGCAAGCCATCTGACGGGCTGTCTACTGTTGTATCCCAAAGCTACCGGTCACGACGAAACTGGCGGTATACGGGGACATGTCAGACTTCACGGTGGATACGGAGGCACTCGCGAAGCTCTCGAAAGACCTCCAGGGGTGCGCCGAGGAGCTCGAACACGGGTTGCAGGTACTCAGGGCAACCGACGCCGGCGGGCTCGGCTTCGACTTCCTCGACGGCTCCTGCCACCACTTCCAGGGCAAGTGGGAGTACGGCTTGAAGAAGGTCCGCGAGTGCGTCAAGGAGCTGCACGAGGGCCTTGACCAGGCACAGCAGAACTACGTGGGTACCGAGCAGTCCGTGGCCGACTCGCTGCAGGGGAGCGCCACATGACGGGGCATCGGGCCTGGGCGGGCCTTGGTTTCGACCCGGCGCCGGGTGACCAGGCGGTGGTGACCGGCCTCAGTACCAGTCTGCGGACCGTGGCCGCTCATCTGGTCAGCGTGCACGGCACGTTGAGTCAGATCGCTGCAGGCCAGGGTGAGTGGACCGGCGACGCCGCCCAGGCGTTCGCGGGCCACCTGGGCAAGCTCCCCGGCTACCTGCAGGACGCCTCCGACTCGATCACTCAGGCGTACCAGGAGCTGGACAAGTGGTATCAGTCGCTGACCGCGAACCAGCCCCGGGCCGTCGTGCTGGACGACCAGGCGGTGGCCGCTCGGCAGGCGTTGGCGCAGGCCGAGACCGACCACCGGACCGCCGCCGCCTCGGCCGACCTGCAGCTGGCCGGTCAGCAGTTCCCCGACCAGGCCTCGCTGCAGAACGCCCAAGTCCGGTACAACACGGCCAAGGCGCAGCTCGATGCGGCTGCCGGCAAGGTGCAGAGCGCTTCCGAAACGGTTGACTACTACGTCGCGCGGGGCCACGACCTGGCCGCCGCCCACGAGACGGACGCGCGGCACACGGCCGGCCAGATCCGCGCGGCCGCCGACAGCAAGGCCCCGCCGGAGCCCGGCTTCTGGCAGAAGGTCGGGCACTGGCTCAACCAGCATGGGGCCGACATGCTGTCCGTGGCCGCCGCCCTCACCGGAGTTGCAGCCATCTTCTTCCCGCCACTGGCCATCGCCGCCATCGCGCTCAGCGCCGGCGCGGCGGCGGCGCACGCCCGGCAGTACGGACTGAGCGGACTGTGGCCACCGAACGCCAACAACATCGGCAACGACCTCACACTGGCCGGCGACCTGCTCGGCGCCGTTCCCGGGGTCGGGCTGGCCGGCAAGGGCCTCCAGGCAGGCTCGAAGGCGGCGGAGGGCGTGCGCGCCACCGAGGGCACCGTCGCCGCCGTCAAGGCCGGCGCCAAGGCCGGCACCAAGGAGATCTATACGTCGGCGAAGGGGATCGACCCGTCGTCACCGCTGCTGAGCAAGCCGACCGAATGGGCCGCGGTGAAGCTGGGAGCGTCGAAGTCGACGGCGATCGACATCGCCGACGGCGTGCAGGCCACTACCACAGTCGCCCTGACCGCGCCGACCGCCTACTCCCTTTTCGTCGACAACCCGGGCCCGGGTCTGGCCACCGGGGTCAACTACACAACAGGGGCCGGCAATGCGATCGGTGGCTCGGGGTCGGTCACGGGACTCAAGCAGCAGCGGATCCAGGGCACGGTGGGTACCCTGCTGACGCTCGGCGACCTGGTGGGCGTCGGTGTCTGGTGGTCCCGGTGACCGATCAGAGCATGCTCACAGGGGGCGCAGTCGGGCCGGCGGTCTGGTTCGAGGCACCCGTCGGCTTCACCGAACTGCCACTCGACATCGACCCGGGCAACCGAACCACCCTGATTCTGGAGGGACTTGACGCGCTCTATCCGCAGGTTCCGGTGGAGCAGAAGCTCAGTGCGACGCTCAGCGCCGAGGCGGGACTGCGGGCACAGCTCGCACAGGGACTCAGGTACGCCGCGAGCTGCCTCTACCGAGCGAGCGACGGCCGCGTGATCCACGGACTGTTCCAGCTCTCCGTGCGGGCCACGGCCACCGGCGAGCCGCTCACCTTCGCGCAGCGTGGCGCTCCTCGCCTCGCCGCGGCCCGGCCGCACGCGGAGGTGGGGGTGCTCGGCCTGCCGTGCGGACGGGTGCTGGTGGCCACCGAGGACCACATGGTGCGGGTGCCCGGGACGACCTTCGGGGTCGCCGAGGACAGCGTGGTGACGCTTCGTCAGCTGGAGGCACTGCTCGCGCACCCGGACGGCCGGCACCTGGTGGCGGTGGTCTTCAGCACCGGGGACTTGGACTACTGGGAGGAGTGGCTGCCCGTGCTCGCCAACGCGCTGAGCGGGCTCTCCTTCTACCCGCCGCAAGCCGACGGCCCGCCGCCGCCCGGCACGACCGGAGACATGGGAATCGACCGGATCCGGCAGGCCTTCGGATGAGCGAGAACGCCGAGACCGGCCCTGGAGCGGTCGCCGACGGCTCGGCGGGTGACGCTGCGCGTCAACGCCTCTTCCCGGTTGGGGACTTGGAACGGCACAACCGTAGGCGGGCAAGCGGCTGGCAAGCGGTGCTGACTGCCACCGGGGTGGCGGTGTTCGCGCTCGGCGGCCTCTTCGGGCTCGTCGTTGCCGAAGTCTATGTGAGTGCCTGGGCGATGACCGGCCTGGCAGCGTGCTACGCGCTGCTGCTGGTGTTCGGGCTGCTGGCGCTGGCCGGCACGGAGGCGGGCTGCCAGACGGGGTTCGCCGCACTGCTGCTTGCCTTTGTCAGCTGGCTGGCCGGCGCCTCGGCGGCCGACCAGCTGCCGCTGGCCCTGCACGGGCGGACCGCCGACGCGAGGGTGGTCTCCGTCGAGCACACCGTGGTCGACCGCAGTCAACGCTGGCAAGCCACACTCCTGCGGTCCGACGGCACCCCGGTCCCGGGGCCGCGGCTACTCGACTCCACCGAGCGGTTGCACCCTGGCGACACCGTCCACGTGGTGTACGACCCGGGCGGCACCGTGGCTCCGAGGCGTCCAGCCGACATTCATCCGGCGCGCGACGCCGCATGGTCGATCGCCATCGCAGCGGGCCTCCTCGCCGTGATCGCTTGGGCTGGCCTGCGCGGACACCGGCGACGGAGCAAGCCGTAGCGCACCCTTCGGTGTACCGAGCCCGTGCGGGTCGGCGCACCGGCCCGCGCCGTCGTCCCGATCCACGTGCACAGGGCGATGGGCGCCGCCGAAGCCCGCGATCTTGTGACGAGGTCCCTGGGCCCGTACATGGCGCACCTGTCGGATGGTGCAGACAGGCCCGGCGTGCCGGGCAAGTGACGGCACGAAGCCTTGAGGCGACCCTGACGGCTGCTCGAACGGACTAGGTAAAGGCGGTGAGCGCGGACCCGCTATCCGAGAATCTGGTGTACCGGCTGTTACGTTCGGTTACTGGATGGAGTGCGATGACGGACTTGGTCTTCATCGGTGTCACGGTCCTCGTGTTCGGCGTCCTTGGTCTGATCGCCAAGGGTGTGGAGCGGCTGTGACGGGCGACAACATCCTGGGGCTGATCGTTTCGGCGATCGTCGTGGTGTACCTGGTCCTCGCGCTCATCCGCCCGGAGAGGTTCTGACGTGGATGCCGCACTCGCCGGCTCTCTGCAGGCGCTGGCCCTGGCCGGCGCGCTCGCCCTGTCGTATCGCCCGCTGGGGGACTACCTGGCGCGGGTGCTGACCAGCGGCAAGCACCTGCGGGCCGAGCGCGTGGTCTACCGGCTGATCGGGGTGAACGGGGACTTCGACCAGTCGTGGACGGCGTACCTGCGCAGTGTCATCGCCTTCTCCGCCATCTCGGTTCTCTTCCTGCACGCCTTCCTGCGCCTGCAGAACCACCTGTGGCTGTCGCTCGGCTTCCCCGCCGTCCGGCCCGCGTTGGCGTGGAACACCGCGGCCTCCTTCGTCACCAACACCAACTGGCAGTCGTACTCGGGCGAGTCGACCATGGGCTACCTGGTGCAGATGGCCGGCCTGGCAGTGCAGAACTTCCTGTCCGCCGCCGTGGGCATCGCCGTCGCGGCGGCACTGATCCGGGGCTTCAGCCGCGACCGGACGGACCGGGTGGGCAACTTCTGGGTGGACGTCACCCGGCTGACCCTGCGCCTGCTGCTCCCGGTGTCGGTCGTCTTCGCGGTGGTGTTCGTGGCGGCGGGCATGGTCGAGAACCTGCACGCGTTCAGTGGGATCACCACGGTGAGCGGCGGCCCGCAGACCATCACCGGCGGCCCGGTGGCCTCCCAGGAGGTCATCAAGGAACTGGGCACCAACGGCGGCGGCTTCTACAACGCCAACTCCGCGCATCCGTTCGAGAATCCCAATCCGCTGACCAACTGGCTGGAGATCTACCTGCTGCTGGTGATCTCGTTCTCGCTGCCCCGGACCTTCGGCACCATGGTGGGCGACCGGCGCCAGGGCTACGCCATCGTCGCCGTGATGGCGCTGATCTGGATCGGCTCGGCCGGGCTGCTGACACTCTTCGAGTGGCAGCACCACGGCAGTGCGCTCCAGGCGGCCGGGGCCGCGATGGAGGGCAAGGAGGTGCGCTTCGGGATCCCCGGCTCCACCCTGTTCGCGAGCTCGACCACCCTCACCTCGACCGGCGCGGTCGACTCCGCGCACGACTCGTACACGGCGCTGGGCGGTGGAGTGCTGCTGGTCGACATGATGCTCGGTGAGATCGCCCCCGGCGGTACCGGCTCCGGCCTGTACGGCATGCTGATCCTGGCCATCGTGACGGTCTTCGTCGCCGGACTGATGGTCGGCCGCACCCCCGAGTACCTGGGAAAGAAGCTCGGCGGCCGGGAGATGAAGTTCGCCTCCCTCTACATCCTGACCACCCCGGCGGTCGTGCTCGTCGGCACCGGCACGGCGATGACCTTCCCGGCGGAACGGGCCGCCATGCTCAACAACGGTGCGCACGGTTTCTCCGAGGTCCTCTACGCCTTCACATCGTCAGCCAACAACAACGGCTCCGCCTTCGCCGGGTTGACCGCCACCAGTACCTGGTGGTTGACGGCGCTGGGTCTGGCCATGCTGTTCGGCCGGCTGCTGCCGATGATCTTCGTGCTGGCGCTGGCCGGGTCACTCGCACGGCAGACCCCGGTCCCGGTGACCGCCGGTACGCTACCGACCCATCGTCCGCTGTTCGTGGGGATGCTCTTGGGCGTGGTGCTGATCGTGGTCGGGCTCACCTACTTCCCGGCCCTGGCACTGGGGCCGCTGGCGGAGGGGCTGAGCTGATGACCGACCCCGTTGTGCCCGAGCCGGCCGACCCGACCGACCCGACCGAGCCGCACCGGGTCTCCGGCGGGCTGCTGAACCCGCGCCAGCTGGTCGTCGCCTTCCCCGACGCGGTGCGCAAACTCGACCCGCGGGTGATGGTCCACCACCCGGTCATGTTCGTGGTGGAGATCGGCTCGCTGCTCACCACGTACTCGGCCATCCGGCACCCCAGCGTGTTCGCCTGGCTGATCACCGTGTGGCTCTGGCTGACGGTGGTCTTCGCCAACCTGGCCGAGGCGGTCGCGGAAGGGCGCGGCAAGGCCCAGGCTGACACCCTGCGCCGGACCAGGACCGAGGCCGTCGCCCGGCGGATCACCGGGCCGTGGCGCCCCGGTACCACGGAGGTGGCCGAGGAAGCGGTGCCGGCCGCCGAGCTCAGGCTCGGGGACCATGTGATCGTGGAGGCCGGGCAGGGCATCCCGGGCGACGGCGACGTGGTCGAGGGCGCCGCCTCGGTCGACGAATCGGCGATCACCGGTGAGTCCGCGCCGGTCATCCGGGAGTCCGGCGGTGACCGCTCGGCCGTGACGGGCGGGACCAGGGTGCTGTCCGACCGGATCGTCGTGAAGATCACCTCCAAGCCCGGCGAGACCTTCATCGACCGGATGATCGCCTTGGTCGAGGGCGCCGCCCGGCAGAAGACGCCCAACGAGATCGCGCTGAACATCCTGCTCGCCTCACTGACCATCGTCTTCCTGCTGGCTGTGGTCACCCTCCAGCCGATGGCCTCGTACGCCGGCGCTGAGCAGACCATCGTGGTCCTGGTGGCCCTGCTGGTGGCGCTGATCCCGACCACCATCGGCGCGCTGCTCTCCGCGATCGGCATCGCGGGCATGGACCGCCTGGTGCAGCGCAATGTGCTGGCCATGTCGGGCCGCGCCGTAGAGGCGGCGGGCGACGTCTCCACCCTGCTGCTGGACAAGACCGGCACCATCACCTTCGGCAACCGGCAGGCAGCCGAGCTCACCCCGGTCGGAGGGGTCGAGGTGGAGCAACTCGCCGACGCGGCACAGCTGTCCAGCCTCGCCGACGAGACCCCCGAAGGCCGGTCGATCGTCGTGCTGGCCAAGGAACGCTACGGATTGCGCGGCCGGACCGAGGCCGAGATCGGGCGCGCCGAGTGGATCGAGTTCTCCGCTCAGACCCGGATGAGCGGCGCCGACTTGAGCGAGGACAGCGGTGTCCGGCGGATCCGCAAGGGTGCGGCCAGCGCGGTCGCCGGCTGGGTGCGGGACAACGGCGGCCTGCCGGGCCCGGAGGTCGGGCCGCTGGTCGACGGCATCTCCGCCGCGGGCGGCACGCCGCTCGTGGTGGCCGTCCAGCACAGCGGTGAGCCGGCCCGGGTCATGGGCGTCATCCACCTCAAGGACGTGGTCAAGCACGGCATCCGGGAGCGGTTCGAGGACCTACGGAAGATGGGCATCAAGACCGTCATGATCACCGGCGACAACCCCCTGACCGCCCGGGCCATCGCGGGAGAGGCCGGTGTCGACGACTTCCTCGCCGAGGCCACGCCCGAGGACAAGATGGCCCTGATCCGGCAGGAACAGGGCGGCGGCAAGCTGGTCGCGATGACCGGTGACGGCACCAACGACGCTCCCGCCCTCGCCCAGGCCGACGTCGGCGTCGCGATGAACACCGGAACCACGGCGGCCAAGGAGGCCGGGAACATGGTGGACCTGGACTCCAACCCCACCAAGCTGATCGAGATCGTCGAGATCGGCAAGCAACTGCTGATCACCCGCGGCGCGTTGACCACCTTCTCGATCGCCAACGACGTCGCCAAGTACTTCGCGATCATCCCCGCGATGTTCGCTAGCGTGTACCCCGGTCTGAAGCACCTGAACATCATGGGTCTGCACAGCCCGACCTCGGCGATCACCTCGGCGATCATCTTCAACGCGCTGATCATCGTGGGGCTCATCCCGCTCGCCCTGCGCGGCGTGCGCTACACGCCGTCCTCGGCCTCTGCGCTGCTCGCCCGCAACCTGGGCATGTACGGCGTGGGCGGGCTGGTCTCGCCGTTCGTCGGCATCAAACTCATCGACCTGGTCGTGCAGTTCCTACCCGGACTGCACTGACGGCAAGGAAGCCACGCCCATGCCACGATCCCTGACGGCCCTGGTCCGGGTGCACCTGACCGGTCTGCGCCTGCTGCTGGTGTTCACCGTGGTGTGCGGCCTGGCCTACCCGCTGCTGATCACCGGGTTCTCCCAGGTCGCCCTCTCCCGGCAGGCCAACGGCTCGCAGCTGAGGCAGAACGGGCAGGTCGTCGGCTCCAGCCTGCTCGGGCAGACCTTCAACCTCCCGAACCAGGCTGGGCCGGACCCGAAGTGGTTCCAGCCGCGCCCGTCGGCCGCCGGCACCAACGGCTACGACCCGACCGCCTCGGGGGCGTCCAACCTCGGACCCAACGACACCGGCCTGACCGGGACGATCAGGAACCGCCGGGCGGCGATCGCCGCCTTCGACGGCGTGCCCGGCAGCCAGGTCCCACCCGACGCAGTCACGGCCAGCGGCTCCGGCCTCGACCCGCAGATTTCTCCGGCCTACGCTTATGAGCAGGTCAACCGGGTGGCGAGGGTGCGCCGACTGGACCCGAACACGGTTCGACAACTGGTCCGGGACCACGTGCAGGGTCGCATCCTGGGGTTCCTCGGCGAGCCACGGGTGAACGTCGTCACCCTGAACCTCGCCCTCGCCAGGCTCGGCTGACCAGAGCCTGCCGGGAGGAGGCGTTCGATGACCGAGCAGTCCGGCTCGCATCCCGCGTCCGGGATCCGTCCGGGCCGCGGCCGATACAAGATCTACCTCGGCGCCGCACCCGGGGTGGGCAAGACCTACCGGATGCTGGACGAGGGCGTGCGCCGCATGTCCCGTGGCACCGACGTGGTGGCCGGGTTCGTGGAATGCCACGGTCGGCAGCGCACCGAGGCCATGGTGGACGGGTTGGAAGCAGTCTCACCGACCCACCGCGCCTACCGCGGAACCGAGTTCACCGAATTCGACGTCGAAGCGACCCTCGCCCGCAGGCCGCAGCTGGCCCTGGTCGACGAGCTCGCCCACACCAACATCCCCGGAGGGCGGAACACCAAGCGCTGGCAGGACATCGAGGAACTGCTGAACGCGGGGATCGAGGTGATCAGTACCGTCAACATCCAGCACCTGGAGTCGCTCAACGACGTGGTCGAGAAGATCACCGGAGTGCCGCAACGGGAGACCGTCCCGGACGAGGTGGTCCGCGGGGCCGACCAGATCGAGCTGGTCGACATGCCACCGGAAGGCCTGCAACGCCGCATGGTGCACGGCAACATCTACTCGCGCGAGCGAGCGGACGCCGCACTGGCCAACTACTTCCGGCTCGGCAACCTCACCGCGCTCCGCCAGCTTGCCCTGCTGTGGCTGGCCGGACGGGTCGACGAGCGGCTGCACGGCTATCGCGCGGAGCACGGAATCGGCGATCTCTGGGAGACCAGGGAGCGGGTGGTGGCCGCCCTCACCGGCGGGCCCGCGGACGAGAACCTGATCCGCCGAGCCGCCCGAATCGTTGACCGGGCCAGGGGCGGGGACCTGCTGGCGGTCCACGTCGCACACAGCGATGGCCTCACTCACGCGGCTCCGGACGCCTTCGTGGCGCAGCGACGGCTGGTCGAGAGCCTCGGCGGCACCTTCCACTGGATCATCGGCGACGACATTCCCGCAGCCCTGCTCGACTTCGCGCGCGCCCACAACGCCACCCAGCTCGTGCTCGGCACCAGCCGCCGCGGGAGATTCAACCGCTTCCTCACCGGCCACGGCATCGGCGAGACCACCATCGACCTCTCCGGCGACATCGACGTCCACATGGTCACTCACGAGTCCCCCCGCCGAAGCCGCGGGCGCCCGGTCGGCGACGGACCAGGCGAGGAGGTGGCGGAGGGGCCCGTCGGCCGTGCCCCTGGGGGTCAAGGTGTCGCAGGTTCAAATCCTGTCGCCCGGACCAGCGGGCTTCCGCAGGGCAGAGGCCGTTTCCAGCAATGAGGTGAGAGCGGCCTTCGTGTGCGTGCCGCGGGGTGGTGGTCGCCGGCCAGGCGTTCCCGCGCAGGAGGCCGGGGGATCGTTCATCATCCGGCAGGGGAGACCGTCGGCTCGGCCCTCATCGGCCAGAACATCCCCCCAGGGCTTGCGCAGCGCCTCGGGCAGGGCGAGCCGGAGCTGCTTGGGTTCGAGCATTCCGGCGCCCACTCTGCGGGACACGGTGCGCGGTTCCATCACACGCCTGCGGTGCTCCCGGGCAGCGTGTCCGTCACCCGTTCGGCTCTGCCACTGTCAAGATCCCGTCAGGGCAGGCCCGTTGCGTGTAGTCCATGCGTCAAGGCCTGGTGCCATCGGCGCGCGGAAGCACTGCACTGGAGCTGCGGGCAGGGCCTGCGGGAGGCCCGCACCGCGACTGGAAGGAAGCGACACGCCTTGAACGACTACCAGGTCGTCTCCGTCGACCCTGACGAACGCGAGCCTCGGCTCCCCCAGAAGCAACACAGCCGCACGTCTGCCGCGCACTGCCGTTTCGCGATGCACCACGAGGGCTGACGACCGGTCAGCGGTCGGACGCGACAGTACCCGCCCGGAACCGGCGATCCGCAGAATCATTCTCCTGCCCTTGAGGAACGTGTGATGACCACCGAAGACACCGCACTCGACGAGCCCGACGAACGCCCGCTTCGCTTCGTGCCGGTCCGCACGCCCGTGGGCGGCGCGCAGGTGCTGCGACTGTTCCGGCAACGCGACGGCAGCCGCTGCGCCGTCGCCTTCAGCAGCGTCGAGGCCCTACGCGCACTGCTCGGGCCCGGCCAGAAGTCGGCCGAGCTGACCGAGCCCGCGCTGCGCGAGCTCACCGAGCCCCTCGGTATCCGCAGTCTGATCCTTGACCCTGGACTCGTCGCGCCCCCGGCCGTGGGCGACCCCGTTCCGGCCGCCGCCGAACCCGAGCGCCGGCTTGAGCCCCAGTGGTGACGCCGAATCATCTTCCCCGTCGGGTCGACGAGCCGGACCTCGCCTCGCTGGGCCCAACGCGCCGACGGCGGCACCCGAGCCTGTGCGCTCGCCCGCCGGTCTCCATCCGTACCGATCAGGAGCACCGTGTCATGACCACCTTGTCTGCTCTTCCGCCCAATGGACAGCCGTATGCCGGACCCCGGCAGACCGGCCGCCCGGTCGTGGACCGGCCGCTCGGCAGCCCCTGGCCCGCCTCCGCACGGCTCGGGACGGGCGGCGAACTCCTGGTGGGCGGGGTCGGCCTGGCGGAGGCCGCCGACCGCTTCGGCACCCCGCTGTACGTCCTGGACGAGGCCGAGGTCCGGGCCCGCGCCCAGGCCTACCGGCGGGCCCTGCCGAAGGCCGAGGTGTTCTACGCCGCCAAGGCCTTCCTGTGCAGTGCCATGCTCGACTGGATCGCCGAGGAGGGGCTCGGACTTGACGTCTGCTCGGCCGGCGAGCTCCGGCTCGCCACCGCCGCAGGCTTCCCACCGCACCGCATCCTGCTGCACGGCAACGCCAAGAGCCCCGAGGAACTTCGCCTCGCCCAGCGGCTGCGGGTCGGCCGGATCGTCATCGACAGCCTCTCCGAGATTCCCCGGCTGGCCGCCCTCGCCATCGCCGACACTCCGCAGCGCGTGCTGGTCCGCGTCCTGCCCGGCGTCGCAGCCGGGCACCACAGCGCGGTCCGCACCGGCATCGACGGGCAGAAGTTCGGCTTCCGGATCACCGGAGGCGACGCGGCCGAGGCGATCGACCGCATCCTCTCCCAGCGCAGCCTGCAACTCGTCGGCCTGCACTGCCACCTCGGTTCCCAGATCACCGACACCGGGCCCTATCTGACCGCCCTCGACCGTCTGGTCGAGCTCCTGGC
Source organism: Kitasatospora sp. GP30 (assembly GCF_029892145.1). Lineage (NCBI taxonomy): Bacteria > Bacillati > Actinomycetota > Actinomycetes > Kitasatosporales > Streptomycetaceae > Kitasatospora > Kitasatospora sp. GP30. Next base: position 17,079 of record NZ_JARZAH010000017.1, read on the forward strand.
GGACATCCGGGACCGGCACGGTATCGAAGTCCCCGCACTGGACCTCGGCGGCGGCCACGGCGTCCGCTACCTCCCCGAAGACCAGGAGCTGGACCCGATTCGCTTCGCCACCGAGGTCACCCGGCACCTCGCCACCCGCTGCGCGGAGCACGATCTCGCCGTGCCCCGCCTGCTGGTCGAGCCCGGGCGGGCGATCGCCGCACCCGCCGGGGTCGCGGTGTACCGGGTCCTGTCGGTGAAGCACACTGCCGACGGGCGGGCCTTCGCGGCCGTCGACGGCGGAATGAGCGACAACCCGAGGCCCGCGCTCTACGGCTCCGCGTACACCGTCGGGATGGTCGGCCGCGCCTCCCACGCCCCGGCCGCCGTCTTCGACGTGGTCGGCCGGCACTGCGAGGCAGGCGACGTTCTGGTCCATGACGCCGAGCTCCCCGCCGACCTGCGGCCTGGCGACCTGCTGGCCATCCCCGCGGCCGGCGCGTACCAACTCTCCATGGCCTCCGGCTACAACCTGGTCGGCCGTCCGGCGGTCGCCGCCGTCCGCGACGCGCGGATACGCCTGCTGATCCGCCGGGAAAGCATCGAGGACTTCCGCGCCCGGGAGGTCGGCCGGTGATCGCCAGCCACAGGGGTGGCCAGGTCGTCGGGGCGGTCCCGCAGTAGGAGCGCCTGCTCTGTGCGGGCCCGGTCCTGGACGGTCAACGGACGCGGCGCCTGCAGGACCGCTATCCCGCGTGTGCGTCGGAGACGGGTGCGAACATTCACCGCTGAGAGGGAACGGGGTCCGGGTGGGCGGGGGTTGGGACGGGGGGTGCGGCGGCGACCGGCTGGGAGATCAGTCGCGGGTCCACGACCAGGGCGGCGCCGAGCGGCTCCGCCAAGGCCCGCAGCGCGGACTCGGAGAGCCGCACGAACTGCTGGGTCGGACCGAGCAGTTCGGTCAGTCGTTCGGCGGAGCTGAAGGCGACGGCGCAGCGGCGACCGTCGCGCTGCCGGAAGAACCGGAGTGCGCAGCCGACTCGACCGGTCCGGACCGGGACGTACAGCGCGGCAGCGCGTTCTTCGAGTTCCCGAGGACCCGGGTCGGCACTGGTCACGGCTGGCGCTCCAGATCCTGCTAGGGCGGTGGTGGGGGAGGGGCCCCGGCGAACAGAGGGGGCTCAGGGACGCTCGGTGCCGGCCCCCGCGAGGCTCTCCACCGCCCAGCCGAGGTCCAGTGGGCTGGACTCGTCCATACCGGCCCACAGCTTGGCCAGCGGCCGGTAGTCGCGGCGCAGGATCCTCGAACCCGGTTGCTCGTAGGCCTCCTTGAGGGCGTCATGTGCCCGGGGGGCGTCGACCAGGTCGGCGATAGCGTGCCAGAGGGTGAAGTCCTTCTCGGAGAACTGGCGGGCCGCCTCCACCATCATCGCCATGAAGTACCGCTGCCGGTCAGCATCGAGGCTCTCGAAGACTCCCGTCGCGAACTCGGCCGCGATGGAGCCGTGGCACTCCTCATCGCGCCAGTGGATGGCCGCCGTCGCGCTGTTGACCGGTTGGATGTCCTTGTCCTTGGCGGCCAGCTCCAGATATCCGCCGATGGCCACCTCGACCACGGTGGAGAAGGCGAGTTGGATCAGGTCCCGCTGCCACTCGTGGTCCGCCTGCGTCCTGAGCACGTGATGCCGGGCGACGAAGTCGGACAGCGGGAGCGCGCGGGAGTCCAAGGTCCAGGGGCGGCGGTTGTCCTGCATCACCCGGGCAGCGTTCAGGTGCAGGAGCGAGTGGTACTGCTCGTCCACTGTCGCCTGGACGATCGCGGTCTGGGCCTGCCGGCCGCCGACGACCGGGAACCGTCCACTCAGGACACCCGCGAAGGCCGGGGCCACGATCTCGCTCTCGATCTCGATGGTGAACTTGTGGAAGGCCAAGCCGGCGAAGAAGAGCATCTTCTGGATCGTCTCGTCCTCCAGGGCGTCCAGGACCGGATGGCCGTGGAGGGGCGTCATGAACAGCGGGAAGTCGGGCCGGTCCTTCTCGAACAGATCGTTCAGCTCCGGTTCCGGCTTCTTCACGACGGCCCGCCGGTGCCAGTTCGTGGCGAGCCTGCGCATGACGGCGCTCTCGACAGGGGATTCCTGCTCGAAGTTCACGTGTGCTTCCTTCCGCCTTCGTGGGGCAACACGTTAAGAAGGGCCCGGTATCACCGAGGTATCCCCCCGGCTGAAACGCAGGTGATATGTGTGCACCGGCAGGCTGTTCCCACTCGAACCCGACCGGCGAGAAGGAGCAGTAGTGCCCTCACACCACTCGTTCGCCCGGCAGCTGCGCCTCCAGCGGCTGCACCACCATGACGAGGAACGGCTGCTCGTCGTCCCGCTCGACCACTCCGTGACGGACGGCCCCATCGCGTCGGGGGGCAGCCTCGACCTGCTGGTGGGGCGGCTGGCCACCAACGGCGTTGACGCCGTGGTGATCCACAAGGGGGTGCTCGGCCACGTCGACCCGCAGTGGTTCACCCGGACCTCGCTGATCGTCCATCTGAGCGCCAGCACCCAGCACGCCCCCGACCCCGATGCCAAGTACCTGGTCGCGACCGTGGAGGAGGCGCTGCGGCTGGGGGCGGACGCGGTGAGCGTGCACGTGAACATGGGCTCGGCGCAGGAACGCGAGCAGGTCTCGGACCTGGCCCGGGTGGCCGAGGCCTGCGATCGCTGGAACCTGCCGCTGATGGCGATGATGTATCCGCGCGGGCCGAAGATCGGCAACCCGCAGGATCCGGCCCTGGTGGCACACGCCGCCCGGCTGGCAGCCGAGTTGGGCGCGGACCTCGTCAAGGCTCCTTACGTCGGCTCGGTCGCGGACATGGCCGACGTCGCCCGGGCCTGCCCGGTCCCCGTGATCGTCGTCGGCGGCCCCCGGCGCGAGGACAGCGGCTCGGTGGTGAGCTTCGTCGAGGACGCGCTGCGCGGCGGCGCGGCGGGTGTGGCCATGGGGCGCAACGTGTTCGAGGCACCCGACCCCGGGGCCATGGCCCGCCGGCTGTCCTCCGTCATCCATCGCGACCTCGGACTCGCCGTCCCCGAGAGCGCGCTGGAGATCTCCGGCTCCGACCGCGGCTGACGGTGAAGGCCGTACCCAGCACCCCCTGGGTTCACCGAAGTTACGAATGACCAGTTGGAACACACGTCAGAAGGCGGGAATCTCGTGAAGCTGTCCTGGTTGGACATCCGGGCGATCAAGGGAGCCAAGAAGGCGATCATCGAAGAGGCGGTGCACCAGCGGATCGACGGCATCGTCACCTCGAACCTCGCCGACCTCAAGGGGCTGCCGCCCACGGTGAAGAAGGTCTACCTGCCGCAGGGCAAGGACCTGCCCGAGGACCTGGCCCCGGCCGATGTGGTCATCCTCGCCCCGGGCCAGGACGGCAGCCGTGCGGCGCTCGCCAAGGCCCACCCCACGGTCGAGTTCGGCCGGTTCGTCGAGATCGTGGACGCGGACACCCTGGAGGACGCGTGCCAGTCGGCGCGGACCGAGCCCTGGAGCCTGCTGCTGTTCCGCGACCCCACCAAGATCCCGCTGGAGATCGTGATCGCCGCCGCCGCCGAGTCGAAGGGCAACATCATCACGGTGGCCAAGGACGTGGAGGAGGCCCAGATCATCTGCGGGGTGCTGGAGCACGGGTCCGAGGGCGTGATGATGGCTCCCGAGGCGGTCGGCGACGCCACCGCGCTCAAGGCCGCCGCCGAGACCCAGCCCGCCGAACTGGCGCTGGTGGAACTGGAGGTCGTGCGGACCGAGCACATCGGCATGGGCGAGCGGGCCTGCGTGGACACCTGCTCGTACTTCCGCAAGGACGAGGGCATCCTGGTGGGCTCCCACTCCAAGGGCATGATCCTCTGCGTCAGCGAGACCCATCCGCTGCCCTACATGCCCACCCGCCCCTTCCGGGTCAACGCCGGCGCGATCATGTCCTACACCATCTCCGGCGAGAACGGCCGCACCAACTACCTCAGTGAGCTGCAGGCCGGCAGCAAGCTCCTGGCCGTCGACGTCAAGGGCCAGACCCGGGTGGTCACCGTGGGCCGGGTCAAGATCGAGTCGAGGCCGCTGATCTCCATCGACGCCGTCGCCCCCAACGGCCAGGGCGTCAACCTGATCCTTCAGGACGATTGGCACGTCCGGGTCCTCGGCCCCAACGGGACCGTCCTCAACAGCACCGAACTCAAGCCGGGCGACAAAGTCCTGGGCTACCTGCCCACTGCGGACCGTCACGTCGGCTACCCCATCAACGAGTTCTGCGTCGAGAAGTAGCCGCGGCAGCGGACAATGGTGGGGCGGGAGTGCAACTGCACTCCCGCCCCACCATTTCGTCGATGACCGGGAATCAGAAGCCGGAGAGCAGCGCCTCAGTGACGGCGGGGGTCTGGGCGACCAGGCCGGCGATGCTGGACGTGATGAAGAGGCTGTGCCCGGCGATGTCACCCAGGGCCAGTAGCCGCGGGTCAGGGCGTCCGTCGACGACCAGTCGGCCGGTCCCTGGCTCGGTGCCCAGGCCCCCGGTGCCGCCCAACTCGGCTGCGCCGGCCTCGACCAGCGAGCGCACCAACCCCTCGGCGCAGTCCGGCGTCGCGTACGGCGTCGCGTTCACCGCGTTGACCACGACGTCGGCACTGAGCCGAGCGCGACCCGTGGCTTCGATGCCGAAGCCCCCGCCCAGGGCGGGCTCGATCCGCTCCACGCCCTCGACCAGTTCCAGCTGTCCCGCGTCGTGGAGCGCAAGCAGGGTGGCGGCGTTCACCGGGACCATCGGCGAGCAGAGGCTGGAGACGATCCGGAAGTGGGTCTCCTGCAGCTCCTTCCGTTCCCGTTCGGGGAGCAGGCCGAGCGCCAGCGGCCCCAGCGAGCGGACGAGCCGCACCAGGACGCGGCGGGCACGCTGCTCGGAGCCGACCTCGCCCAGCTGACGCCGCAGCCGCTCCGCCGGGTGTTCCGTCCAGGCCGCACCGATCTCGGCGGCCAACTGCTCCGGGTCCTCGCCGAACTCGGCGAGCTCGGCGCCGAACAGCGGCTTCAGCTGGTGCAACGTCAGCTGTCCCTGCTCGGCGAGTTCGAGCAGTCGGGCCCGTGAGAGGTGCTTCGGCTGGAACGGGAATCCGCGCTGCTGGACGTGGGGGAGCAGCCCGTGGCGGGACAGCAGGGTGATCCTTCCCCGGTGCTCGCGCGCCGCCAGGCAGACGGCCACGTCGACCGCCGTCAGGCCGCTGCCGACGACCGCGACGTCCGCGTCGGCGGCTATGCCGTCCAGGGTGTCGGCCAGCGGGTAGGGGTCGAGGACGAACCCCGGTGTACCGGCGAGACGGTAGACGTCGCGGGGGCTACCCGCGCCCACGCACAGCACCGCGCGGTCCACCCGGTGCTTCGCACCGCCGGCGGTGTGCAACTCCACGCGGGCACCTGGCCGGGTCTCGGCCCCGGTCACGCGTTCGGCGATCAGCTGGACCTGCCAGCCGCGGCCGCGCAGCGTCCCGATCGCTGCCTCGGCGGTCTCCTCCAGGTAGTCGCCGTAGACGGCGCGCGGAGGCAGCGGCTGGTTCAGCTGGGGGTCCAGGTGGCGTGCTGCGTCCTTGGGACGGGAGCGCAGCCAGTCGGCGAAGTGGGCGTCGTCCCCGTGGCGTGCCGACATCTGCTGCGGCGGCAGGTTGACCCTGACCTGTTCCAGGTCGCGCGCGTAGGGCTGCCCGCGCCAGGGCTGCGGGGACGGGTCGAAGACGGTCAGGCGGCCCGGTTCGGACTCCTGCCGGGACAGGGCGTCGACCAGGCAGGCGGCGGCGGCGCCGGCGCCGACTATGGCAACATCCATGGAAACCTCCTTTGTCGGGGCATGCGTAGGAACGGAGGCGAGCGCTCAGGACGCCCTGTTCCTGGTCAGGCTGTTCCTGCTCAGGACGTGGGCACGGGCGGGGCCGGCAGCCGAGGACGGGAGGCGGTCGAAGTTCCCCAGGAGGTACTGGCGGGCGGCATAGCAGGTGCGCAACCAGGCGTTCTCCCATTCGAGTTGATGGAGAAGATCGCTCTTGCGGTCCGGTGCGGCCCACGGCCGGGCCGCCGGCCGCAGGGAGGTCGCGACGGCCGACTGCTGCGCTGCGGGAGGTTCGTCTCCGGGGGTGGGCTCCGGGTCGAGGAAGCGGCTGGTGTCGAACGACTCGACCAGCCGCGGGTCCTGCGCCAGGATGTCCTGCTGAAGGCGGCGAAGTGCCGACCCCGGCTCGATGCCGAGTTCCTCGTCCAGCCGGTGTCGAAGGTTCCGGTAGACCTCCAGCGCCTCCGCCTGCCGGTCGGAACGGTAGAGCGCGAGCATGAGTTGGGCGCTCAGCCGTTCGCGATAGGGGTAGGCGGACGCCTGAATGAAGAGCTCACCGACGATGGTTCGATGCATCCCCTGCTGGAGTTCCAGATCGAAGCACTCCTCGAGGGCGGCTGCGCGCTCCTCGCTGGCCCGCGACACCACGGCCTGCAGCAGAGGGCTTTCGAGCCCGTCGGCCGCTGGCCCGCGCCACAGGGCCAGCGCCGCGCGGAACAGCGCGGCGGCCCCCACGGTGTGCCCCGAGGCGGCTGCCGCGCGCCCGCGGCCCAGCAAGTCCTCGAACCGCACCAGGTCGCAGGAGTCCGCCGTCGCTTGCAGCAGGTAGCCGGAGGAGTGCGTCCGGATGGCATCCTCCAGGCCCAGCCGGGCGAAGGTCCGGCGCAGCCTGCACACGCAGATGCGCACCTGCGCCAGCGCGGTCGAGGGCGGCATGTCGTCCCAGATCGCCTCGACCAGCCGGGACACCGGGACGACCTGGTTGGCATGGAGCAGCAGCATGGTCAGCAGGATCTGCTGGCGCGCGCCGACCACGGTGAGGGATCCACCGGGATGCTCCACTTCGAGTGGGCCCAGTACCCGGAACTGATGATCGGCCATGTGGTAATCCCGCTCTGGACATGCGGACGCGTGGCCCGCTGGAGACTGCGGTCGGTCAGTAGAGGCCCTCGGGGGAAGCCTGGGTGATCTGCAGCGGCTCGACGTTGGCGACGGCATCGCACGGCCAGCTGTCGCCGGTCGCGTGGCGGACGGCTCGGTCGCGTTCGAGGACGTTCGGCAGGAGCAGGTCCTCGTGCAGGACGGTCAGCCGCACCCGGCCGACCTGTCCGTAGTCCACGCTGCGGGTCCAGTCGTCCTTGCGCACCACGGCGAAGGTGACCTGCGGGTAGGGCGGTACGTAGGGGAGCAGGGCGCCGTCCCCGGACGGCGGGAGGCCCATGCCGCTGCCGAGGGTGTTGCCGTAGGTCAGGCCGAGGGGCTTGCCCTCGATGGCGGCACTGAACTCGCGGTACATGTCGGGCGTCACCTGGGTGCCGCCGATGCGGACGCCGTGCAGGCGCCCCACCAGGTCGGGGTGGCGGCGGTGCAGGACCTGGAAGAGCGCGGGTGTGGTGCTGAGGTAGTCGACCTCGCACTTGCCGAGCACGTCGGCGATCTGTTCCAGCAGGTGGTCGGTGTAGGACTGGGCCCCCTTCAGATCACCGGCCCGGATCAGCCGCTTGACCCAGCGCGGGTCCATGTCGATCCCGTACACGGTGGCGGCGTAGTCCCTGGCCAGGGCCAGCGTCGTGGTACCGATGATGTGCGGACCGGTGGGTCCGGCGTGCAGCCAGGACCTGCCCGGCTCGAACCCGCCCACCTCCATCGCGCGGCAGCGCCAGTCGATGTTGTGGGCGAGCATGGCCTCTGTGTAGAAGACCCGGCAGGGAGCGCCGGTCGTGCCGCCGGTCTCCCACACCTGGCCGGCCAGCGGCCGCGGCACCGCCAGCGGGACGAGGTCCGCAGGGTCCAGCTCGCGCAGCTCCGTCAGCGGGAACGGCCCGAAGGCCGACAGCTCGGTGTAGCTGGTGACGTCCAGCGGGTCGAAGGGGAGCTCGGCGGCGCGCTTGAGCCAGTACGGGCTCCCGTGCTCCGGGTCGAAGTGCCTGCGCAGGACCCGGCGGGTCCAGTCGTCCAGGTCCAGCGAGAGCCAGCGGTCGGTGCGGGTCAGGTATCCGGGGGGTGTGGACATGATGGCGCCGTCCTCTCAGGCGTCCTGCGCGGGGGGTATCTCGATGCCGAGCTCGTAGATCGCGGACAGTGCCTGCCCCACGTGCTCGGGGGTCTCGATGTGCACCACCGGGAATGGGAAGTCGACGATCCCGGACGGGATCGAGGGGCCGAGCACCAGGCCCAGCCGGACGCCCTGGCGCTTCATCTCCGCATACACGAGCGGCAGATGGACCGGGTCGGTGGTGTTGCGCAGGAACAGGTCGCGGACCTCCTCGGCCGTGACCAGCGTGCGCTGCTCCAGGCAGGAGCTGAGCGGCAGTGCCGGGTCACGCAGCGGCATCGCGGTGATCCACGGCTCCAGGAAGTCGCCGGCGGCCCGGCGCAGCGGGGTGTGCAGGGCGATCTGGTACTGGTCGAGGACCGCGACCGTGCCCTGCGGCGCCTCGGCCGCCACCTTCTCCAGCGCCGCACGCAGGCCCGACAGCATGAGCATCCGGGCGCCGCCGTCCATGGAGGGGCCGAAATCGGAGGCCAGGTAGACGTCCGCGACGGCCGGCTCGTGGTAGGCGGCGGGATCGCGGTCGGTGGGCACGAAGGCGATGGCGATTCCCTCCGCCGGCGCGTCCGGGTCCACCTGCGGCGCGTCGCCGGTGTGCATCAGGTACCGGGCCAGCTCGCGGCGCTCGATCGAGCCGGCGAGGCAGCTGCTGACCATCCCGCCCAGGCTGAGGCCGCCGACGGCTCCCGGCCGGACGTCCAGGTCGGCCAGCAGGTCGGCGATGCCGAGGGCCAGCGCCGCCTGGCGGACCGCTCCGACACTGCGCCGCGGGCCGGGTTCCTCCGGCAGCGGCTCGGTGAGGATCTGGGAGGCGGTCAGGCCGGTGTAGCCCGAGAGTTCTGCGTAGCACTCCCGGACCACCGGGTACTGCTCGTAGAGTTCCACGCCGCTCTCGGAGGCCGGACTGATGCCGCCACCCAGGATGTAGGCCAGGGTCACGCGTCGTTCCTTTCGTCATGGGTGACGGCACATCAGTTGCCTCAGCCAGGAATCGGACGGCAGGCGCTGCCGGCACGGCCGCTCCTGACAGCTGGGGCGGCCCGGGAGAACGGGACCGCGGGCCGGACGGTCGTCAGGGGTGGAAGTGAACCCGAGTCCCGACCGGGATTCACCTAGTCTTGCGGGCCTGACGGTCCGCTGGTGCCACGGATGGCAGAGGTGGGGCAACGGGACAACGCCTCGCGGACGGCGGGGAGCAGTTCGGTGGGAGGCTCGGCGGCGAGCAGGACGACCGTGCCGTCCTCCTCGCTCTGGTCGAAGACCCCGGGCGCGATCCGGGCGCACAGGCCCGCGCCGCAGCAGCGTGACGGGTCGGCGGTGATCCTCATCGGACCTCCCGGGTCCAGCTGACTGGCAGGGCGAGCGGGCCGTAGTGGACGTAGTTCTCGCGCATGGTGATCTGCTCGGCGGGGACGGCGAGTTGCAGGTCCGGGAAGCGGTCGAGCAGGCCGCGCCAGGCGACCGACAGGGTGGCCCGCGCCAGGTGCTGGCCCAGGCACTGGTGGGAGCCGTGGCCGAACGCGAGGTGGCTGTGGTCGGCGCGGGTGAGGTCCAGGCGGTCGGCGTCGGCGAAGCGCTCCGGGTCGCGGTTGGCGGCGCCGAGCGCGACCACCACGACCTCGCCCTGCTTGACCTGCCGGCCGCCGAACTCGGTGTCCTCCAGCGCCCAACGGCTGGCGCCGAGGTGGGAGATCGTCAGGTAGCGCAGCAGCTCCTCGACCGCGCCGTCCATCAGCTCGGGCCCCTCGCGCAGCAGGGCCAGCTGGTCCGGGTGTTGGAGCAGCGCGAAGACGCCCTGCGCGAGCATGTTGCCGGTGGTGTCGAGGCCACCATTGATCATGGTGCTGACCAGGTTCATCAGCTCCTTGTCGTCCACCTTGCCGGTGCGGACCAGGTCGCCGACCGGGCCCTCGTCCGGCGTCTCGATCAGCGGTGGCACGAAGGAGCCGAGGAACTCGCCCAGCCCGGTGATCGCCGTGATGGCCTCAGGGATGGTGCTGGTGATGTTGCCGAGCGCGTTCACATGCCGTTGCAGCGGCTCCAGGTCGGCCTCCGGGATGCCGAGGAACTCGCCCATCACCCGGGCCGGGAGCGGCTCGGCGAAGTGCTCGACCAGGTCTGCGCCCGGGCCCGCCTCGGCCAGCCGATCCAGCTGCTCACGGGTGACCCGCTCGATCAGGGGCAGCATCTCGCGCACCCGGCGGACCGTGAAGAACCCGGTGAGCAGCTTGCGGTAGTGGCTGTGCTGCGGATCGTCGGTCTTGGCGAACGCGCCCGGCTCGGCGGGTGCGGCGTAGTGCAGCTCGCTCGGCACCGGCGGCACCAGGCCCTCCTGTCGCGCGCTGAACCGGGTGTCGGTGAGCAGTGCCTTCGCGTCCGCGTGCCGGGTCACCACCCAGCCCAGCGGGCCGCTGGGGAAGGCGAGGCGGGCCACGCCCTGCTCGCGCAGCACCCGGTAGCCGTCGGCGGGGCTGAACGGGCAACTGCGCTCGGTCGGCAGCGGGACTGCCGCCGGTTGCCCAGACGCCTGGGGCTGCTGCGCCGTCGGCTCGGTGTCGGCCATGGAACTCTCCCTCGATCACGCGGTCACGTCGATGAGCGCGGCGCAGGCTAGTCGAATTCGGTCTGTGGAAATCCCTAGTCTGGGTGTGCCACTCTCCCGTCAAGCCCCGTCGCTGCTTTCTGAGGGTTTGTATGGTCTTTCCTCCGCAGCATGCTTGTGGCTCTGCGCCGTCACTAGTATCGCGTCGCAGAGCTGTTGCTCAGCAGGTGTTCACGGTCGGCTTTGCTGAGCCGGCGTCCGTTTGGTCGGCTTTCTCGGCGCAGTGGAGCGAGATTTCATGAATGGTTCCGCATGGGGAATTCCGGGCGATGCGATCGCCATCATCGGAATGTCGTGCCGACTACCGCAGGCCCCCGACCCTGATTCCTTCTGGGAACTCCTGCGAGCCGGTGGCAGCGCGATCTCGGAAATCCCCGAAGGCCGTTGGGAGGACGACGCACTCACCGCGGCCACGGCTGCGCCGAGCCTGCGCCGGGGCGGGTTCCTGGACGGGGTCGACCGGTTTGATGCCGAGTTCTTCGGCATCTCGCCGCGTGAGGCCGCCGGCATGGACCCGCAGCAGCGGTTGGTTCTCGAACTAGGCTGGGAGGCCCTGGAGCATGCCGGAGTGCTTCCGGCCCGGGCACGCGGCAGCAGGGCCGGTGTCTTCGTCGGCGCGATCTGGGACGACTACGCCACGCTGCTGCACCGGCGCGGCACGGGCGGGATCGGCCACCACACCGCGACCGGCCTGCAGCGCGGGATCATCGCCAACCGGCTGTCACATGTGCTGGGCCTGCGCGGACCGAGTCTGACCGTCGACTGCGGCCAGTCGTCATCCCTGGTCGCGGTGCACCTCGCATGCGAGAGCCTGCGCAGTGGCGAGTGCGAGATCGCCCTCGCGGGTGGCGTCAACCTCAACTTGGCCGCGCGGAGCGCACTGGTCGCCGCCGGGCTCGGCGCGCTGTCACCGGACGGGCGGTGCTACACCTTCGACGAGCGTGCCAACGGGTATGTGCGCGGGGAGGGCGGCGGTCTGGTCGTCCTCAAGCCGCTGGCCCGGGCGATCGCGGACAGTGACCCGATCCACGCCGTTGTTCGGGGTAGCGCGGTCAACAACGACGGGGGCGGCATCGCGCCCGCTGATCCTGTCGCCCTGACCGTGCCGGACGCCGCCGCCCAGCGGGAGGTGCTGCGGCTGGCCTGTGAGCGGGCCGGTGTCGAGCCCGACGAGATCCAGTACGTGGAACTGCACGGCACCGGCACCCGGGTCGGCGACCCGGTGGAGGCGGCGGCCCTCGGCGCCCTGTTCGGCGCCGCCCGCCCGACCGGCTCGCCGCTCGCGGTCGGCTCGGTCAAGACCAACATCGGCCACCTGGAGGGCGCGGCCGGCATCGCCGGCCTGCTGAAGGCGGTGCTGGCGTTGCGACACCGCCGGCTGCCGGCCAGCCTGAACTTCGAGCAGCCGAACCCGGCGATCCCGCTGGACCGGCTGAACCTGCGGGTGCAGCGAGAGTTGGGCGCATGGCCCGCGCCTGAGCGGCAATTGACGGCCGGTGTCAGCTCGTTCGGGATGGGTGGGACCAACTGCCATGTGGTGCTGTCGGCCTGGGAGCAGGTCGCGGAGGACGAGGGGGCGCGGTCGGGGCACGGACCCGCAGCCATGGTGCCGTGGGTGCTGTCAGGGCGGTCGGCGGGCGCGCTGCGGGCGCAGGCGGCGGCGCTGGCGGCCGTTGGCGCAGTTGATCCGGTGGATGTCGGGTTCTCGCTGGCGACGACCCGGACCGCGTTCGAGCACCGGGCGGTGGTAGTGGCGGCGGACCGGGTAGCGGCGCTCGGGGCGCTGGCGGCGGGTGAGCCGGCTGCGGGTGTGGTGGAGGGCGTGGCTCGCGGGGACCTTGGGCGGGTCGCCTTCGTTTTCCCGGGGCAGGGTGCGCAGTGGGTGGGCATGGCGGTGGAACTGCTGGACACTGCACCGGTGTTCGCCGAGCGGATGGGCGAGTGTGCGGCAGCGTTGGCGCCGTTCGTGGATTGGGATCTGTTCGAGGTGCTGCGTGGTGATGGCGCCGAGCTTGATCGTGTCGATGTGGTGCAGCCGGTGTTGTTCGCGGTGATGGTGTCGCTGGCGGAGCTGTGGCGCTCGCACGGGGTCGAGCCGGCTGCGGTGGTCGGTCACAGTCAGGGTGAGATCGCGGCCGCGTGTGCGGCGGGTGCGCTGTCGTTGGCGGACGCGGCCCGGGTGGTGGCGTTGCGCAGCCGGGCTCTGCAAGCGATCGCGGGGCGCGGTGGCATGGTGTCGGTGGCGCTGTCGTTGGCCGAAGTTCGGGGGCTGCTAACTGACGGCCTGTCGGTTGCTGCGGTCAACGGGCCCGAGGCGGTGGTGGTTTCGGGTGACAACGCGGCGCTGGACGAGCTGCTGGCCCGCTGCGAGGCGGACGGCGTGCGGGCCCGGCGGATCCCGGTGGACTATGCCTCGCACTCGGCACACGTCGAAGAGTTGGAATCCGAGCTGCTGGAGGTACTGGCGCCGATCGTGCCGCGCAGCTCCAGCGTGCCGTTCTACTCCACGGTGACCGGCGGCCTGCTGGACACCGCCGGTCTGGACGCCGGGTACTGGTATCGCAACCTGCGCCAGACCGTCGAACTGGAAGCCACGGTAGGCACGTTGACCCGTGACGGGCACAGCGTGCTGGTGGAGGTGAGCCCGCACCCGGTGCTCACCGGGGCGCTCCGGGAGACGGCTCCCCAGGCGGTGGTGGCCGGCACGCTGCGACGAGGCGAGGGCGGCCCGGCTCGGTTCCTGACCTCTCTGGCCGAGTTGTACGTCCAAGGCGTGCCCGTGAGTTGGGCCTTTCCCGAGAGCGCCCGACGGATCGAGCTGCCCACCTACGCCTTCCAACGCACCCGCCACTGGCTCGACGGGTTGCAGGCCCCGCAGCTGCCGACCGACCGTTCCGTGCTGCCGAGCCCGAAGTCGGACCCGGCAGGCCAGGCAGGCCAGGCAGACCCGGCACCGGCCGCTGCCGCCGAGCGATCGCTGCTCGACCTGGTGCGCGCCCACGCCGCCGCCGTGCTCGGCCACGCCGACCGCCGCGCGATCGCCCCGCAGCGGACCTTCAAGGAACTGGGCTTCGACTCGGTGACGGCGGTTGAGCTGCGCGACCGCCTGAACCGGGCCACCGGGCTGTCGCTGCCGTCGGCGCTGCTCTTCAACCACCCGACCCCCGCGCGGCTGGCCGAGCACCTGCGGGCGCTGGCGGACGGAACCGCCGGTGAGGTGAGTACCGCGCCGGCACGAGTGGTGACAGACGAGGACGATCCGGTCGTGATCGTCGGCATGGGCTGTCGGCTGCCGGGCGGTGTCGACTCGCCGGAGGCACTGTGGGACCTGGTGCTGGCCGGTCGCGACGCCGTCACCGGCTTCCCCGAGGACCGCGGCTGGGACCTGGCCGGGCTCTATGACCCAAGCGGCGACCGGCCCGGCACCAGCTACGCCCGCGAGGGCGGATTCCTGGCCGGAGCTGCGGAGTTCGACGCGGGCTTCTTCGGGATCTCGCCGCGCGAGGCGCTGGCCATGGACCCGCAGCAGCGGCTGCTGCTGGAGACCTCCTGGGAGGCGTTGGAGCGGGCCGGGCTCGATCCCACAGCTGTGCGCGGAGAGGCGGTAGGTGTCTTCGTCGGCATGATGGCGCAGGACTACGGCCCGCGCCTGCACGAGGCCGTCGAAGGGCTCGAAGGGCACAGGCTCACCGGCGGCGCGGCAAGCGTCGCCTCCGGCCGGATCGCCTACACGCTGGGCCTGGAGGGGCCGGCGGTCACGGTGGACACGGCGTGTTCGTCCTCGCTGGTGGCGCTGCACCTGGCCGCTCGCTCTCTGCGGGCGGGCGAGTGCCGACTGGCGCTGGCGGGCGGCGTCACCGTGATGGCCACCCCGGGCATGTTCACCGAGTTCAGCCGCCAGCGCGGCCTGGCGGCGGACGGGCGGTGCAAGCCGTTCGCGGCAGCCGCGGACGGCACCGGCTGGGCGGAGGGCGCGGGCGTCCTCGTATTGGAGCGCCTGTCGAACGCTCGGCGGGGCGGGCACCAGGTGCTGGCGGTGGTGCGCGGCAGTGCGGTCAACCAGGACGGCGCGAGCAACGGCCTGAGCGCGCCCAACGGGCCGTCGCAGGAGCGGGTGATCCGGGCGGCATTGCTGGACGCGGGGCTGACGGTCGACCAGGTCGACGCGGTGGAGGCACACGGGACCGGGACGATGTTGGGCGACCCGATCGAGGCGCAGGCGCTGCTCGCCACCTATGGGCAGCGGGACGCCGAACAGCCGTTGTGGCTGGGCTCGTTGAAGTCGAACACCGGGCACGCGCAGGCGGCGGCAGGTGTGGCCGGCGTGATGAAGATGGTGCTTGCGATGCGGCACGAGGTGCTGCCGCGCACGCTGCACGTGGACGAGCCGACGTCGCATGTGGACTGGTCGACGGGGGCGGTGTCGCTGCTGACGGAGGAGGTGGCCTGGCCGCGAACGGGCGGGCCGCGCCGGGCAGGGGTGTCGTCGTTCGGCATCAGCGGGACCAACGCCCACGTCATCCTGGAGTCGCCTGCTGTGGCGGACGTCGCCGACGCCGCGCCGGACGGTGCGGAGAGCGTGCCGTGGCTGCTGTCGGCGTGCAGCGGCGACGCGTTGCGCGCCCAGGCCGAGCGGTTGCGTGCCCATCTGGCCGACCGGGAAGAACTGTCACCGGCCGAGGTCGGCCTGACCTTGGCCACTGGGCGTGCTGCCCTGGAGCACCGCGCGGTGGTGCTGGCGGCAGACCGCGCTTCGGCGCTGCGGGCCTTGGCGGAGGGGGAGTTGGCCACGGGCGTCGTCCAGGGTGTGGCGGCGGCCGAGGACCGGGACCGAGTGGTGTTCGTGTTCCCGGGGCAGGGGTCGCAGTGGGTCGGGATGGCGGTGGAACTTCTGGACGTTTCACCGGTGTTCGCCGAGCGGATGGGCGAGTGTGCGGCGGCGTTGCGGCCGTTCGTGGATTGGGACCTGGCCGAGGTGCTGCGCGGTGACGGTGCCGCGCTGGATCGCGTCGATGTCGTGCAGCCGGTGCTGTTCGCGGTGATGGTGTCGCTGGCGGAGCTGTGGCGCTCGTACGGGGTCGAGCCGTCGGCGGTTGTGGGGCACAGTCAGGGTGAGATCGCGGCGGCGTGTGTGGCGGGTGCGCTGTCGCTGGCGGATGCCGCGCGGGTGGTGGCGCTGCGCAGTAGGGCGATCCACGCGATCGCGGGGCGCGGTGGCATGGTGTCGGTTTCGTTGTCGTTGTCCGACGTTCGCGGACTGCTGACTGACGGCCTCTCGGTTGCTGCTGTCAACGGGCCTGTCTCAGTGGTGGTTTCGGGTGACACCGGGGAGCTGGACGCGCTGCTGGCCCGCTGCGAGGCGAACGGCGTCCGGGGGCGCCGGATCCCGGTGGACTACGCCTCGCACTCCGCGCACGTCGAGGAGTTGGAGGCCGAGCTGCTGGAGGTGCTGGCGCCGATCGTGCCGCGCAGTTCCACGGTGCCGTTCTACTCCACGGTGACCGGCGGCCTGCTGGACACCGCGTGCCTGGATGCGTCCTACTGGTACCGCAACCTGCGGCAGACCGTCGAACTGGAAGCCACGGTCGGCAGTTTGACGGCCGATGGCCACAGTGTGTTCGTCGAGGTGAGCCCGCACCCGGTGCTCACCATGGCGCTCCAGGAGACGGCTCCCGGAGCGGTCGTCACGGGCACCCTGCGCCGCAACGACGGCGGCCTGGCCCGGTTCCTGGCCTCCGCCGCCGAACTCCACGTCAACGGCACCCCAGTGACCTGGCAGTTCCCGTCCGGCACTCGCCAAGTCGACCTGCCCACCTACGCGTTCCAGCGTCAACGCTACTGGCTCGACACGCCCGCGCCGATCGCCGCCCCGAGCGGCGGCGACGCCGGATTCTGGGAAGCGGTGGAGCAAGAGGACCTCGATGCGCTCGCGCGGACCGTGGGCTCGGAGCCGCAGGAGCTGACCGCCGCGCTGCCCGCCCTCGCCGCCTTCCAGCGCAGGCGCCGCCAGAGCACGCTCACCGACGCCTGGCGTTACGACATCGCGTGGAGGCCGCTACCCGAGCCGGCGCAACCGGCCACCCCGGGTGCCTGGTTGCTGGTGGTCCCGGCGGCCCTCGCAGACGACGAGTTGTCCGGGACGCTCAGGTCGGCCCTGCGCTGCCGCCTGCTCCTCGTCCCCGCCGGGGAGGTCGACGGCGAGGAACTGGCCGAGCAACTGCGCCAGGCCCTCGCGGCCATGCCCGACGTTGTCGGTGTGCTCTCGCTGCTGGCGCTGGACGAGACCCCGCACCCCGGCCACCCGGCGCTGAGCAGTGGCCTCGCGGCGAGCCTCGACCTGATCCGCGTGACCGCTGCCCTCGACGCGGGCGTTCCGCTGTGGTGCGCGACCCGGGGGGCGGTCTCGGTCGGCCGGTCTGATCGGCTGGTGAGCCCGGCGCAGGCGCAACTGTGGGGTCTGGGGCGGGTCGCCGCCCTGGAGTACCCGCAGCTCTGGGGCGGCCTGGTCGATCTGCCGGGCTCTCTGGACGCCCGTGCCGCCACCCGCCTGGCCCGTGTCATCGGGGCGGGCGTCGGCGGTGAGGACCAGTTGGCGCTGCGCGCCTCCGGAGTCTTCGCCCGGCGCCTGGTGCATGCCCCGCTGGGCGGGCGGCCCGCCCGACGGGCGTGGCGGCCGCGCGGCACCGCGCTGATCACCGGCGGCACCGGGGCGCTCGGCGCGCACGTCGCGCGCTGGCTGGCCCGCGGCGGCGCCGAGCGGCTGGTCCTGGTGAGCCGTCAGGGCCCGGCCGCGGCCGGGGCCGCAGAGCTGGTCGCCGAGCTCGGCGACCTGGGTGTGCGTGCCGTGGCGGTCGCCTGCGACCTGGCAGACCCTGGGCAGGCGGCGGAGCTGGTCCGGCGGGTCACGGCCGAGCACGGTCCGATCCGCAGCGTTGTGCACGCGGCCGGCGTAGGCCGACTCGCGCCGCTCGCAGAGACGGACCCGGCGGCGCTCGCCGAGGCGGTGGGTGGCAAGGTGGCCGGTCTGCGACACCTGGACGCGCTGCTCGACTGCGACTCGCTGGACGCCGTGGTGCTCTTCTCCTCGATCGCGGGCGTCTGGGGCGTGGGCGAGCACGCCGCCTATGCCGCCGCCAACGCCCACCTCGACGCGTTCGCGCAGCTTCGCGCCGCCGAGGGGCTGCCGGTGCTCTCGGTGGCCTGGGGGCCGTGGGCCGGCGGGGGCATGATCCCCGAGGCATTGCAGGACACGCTGCGCCGCCGCGGCGTCCCGGTGATCGACCCGGAGCGGGCGATCGGCGCGCTGCAGACGGCCCTCGACCACGCGGACCGCTTCGTGCTTGTGGCCGAGGTGGACTGGGACCGGTTCGTTCCGGTCTTCACCGGTGCCCGCCCTAGCCCGCTACTGGCCGAACTCTCCGAGGCACAGCGGGAGTCCGAGGAGAGCACCGCCGGCGAGCCGGGCCTGCGCGGCCGGCTGGCCGGGCTGGCACCGGCCGAACGGGAGCGCACCGTCCTGGAGTTGGTGCGGACCCAGGTAGCGGCGGTGCTGGGCCACGGCAGTCCGGCAGCGGTGGAGGTCGGCCGGGCGTTCAAGGAGCTGGGCTTCGACTCGCTCACCTCGGTCGACCTGCGCAACCGGCTCGCCGCCGCGACGGGTCTGGCGCTGCCGGTGGCGGTGGTCTTCGACCAGCCGAGCGCGGTGCAGTTGGCGCGCTACCTGCTGGGCCGGCTGACCGAGGCGGCGCCCGCCGTCGCGACCACGACGCAACCCGTGGCGGCGGCGACGGAACCGATCGCGATCGTCGGCCTGGGTTGCCGGCTCCCGGGCGGTGTGCGGACCCCCGAGCAGTTGTGGGAGCTGGTCCGGTCGGAGACCGACGCGGTCTCCGGGTTCCCGACCGACCGCGGCTGGGACCTCGCCACCCTGTTCGACGACGACCCTGACCGGGTAGGCCACTCGTACGCGCGGGCCGGCGGCTTCCTGCACGACGCCGCGGCGTTCGACGCGGGCTTCTTCGGCATCTCGCCACGCGAAGCGCTGGCCATGGACCCGCAGCAGCGGCTGCTGCTGGAAACCTCCTGGGAGGCGCTGGAGCGGGCGGGTGTCGAACCGCGCGCGCTGCGCGGCAGCCGGACCGGCGTGTTCGTGGGGGCGTCCGCGCAGGAGTACGGCGCCCGGGTGCACCAGGCCGAGCAGGGGCTGGAGGGTTATCTGATCACCGGAGCCGCGGGCAGCGTCACCTCCGGGCGGATCGCCTACGCGCTGGGCCTGGAGGGTGCGGCGGTGACGGTGGACACGGCCTGCTCCTCGTCGCTGGTGGCGCTGCACCTGGCCGTGCAGTCGCTGCGGCAGGGGGAGTGCACGCTGGCGCTGGCGGCCGGGACGACCGTGATGGCCGACCCGGAGGCCTTCCGCGCCTTCAGCCGGCAGCGCGCGCTCTCCCCGGACGGGCGCTGCAAGGCGTTCGCGGCGTCGGCGGACGGCTTCGGCCTGGCCGAGGGCGTCGGTGTGCTGGTCCTGGAGCGGCTCTCTGACGCGGAGCGCCACGGGCACCCGGTGCTGGCGGTGGTGCGCGGTACGGCGGTGAACCAGGACGGCGCGAGCAACGGGCTCACGGCGCCGAACGGGCCGTCGCAGCAGCGGGTGATCCGGGCTGCACTGGCCGACGCCGGGCTGACGGCGGACCAGGTCGACGCGGTGGAGGCGCACGGCACGGGCACGACGCTGGGCGACCCGATCGAGGCGCAGGCGATCCTCGCCGCCTATGGCCAGGACCGGCAGGTGCCGCTCCGGCTCGGCTCACTGAAGTCGAACATCGGTCACACGCAGGCGACTTCGGGTGTGGCGGGGGTCATCAAGATGGTACTCGCGATGCGGCACGGGATGCTGCCGCGGACCCTGCACGTGGACGAGCCGACGCCGCACGTGGACTGGTCGGCGGGTGCCGTCCAGTTGCTTGCCGAGGCGCAGGCGTGGCCGCGGGCGGAGGAACCGCGCCGGGCGGGGGTCTCTTCATTCGGGATCAGCGGGACCAACGCGCATGTGATCCTCGAAGAGGCACCGGTCAGTGAGCCGTCAGCTGACGCCGGGCCCGTGCTGCCGCTGGTGACCTTGGCGTTTTCCGCCCGGAGCCCCCAAGCACTGCGTGCACAGGCCGACGGGCTGGGTGAACTCCTGGACAGCGACCTATCGTTGGCGGATGTCGGGTTCTCGCTGGCGGCCGGGCGCTCGGTGTTCGAGCAGCGGGCGGTGGTGGTCGGCAGCAGCCGCGAAGAACTGCTGGGCGGGCTGTCGGCGGCTGCCGCAGGGCGCGCCGACGTGTGCCTCAGGGTGGGGGAGGCAGCTCAGGACGGCCTGACCGCGTTCCTGTTCACCGGTCAGGGGGCGCAACGCCCGGGTATGGGACGGGAGTTGTACGAGGCGTTCCCGGTGTTCGCCGAGGCCTTCGACGCGGTGTGCGCGCGGGTCGATGCCGAGCTCGAACGGCCGCTGCGGGAGGTGGTGTTCGGCGACGGTGAGGTGATCCACCAGACCGCGTATACCCAACCGGCGCTGTTCGCCCTGGAAGTGGCGCTGTACCGGTTGCTGGAGTCCTTCGGCTTGATGCCGGACGCGCTGATCGGCCACTCGGTCGGTGAGATCGCCGCCGCGCACGTGGCCGGGGTGTTCTCGCTGGACGACGCCTGCCGGCTGGTGGCGGCGCGTGGGCGCCTGATGCAGGCGCTGCCCGTGGGCGGTGCGATGGTGGCCGTCGAGGCCACCGAGCACGAGGTGCTGGCGCAGCTCGACGATCGGGCGGACGTGAGCGTCGCCGCCGTCAACGGTCTGCGTTCGGTGGTGCTGTCCGGCGACGAAAGCGGAGTACTGGAGCTGGCGATGCACTGGGAGGAGCTGGGTCGAAAGACTAGGCGTTTGCGGGTCTCGCATGCGTTTCACTCTCCTGCTATGGACGGGATGCTGGCGGAGTTCGCCGAGGTGGTGTGCGAGCTGGAGCTCGCCGCGCCTACCGTCCCGCTGGTCTCCAACCTGACGGGACGGCAGGTCGGCGCGGACGAGGTGTGCGACCCGCGGTACTGGGTGCGGCACGTGCGTGAGGCGGTGCGGTTCCACGACGGTGTCTGGGCGCTGGAGGCCGCGGGTGTCAAGCGCTTCGTGGAGCTGGGCCCGGACGGTGTGCTGACCGCGCTCGCCGAGGAGAGTCTGACGGCCGCCCCGCGGGTGGCCACCACCGTCCTGCGCAAGGACCGTCCCGAGGCGCGCACGCTGCTCACCGCGCTGGCCGAGCTGCACGTCGACGGCGCCACGGTCGACTGGGCCCGCGTCACGGGGGGCGGCCGGCGGGTCGACTTGCCGACCTACCCGTTCCAGCACGAGCGCTACTGGCCCGAGGCCGCCTCCGTCCCCGCCCCCTCGTCCGTCGCCGCCGAGGCGGACGGCCGGCTGTGGTCGGCCGTGGCAGCGGGCGATGTGACGGCGTTCGCGGACGCGTTGGGCATCGACACCGACACGCAACTGAGCGCCGTGCTGCCCGCGCTGGCCTCCTACCGCCAGGAGCAGCACGAGCTGTCGGCAGTGGACGACTGGCGCTACCGCATCGTGTGGAAGCCCCTGCCCCTTGCAGCAGACGGCGCTCCGCACGGGAACTGGGTCGTGGTCGTCCCGGCCTCGCACGCCGAGCAGGCGCTGCCCGCGGCCGTGACCGCCGCGCTGCGGCAGAGCGGCGCCACCGTCACCCGCGTGGTCGTCGACCCCGCCGACCTCGAACCCGTGCGCGCAGCCGTCACGACGGCGACGGCGGGTGTGCTGTCGCTGCTCGCGCTGGACGAACTCCCGCTCCCGGAGCACCCGGTGGTCCCCATCGGCCTGGCCACGACCCTCGCGCTCTTCCGACTCCTCGGCCAGACCGGCAGCACGGCTCCACTGTGGTGCGTCACCAGTGGCGCGGTCTCGGTGGACCGGAACGACCCGGTACGCAGCCCGCACCAGGCCATGGCCTGGGGCCTCGGCCGGATCATCGGCCTCGAACACCCGGAGCGCTGGGGCGGCTTGGTGGATCTCCCGGAGACGTTCGACGACCGTGACGGCGTCGCGCTCACCGCGCTGCTCGCCGCCGAGAACGGCGAGGACCAGGCGGCCGTCCGCGCCGGGGGCCTGCACGGCCGCCGGATGGTCCGTGCCGGGCTCACCGCAGCACCGGCGCGCCCTTGGCGGCCGCGCGGCACGGTGCTGGTCACCGGTGGTACGGGCGGCCTCGGCGCGCAGGTGGCGCGGTGGCTGGCGCGGGCCGGCGCCGAGCGGCTGGTGCTGACCAGCCGCCGGGGCGCGGCGGCACCCGGTGCGGCGGAGTTGATCGCGGAGCTGTCCGCACTCGGCTGCGAGGCCGTCGTCGAGGCCTGCGACATGGCGGACCGTCAGGCCGTGGCCGCGCTGCTGGCAACCTGGCCGCCGACCGCCGTGGTGCACGCGGCCGGTACCGCGCAGTTCGCCGTCCCGGTGGAGCGGAACACCATCGCGGACCTCGCTGAACTGGCCGGCGGCAAGGTCGCGGGCGCCATGCACCTGTCCGAGCTCCTGGCAGACACGGATCTGGACGCCTTCGTGCTGTTCTCGTCCGGCGCCGCCGTGTGGGGCAGCGGCGGGCAGGCCGCCTACGGCGCGGCGAACGCCTTCCTCGACGCGCTCGCCGAGCAGCGCCGCGCAAGCGGGCTGGTCGCGACCTCGATCGCCTGGGGCTCGTGGGCCGGCGGCGGTATGGCTGAGGGCCACGTCGGCGATCAGCTGCGGCGCGGCGGGGTTCCGGAGATGGCGCCGGAGCCGGCCGTGGCCGGACTGCGCCAGGCGGTGGACCACGAGGAGGCCACGCTGGTGATCGCGGACATCGACTGGGAGCGCTTCGTGCCCGGATTCACGCTGGCTCGCCCGCGCCCGCTGCTGGACGAACTGCCCGAGGTGCGGCGGATCCTGCGGGATGCGGCGGCCGCCGACCGGGCGCCGACTGCCGAGACCAGCACCCCGCTGGCCGAGCGGCTGACCGCCGTACCCGGACCGGAACGCTCCCGCGTGCTGCTGGAGCTGGTCCGCACCGAGGCGGCCGCCGTACTGGGCCATCCGGGCCCCGCGGAGGTCAGGCCGGGCCGGGCCTTCCGCGAGCTGGGCTTCGACTCGCTCAGCGCCGTGGAGCTGCGCCGCCGACTGGCCACCGCCACCGGACTCGGCCTGCCCGCGACGCTGGTCTTCGACTACCCGACCCCCGAGGAGCTGGCCGCCCACCTGGGCGCGTGCCTGCTCCCCGAGCGGGCGGATCCGGAGGCGAGCGCGCTCGCCGAGCTGGATCGCCTGGCGGCCGCGCTCGCGGGCATGGGAGCGGATGCACCCGCGGTGGACGACCGGATCGGCGGGCGACTGCGCGAGCTGCTGAACGCCTGGGAGCAGATCCAGCGACCGGAGAGCGGCAGCGACGCGGACGGACGTTCCTTTGAGTCCGCGACCAGCGACGACGAGCTATTCGACCTCATCGACAGCGAGTTCGGCCTCTGACGAGTCCGGCGACGCCTGTGCCGGCCAGTCCGGCGATCCCCTACCGAGCCGCGGAGTTCCGGCTCTTCCTTCGAGGTATTCCTGACCGGTCAGCGCGGGATTTCCCGGCTGCCTCAATGAGGTGACGTTCTGTGGAGAATGCGGAAAAGCTTCGTGACTACCTCAAGCGGGTATCGACCGACCTGCGGGAGACGCGCCGGCGACTGCAGGAGGTCGAGGCCGGGGAGCAGGAACCGCTCGCCATCGTTGCGATGAGCTGCCGGCTGCCCGGCGAAGTCCAGAGCCCCGAGCAGCTGTGGGAGCTGGTCCGGGACGGCCGGGACGTCATCTCGGCCGTCCCGGCCGACCGCGGCTGGGACCTCGACGGACGCTACGACCCCGACCCGGACCGGCCGGGCACCAGCTACGCCCGCGAGGGCGGATTCCTCTACGACGCGGCGGAGTTCGACGCGGGATTCTTCGGGATAGCGCCACGTGAGGCGCTTGCCATGGACCCGCAGCAGCGGCTGCTCTTGGAAGCCGTCTGGGAGGCGTTCGAGCGGGCCGGGATCGACCCGGCGGCGGTCCGGCGCACCCCCGCCGGTGTGTTCGTCGGTGTCAGCAACCAGGGCTACGCCATGGGTCTGCAGGAGCTGCCGCCGGAAGCCGAGGGACACCTGCTGACCGGCGGTTCGGCGGCTGTCGCCGCCGGCCGGATCGCCTACACCTTCGGTCTCGAAGGCCCGGCCGTCTCCATCGACACCATGTGCTCCTCCTCACTGGTCGCGCTGCATCTGGCCTGCCAGTCGCTGCGCCGCGGCGAGTCCTCGCTCGCGGTGGTCGGCGGTGCGACCGTGATGGCGAGCCCGCTGGCCTTCATCGAGTTCAGCCGCCAGCGCGGCCTGGCACCCGACGGCCGCTGCAAGCCGTTCGCTGCGGCCGCCGATGGCACCGGCTGGGCAGAGGGCGTCGGCGTGCTGCTGCTGGAGCGGCTCTCCGACGCGGAGCGCAACGGCCACCCGGTGCTGGCGGTGGTGCGCGGCAGCGCGATCAACCAGGACGGCGCCAGCAACGGTTTGACCTCGCCCAACGGCCCCTCGCAGCAGCGGGTGATCCACGCGGCGCTGGCGAACGCGGGGTTGACGGCGGGACAGATCGACGCCGTGGAGGCGCACGGCACCGGTACGACGCTGGGCGACCCGATCGAGGTGCAGGCGCTGCTGGCCAGCTACGGCCAGGGCCGGGACGCGGCCGCACCGCTCTGGCTCGGCTCGCTGAAGTCCAACATCGGCCACACCCAGGCGGCCTCGGGTGTGGCGGGCGTCATGAAGATGGTGCTGGCGATGCGGCACGGGATGCTGCCGCGGACGCTGCACGTGGACCAGCCGACCCCGCACGTGGACTGGTCAGCCGGAGCCGTTTCACTGCTGACCGAGGCCGTGCTCTGGCCTGAGACCGGGCAGCCGCGGCGGGCCGGCGTGTCCTCCTTCGGTGCCAGCGGGACCAACGCCCATGTGATCCTGGAGCAGGCACCCGCCCCGCAGCAGGCACCCGCGCCGGAGCCGGCAGTTGCCGATCCCGCCGGTGAGCAGGCGCCGACGAGTGCGCTCGCGTGGCCGCTGTCCGCCCGCGACGCCGCCGGGCTGCGAGCGCAGGCCGCGCGGCTGCGTGAGTTCGTCGCCGCCGATCCGGACCGCGAACTCGCCGACATCGGCCACTCGCTGGCGGTGACCCGCGCCGGCCTGGAGCAGCGGGCGGTCGTCATCGCCGGCGACCGGGACGGGTTCCTGGAGCAGCTCGACGCGCTGGCCCGCGGTGCCGACAGCACCGGCGTGGTCCGCGGGACGATGGCGGACCAGGCTGACCGGGTGGTGTTCGTGTTCCCGGGGCAGGGCGCGCAGTGGGCCGGTATGGCGATGGAA
The DNA here is from genome assembly GCF_029892145.1 of Kitasatospora sp. GP30. Lineage (NCBI taxonomy): Bacteria > Bacillati > Actinomycetota > Actinomycetes > Kitasatosporales > Streptomycetaceae > Kitasatospora > Kitasatospora sp. GP30. Next base: position 42,237 of record NZ_JARZAH010000017.1, read on the forward strand.
CTGCTGGACGCTTCACCGGTGTTCGCCGAGCGGATGGGCGAGTGTGCGGCGGCGTTGGCGCCGTTCGTCGACTGGGACCTGTTCGAGGTGCTGCGCGGTGACGGCGCCGCGCTGGAGCGCGTCGACGTGGTGCAGCCGGTGCTGTTCGCGGTGATGGTGTCGCTGGCGGAGCTGTGGCGCTCGCACGGAGTCGAGCCGGCCGCCGTGGTGGGGCACAGCCAGGGCGAGATCGCGGCCGCCTGTATGGCCGGTGCGCTGTCGATGGCGGACGCCGCCCGGGTGGTGGCGCTGCGCAGCCGGGCTCTCCACGCGCTCGCCGGGCGCGGCGGCATGGTGTCAGTGCCGGTGACGCCGGAGCGGGTCCGTGAGCTGCTCACCCCCGGCCTGTCGGTGGCGGCCGTCAACGGGCCTGCGACGGTGGTGGTCTCGGGTGACACCGAGGAGCTGGACGAACTGCTCGCGGTCTGCGCGGCACGTGACATCCGGGCCCGCCGGATACCGGTGGACTACGCCTCGCACTCCGCGCACGTCGAGGAGTTGGAGGCCGAGCTGCTGGACCTCCTGGCACCGATCGCGCCGCGCACCTCCAGTGTGCCGTTCTACTCGACGGTGACCGGCGGTCTGCTCGACACCGAGCAGCTGGACGCCGCCTACTGGTACCGCAACCTGCGCCGGACCGTGGAACTGGAAGCCACGGTAGGGCGGTTGCTGGACGACGGGCACAGCGTGTTCGTCGAGGTCAGCCCGCACCCGGTGCTCACCATGGCACTCCAGGAGACCGCCCCCGAGGCCGTCGTCACAGGCACGCTGCGCCGCAGCCACGGCGGACCGGCCCGCTTCCTCACCTCCGCAGCCGAGCTCTACGTCCATGGCGTGCACGTCGGTTGGCGCCACCCCGCCGGCGCCCGCCGGATCGACCTGCCAACCTACGCCTTCCAGCGGCAGCGTTACTGGCTGCATCCGGCACAACCCGAGCAGGCCCCGGCGCTGCCGGCCCGCACCGCGGACACGCTGTTCTGGAACGCGGTCGAGGCCGAGGACCTGGCCGCGCTGAGCGCGACGCTCGACGTCGAGGCGGACACCCCGCTGAGCGGCGTGCTGCCCGCGCTGTCGAGCTACCGACGGAGCCTGCGCGACCGGGCCACCCTGGACGGCTGGCGCTACCGGATCGACTGGCAGCCGGTGCCCGCGAGTTCGGGCGCCACACTGACCGGCGACTGGTTGGTCGTCCTGCCGGAGGCCCACGCGGACGGCGAGTTGGCCGAGGCCGTGGTCGAGGGGCTGGCGCGGCACGGAGCCGAGGTCCGCCGTCTGGTGCTGGACACCGCCGCGGACGATCGCGCGGCGGTCGGCGCCCGGCTGCGGGCGGCCGTCCCCGACGGCAGCGGCCTGGCCGGCATGCTCTCGCTGCTCGCGCTTGACGAGCAGCCGCACCCCGCGCACCCCGTGCTGCCACGCGGGCTCGCGGGCACGCTGCTACTGACCCAGGCCCTACTCGACGCCGAGCTGCGGGTGCCGCTCTGGCACGCGACCCTGGGCGCAGTCGCCACCGGAGGTGCCGACCGGCTGCTGAGCCCCGATCAGGCGCAACTCTGGGGCCTGGCCCGGGTGATCGGCCTGGAGCAGCCGCAGCTGTGGGGTGGCCTGGTCGATCTGCCTGCTGAACTCACGCCCCGCTCGGCCACGTCGCTCGCTGCCGTGCTCGCCGGGTTGCGGGACGAGGACCAGGTCGCCGTCCGCCCGTCGGGCGTACTCGCGCGCCGCCTGGAGCGCGCCCCGCTGGCCGAGCAGCCGGCCCGGCCGTGGCGAGCGCGCGGCACCGCGCTGATCACCGGCGGCACCGGCGGCCTGGGCGCGCACGTAGCCCGCTGGCTCGCCGCGAACGGCGCCGAGCACGTGGTGCTGACGAGCCGGCGCGGGCCGCAGACGCCTGGCGCGGCCGAGCTGGAGGCCGAACTCGCCGCGCTCGGCTGCCGGGTGACGGTGGCCGCCTGCAACGTCGACGACCACGCCCAGCTGGCCGAGCTGGTCGCGCGGGTCCAGGCGGAGGGGCCGGCGATCCGGACCGTCGTGCACTCCGCAGGCCTCGGCATCCTGGCCCCGCTGGCCGAGACCGACCTCGATGAGTTCGCCGCCGGCGCGGGCGGCAAGGTCGACGGCGCCCGCCACCTGGACGCCCTCTTCGACGAGGACTCGCTCGACGCGTTCGTGCTCTTCTCCTCGGTCGCCGGTGTCTGGGGCAGCGGCGACCACGGCTCGTACGCCGCCGCCAACCACTTCCTGGACGCGCTGGCCCAGCAGCGCCGCGCACGCGGCCTGGCCGCCACCTCGATCGCCTGGGGCATCTGGGACCCGCGCGGCGGTCGCGAGGGCGGCATGGCCGTGGACATCATGCAGGAGCAACTGCGGTGGCGCGGCATCCCGTTCATGGCGCCCGAACTGGCGATCGGCGGCCTGCGACAGGCCCTCGACCACGATGACACCTTCCTGATCTGCGCCGACATCGACTGGGAGCGGTTCGTCCCGGTGTTCACGGCCGCCCGGCGGCGCCCGCTGCTGGACGGCGTCCCGGAGATCGTCCGGATCCTCGCCGCCGCCGCCGAACCCGAGGCCACCCCCGATGAGGGCGTGCGCGGTCAGCTGGCCGGGCTGGACGCGGCCGAGCAGGAGCGGACCGTGCTGGCGCTGGTCCGCGCCCAGGTGGCCGCGGCGCTGGGGCATGCGGACGCCGAATCCGTGGCGGCCGACCGGGCGTTCAAGGACCTGGGCTTCGACTCGCTGACCTCGGTCGAGCTGCGCAACCGGCTCAACGCCGAGACCGGCCTGCGGCTGCCCGTGCCGGTGGTCTTCGACCATCCGAACGCGGTGCTGCTCGCGCGGCACGTACGCGAGCTGCTGGTCGGCGCTGCGCCCGCCGGGCAGCCGGTGCTCGTGCCGCGGGCGGTCGCGAGCGACGAGCCCGTGGCGATCGTCGCGATGGGCTGCCGGTTCCCCGGCGGGGTCGGCAGCCCCGAGGAGCTGTGGCGGCTGATCGCCACCGGCGGGGACGTCATCGCGGGCTTCCCGGCCGACCGCGGCTGGGACCTGACCGGCCTCTTCGACGACGACCCCGATCGGGTCGGCCACTCCTACGCCCGCGAGGGCGGATTCCTCTACGGAGCCGGGGAGTTCGACGCCGAGTTCTTCGGGATCTCGCCGCGCGAGGCACTGGCCATGGACCCGCAGCAGCGGCTGCTCCTTGAGACTTCCTGGGAGTCGTTCGAACGGGCCGGGATCGACCCGACCGCGCTGCGCGGCAGCCAGGCCGGCGTCTTCATCGGGGCCGGCGGCTCGGGCTACGGCACCGGCCCGCGGCACAGCGCCGACACCACCGAAGGCCACCTGCTCACCGGCACGGCGGGCAGCGTGCTGTCCGGGCGGATCGCCTACACGCTGGGCCTGGAAGGGCCGGCGGTCACGGTGGACACCGCCTGCTCGTCCTCGCTGGTGGCGCTGCACCTGGCCGTGCAGTCGCTGCGGGCCGGGGAGTGCGAGCTGGCGCTGGCGGGCGGTGCGGCCGTGATGTCGACGCCGGCCGGCTTCACCGGCTTCAGCCGCCAGCGCGGTCTGGCGGCGGACGGGCGCTGCAAGGCGTTCGCCGCAGCAGCCGACGGGATGGGCCTCGCCGAGGGCGTTGGCATGCTGCTGCTGGAGCGGCTCTCGGATGCCGAGCGCAACGGCCACCCGGTGCTGGCGGTGGTGCGCGGCAGCGCGATCAACCAGGACGGTGCGAGCAATGGCCTGACCGCGCCGAACGGGCTCTCGCAGCAGCGCGTGATCCGGGCGGCGCTGGCGAACGCCGGCGTGGGCGTGGAGCACGTCGACGTGGTGGAGGCGCACGGGACCGGTACGATGCTGGGCGACCCGATCGAGGCGCAGGCGATCCTGGCCACCTACGGGCAGCGGACTGCCGAACGGCCGCTGTGGCTCGGCTCGTTGAAGTCGAACCTGGGGCACACCCAGGCTGCGGCAGGTGTCGCGGGTGTGATGAAGATGGTGCTGGCGATGCGGCACGGCGTGCTGCCGCGCACGCTGCACCTGGACGAGCCGACGCCGCACGTCGACTGGTCGGCGGGCGAGGTGCGGCTGCTGACCGAGGCGATGGACTGGCCGGAGACGGGTGAGCCGCGGCGGGCCGGGGTGTCCTCGTTCGGGATGAGCGGCACCAACGCGCACGTGATCCTGGAGGAGGCGCCGGTCGGTGGACCGGCCGCCGCGGCGGACCCGGCCGAGGCGGGGTCGGCGGTGCCCCTGGTGTTCTCCGGGCGGAGTACGCAGGCGCTGCGGGCGCAGGCCGGACGGCTCCGTGAACTCCTGGACAGCGACGTATCGTTGGCCGATGTCGGGTTCTCGCTGACGGCGGGACGTGCGCTGTTCGAGCACCGCGCGGCAGTGGCTGGCACGGATCGGGGCGAACTGCTCGCCGGGCTGGCCGCGGTGGCGGCGGGGGAGCCGGCTGCGGGTGTGGCGCAAGGTGTGGCGGCTGGTGAGCGGGACCGGGTGGTGCTCGTCTTCCCGGGGCAGGGTGCGCAGTGGGCGGGCATGGCGGCGGAACTGCTGGACACCGCGCCAGTGTTCGCCGATCGGATGGGCGAGTGTGCGGCGGCGTTGACGCCGTTCGTCGACTGGGACCTGTTCGAGGTGCTGCGGGATGGCGCTGCAATGGAGCGCGTGGATGTCGTGCAGCCGGTGCTGTTCGCGGTGATGGTGTCGCTGGCGGAGCTGTGGCGCTCGCATGGCGTCGAGCCGGCTGCGGTGGTGGGGCACAGCCAGGGCGAGATCGCGGCAGCCTGTGTCGCGGGCGCGCTGTCGCTGGAAGATGCCGCCCGGGTGGTGGCGTTGCGCAGTCGGGCTTTGCAAGCGATTGCGGGGCGCGGCGGCATGGTGTCCGTAGCGCTTCCGTTGGCAGACGTTCGCCGCCTGCTGACTGAAGGCCTGTCGATCGCGGCCGTCAATGGTCCTGCTGCGGTGGTGGTTTCCGGTGACACCGGCGAGCTGGAGGAGCTGTTGGCCCGCTGCGAGGCGGACGGCGTGCGGGCCCGGCGGATCCCGGTGGACTACGCCTCGCACTCCGCGCACGTCGAGGAGTTGGAATCCGAGCTGCTGGAGGTACTGGCGCCGATCGTGCCGCGCAGCTCCAGTGTGCCGTTCTACTCCACGGTGACCGGAGGCCTGCTGGACGCCGCCGGTCTGGACGCCGGGTACTGGTACCGCAACCTGCGCCAGACCGTCGAACTGGAAGCCACGGTCGACCAGTTGACCGCCGACGGCCACAGCGTGTTCATCGAGGTGAGCCCGCACCCGGTGCTCACCATGGCACTTCAGGAGACCGCTCCGGAGGCCGTCGTGGTCGGCACGCTGCGCCGCGACGAAGGCGGCCTGGCCCGCTTCCTGGCCTCCGCCGCCGAACTCCACGTGCACGGCGTGCCCGTGACCTGGCAGTTCCCGCCCGGCACCCGCCGCGTTGACCTGCCCACTTACGCCTTCCAGCATCGCCACTACTGGCTCACCACCTCCTCCGCTCCGGCGCTGCCAGGCAGTGCGGAGCCGGTTGACGAGGAGTTCTGGCAGACCGTGGAACGCGAGGACCTCGGAGCGCTGGCGGCCTCGCTCCGGCTGGACAGCGAGGCTCCGTTGAGCGAGGTGCTGCCCGCGCTCTCCGCCTATCACCGCCACGGCCGCGACCGGGCCGCGATGGACGCATGGCGCTACCGGGTGCGCTGGCAGCCGGTGACCGGCAGGGCGGCGACGAGCCGTTCGTCCGGCACCTGGCTCCTTGTTCTGCCGGCGCCCGCCGCCGACGGCGAGTGGACGGCCTCGGTAGTGTGCGGCCTGGAGACCGCCGGCCTGTGCGTCGTCCCGCTGACCGCCGGGCCCGACGAGACCGACCGGACCCGGCTGGCGGAGCGGTTGCGGTCGGCAGTGGGCGATGGCGTCGACGGTGTGCTGACACTGGCGGCATCCGCCGGGCCGACCGAGCTGGTGCCCACCGTGGCCCGACTCGGCACGCTGGTTCAGGCCCTTGGCGATGCGGGTGTCTCGGCGCCGCTCTGGGTGGCGACCCGGGGTGCGGTGTCGGTGGGCGGCTCCGACCGGCTGGTGGCCCCCGATCATGCCTTGCTGTGGGGCCTCGGCCGGGTGGTCGGAGTCGAACACCCGGACCGCTGGGGTGGGTTGATCGATCTGCCCCCGGTGCTGGACGAGCACGCCGCCGACCTGCTGGCCGCTGCGCTGCTTGATGGCACCGAGGATCAGCTCGCGGTTCGCCCGGCCGGGGTCTTCGTGAAGCGCCTGGTGCGCGCCGGTGCGGCGCACGCGGCGGGTGCGGGCTGGCGTCCGCGTGGCACGGTGCTGGTGACCGGCGGCACGGGCGGGTTGGGCGCGCAGCTGGCGCGTCGGCTGGCCCGTGGCGGCGCCGAGCGGCTGGTGCTGACCAGCCGTCGCGGCCTTGACGCGCCCGGTGCGCCGGAACTGCGTGAGGAACTCGCGGAGTTCGGGGCCGAGGTCGCGATCGAGGCCTGTGACGTGGCGGACCGGGATGCCGTGGCCAGGTTGCTGGAGCGGCTTCCGGGGCTGCGATCGGTGTTCCACACGGCGGGGGTGCTGGACGACGGCGTGGTGGCCGCGTTGACCGCTGAGCGGGCCGCGACCGTGCTCGCACCGAAGGCACTGGGTGCCTGGCACCTGCACGAGCTGACCGCCGGCCTGGACCTCGACGCGTTCGTGCTCTTCTCTTCCTCGGCCGCCATCTTGGGCGGGCCGGGCCAGGGCAGTTACGCGGCGGCCAACGCCTTCCTCGACGCGCTGGCGCGGCTCCGGCGGGACGCCGGGCTGCCCGCTACCTCGATGGCCTGGGGTGCCTGGGGCGAGGTCGGCCTGGCAGCCGGCGCGGTGGGGGAGCGACTGGGCCACCGGGGCGTGCTGCCGATGGCGCCCGAACTCGCGCTCTCCGCCCTGCAGTCGGCGCTTGACGCGGACGAGACCCATCTCCTGCTCGCCAGCCTCGACTGGGCCCGCTACCTGCTCAGCTCGCCGGCCGACGGGACCGGCTCGCTGCTGCGCGAGCTGCCCGAGGCCTTGGCCGCCACTCCTGTCGCGCCGTCCGGTGACCAGTCGGCCGAACGCGGTGGCTCGGCGCTGCGCCAGCGTCTGGCAGGCCTCAGCCACACCGAACAGACCGACCGGCTCCTTGAGTTGGTACGAGGTGAGGCCGCCGCCGTGCTCGGTCACAACGGCGCGGAAGCGATCGGTGCGGACCGGGCCTTCCGTGACCTCGGCTTCGACTCGCTGACCGCGGTGGACCTGCGCAACCGGATCGCGACCGCGACCGAGCTGCGTCTGCCCGTCACGCTCGCCTTCGACTATCCGAACGCCATTGCGCTCGCCGACTACCTGTGCGCGGAGGTCATGGGGACCGGGCCGACCGATGCGAGTGCTCTCGTCGTCCGTTCAACCGGGCCAGTCGATGAGCCGATCGCGATCGTCGCCATGAGCTGCCGCCTCCCCGGTGGCGTCCGCACCCCGGAGCAGCTCTGGGAACTGCTCAGCTCGGGCGCCGACGTGGTCTCGGGCTTCCCCACCGACCGCGGCTGGGACGTGGACTCGCTCTACCACCCGGACCCCGAGCACCCCGGCACGACCTATGCGCGTGAGGGCGGCTTCCTCTACGACGTCAGCGAGTTCGACCCGGCGTTCTTCGGCATCGGCCCGCGTGAGGCCGCTGCTGTCGACCCGCAGCAGCGGCTGCTGCTGGAGACCTCCTGGGAGGCGTTCGAGCGGGCCGGCATCGACCCGGGCACGCTGCGCGGCAGCCGCACCGGCGTCTTCATCGGTTCGAACTACCACGACTACGGCTCCTGGCTGCGCGAAACCCCGGAGGGCCTGGACGGCTATCTGGGCCTCGGCAGCGCGCCGAGCGTCGCCTCCGGCCGGATCGCATACACCTTCGGCCTCGAAGGCCCGGCGGTGACGCTGGACACGGCCTGCTCCTCCTCGCTGGTCGCGCTGCACCTGGCGATCCAGGCGCTGCGCAGTGGCGAGGCTGAGCTGGCCCTGGCCGGCGGCGTGACGGTGATGGCCACGCCGGCGACCTTCGTCGAGTTCAGCCGTCAGCGGGTGCTGTCACCGGATGGCCGGTGCAAGGCCTTCGCAGCAGCGGCGGACGGCGCCGGCTGGGCGGAGGGCGTCGGGCTGCTGCTGGTGGAGCGGCTCTCGGACGCGGAGCGCAATGGACACCCGGTGCTCGCGGTGGTGCGAGGCAGTGCGGTGAACCAGGACGGTGCGAGCAATGGTCTGACGGCGCCGAACGGGCCGTCGCAGCAGCGGGTGATCCGCGCAGCCCTGGCCAGTGCCGGTCTGACGGCCGAGCAGGTGGACGCCGTCGAGGCGCACGGCACCGGAACCGCGCTCGGTGACCCGATCGAGGCCCAGGCGCTGCTGGCCACCTATGGGCAGCGCAACGCCGAACGGCCGCTGTGGCTGGGTGCGTTGAAGTCGAACATCGGGCACACCCAGGCGGCCTCCGGTGTCGCGGGTGTCATGAAGATGGTGCTGGCGATGCGGCACGGCCTGCTGCCGCGGACCCTGCACGTGGTCGAGCCGACCCCGCACGTCGACTGGTCGGCGGGCGCGGTGTCGTTGCTGACCGAGGCGGTGGCCTGGCCGCAGACCGGTGAACCGAGGCGGGCGGGTGTGTCCTCGTTCGGGATCAGCGGGACGAACGCGCACGTCATCATCGAGCAGGCGCCGGACGCGCCTGGGCTTCCCGCGACGGTTGCCGGTGCGGTCACGCCGCTGGTGGTGTCGGGGCGCAGTGCGGAGGCGGTGCGGGGGCAGGCCGAGCGGCTGGGCGAACTCCTCGACACGGGTGCCTCGTTGGCGGATGTGGGGTTCTCGCTGGCGGCGGGCCGTGCGGTGTTCGAGCACCGGGCGGTGGCGCTGGAACCGGGCGCGCTGGCGGCGCTGGCGCGCGGGGAGGAGGATCCGGGGCTGATGCGAGGGGTGGCGTCGGCTGGTCGGACGGCGTTCCTGTTCACCGGCCAGGGCGCTCAGCGTCCGGGTATGGGGAAGGAGTTGTATGAAGCGTTCCCAGTGTTCGCGACCGCATTCGACGCGGTGTGCGCGCGGCTGGATGGCGAGTTGGGACGGCCGCTTCGTGAGGTGGTGTTCGGTGCCGAGGAACTGATCCATGAGACCGCGTACACGCAGCCCGCCCTGTTCGCGCTGGAGGTGGCGCTGTACCGGTTGATGGAGTCCTTCGGTGTGGTGCCGGATGTGTTGATCGGCCACTCGGTGGGTGAGATCGCGGCCGCGCATGTGGCGGGCGTGTACTCGTTGGATGACGCGTGCACGTTGGTCGCTGCTCGCGGTCGCCTGATGCAGCAACTTCCGACCGGCGGTGCGATGGTGGCCGTGGAGGCGACCGAGGCCGAGGTGCTGGAGTACGGCCTCGGCGGTGTCGCCATCGCGGCGGTGAACGGTCCGCGTTCGGTCGTGCTCTCCGGGCCGGTCGCGGAGGCCGTGCTGGAGTTGGCGGCCTACTGGGAGGGGTTGGGTCGAAAGACTAGGCGTTTGCGGGTCTCGCATGCGTTTCACTCTCCTGCCATGGACGGGATGCTGGCGGAGTTCGCCGAGGTGGTGCGCGGGTTGGAGCTTGCGGCGCCGAGCCTTGCGCTGGTCTCCAACCTGACCGGGCACCTCGCGACGGCCGAGGAGCTGCGTGACCCGGACTACTGGGTGCGGCACGTTCGTGAGGCGGTGCGCTTCCACGACGGCGTCCAGGCGCTCGAAGCAGCCGGCGTGACCCGGTTCGTCGAGCTGGGCCCGGACGGTGTGCTGACCGCGCTCGCCCAGGACGGCCTGACCACCGCACCGCGCGTGGCCACCGCCGTCCTGCGTAAGGACCGCTCGGAGACGCGCACGCTGCTGACCGCGCTGGCCGACCTCCACGTGGACGGCGCCACCGTCGACTGGACCCAGGCGTTCCCCGGCGCCCACCGGATCGACCTGCCCACCTACGCCTTCCAGCGCGAGCGCTACTGGCTGGACGCACCGGCGACCGTCGGCAACGTGGCCGAGGTCGGCCTGGCGTCGCCGGACCACCCGCTGCTCGGCGCCGCTGTGGCGCTCGCCGGCGCCGATGCGTATGTGCTCACCGGCCGCCTCGCCACCGCCACCCACCCGTGGCTCGCCGATCACGCCTTCGCGGACATGGTGCTCTTCCCGGGCACCGCATTCGTGGAGCTGGCGGTCCGCGCGGGTGACCAGGTCGGCTGCGGCCGGGTCGAGGAGCTGGCGTTGGAGGCCCCGCTGGTGCTGCCGGACCGGGGCGCGGTCCAGGTCCAGGTGTCGATCGGGGAATCGGACGACGCCGGCCTGCGACCGGTCACCGTATACGCCCGGCCCGAGGGCAGCGCCGCCGACGAGCACCAGTGGACCCGGCACGCCTCCGGCCTGCTGGCCCCTGGGGCCGGCGCAGGCGCCGGTGCCGACGGCAGCGGCGAGCTTGCCGCCTGGCCGCCGGCTGGTGCCGAGCAGCTCCCGGTCGCGGACCTGTACCAGCGCTTCGAACAGAACGGCTTCGGCTACGGGCCGGCGTTCCAGGGCCTGCGTGCTGCCTGGCGCCGGGGTGACGAGGTCTTTGCCGAGGTTGAACTGCCCGAACGCCAGGTCGCCGAGGCGAGCCGTTACGGGCTGCACCCGGCCCTGCTGGACGCCGCGCTGCATGCGGTTGCGTTCAGCCCGCTCGCCGAGAGCCAGGGCAGCATCCTGCCGTTCGCCTGGCACGGCGTCACGTTGCACGCGTCCGGCGCGAGCGTGCTCCGCGTCCGGCTCACGCCGACCGGGCCGGACACCGTAGCGCTGCTGGCCGCCGACGCGGGCGGCCGACCGGTCGCCACCGTCGGGTCGCTGATGCTGCGCCCGGCCCGGGCCGAGCAACTGCGGTCCGCCGCAACCGAGACGCACCGCTCGCTCTACCGGCTGGACTGGATCGCGGCCGGCGCCCGGCCGGCGCCGGTGGACCGGATGGCGCTGGTCGGCGCCGACCCGTTCGGGCTGTCCGACTCGCTCAAGGCCTCCGGTGTGGCCCTGGACGTCCACGTCGACCTGGCGACGCTCGCTACCGCGAGCACCCGGATCCCCGAGGTCGTGCTGGCGGCCCTTCCGCCGGCGGAGCTCACGGCGGCGGGTGTGCGAGCTGCGGCCGGGCAGGCCCTGGAACTGGTGCGGGGGTGGCTGGCGGAGGATCGGTTCGCGCAGTCGCGGCTGGTGCTGGTGACCTCGGGTGCGGTGGCGGTCGACGGTGCGGACCTCCGCGATCCGGCGCTGGCCGCTGCCTGGGGGCTGGTGCGGTCCGCGCAGTCCGAGCACCCGGGACGGTTCGTACTGATCGATGTGGACGAGGACACCCGGTCGTTGCCGCAGGCGGTGGCCTTCGGCGAGCCGCAGGTGCTGCTGCGGGCGGGTGTGGTGCGGGTCGGCCGGCTGGTGCGGGTGCCGGTCGGGGAGCCTGCGGTGCCGGTGCGGGACCCGCAGGGCGCGGTGCTGGTGACGGGTGCGGCCGGCGGGTTGGGTTCGCTGGTGGCGCGTCATCTGGTGGTGCGGCACGGGGTGCGGCGGTTGCTGCTGCTGGGTCGTCGCGGGGTGCCTGCCGAACTGTGTGCCGAGCTCGCGGAGTTGGGTGCCGAGGCGGTGTCGGTGGCCTGTGACGCGGCCGATCGTGCGGCGCTGGCCGAGGTGTTGGCCGGTGTCGAGCTGAGTGGTGTGGTGCATGTCGCGGGTGTGCTGGACGACGGCGTAGTGGAGTCGATGGACGCCGAGCGACTGGACACCGTGTTCAGGCCGAAGGTCGACGCGGTGCTGAACCTGCACGAGTTGACGCGTGATCAGAAGCTCTCGGCGTTCGTGCTGTTCTCCTCCCTGTCGGGCACCTTCGGTGGCACCGGCCAGGCCAACTACTCGGCTGCGAACGCGTTCCTGGACGCCCTCGCGGCCCACCGCCGGGAGCAGGGCCTGCCGGCCCAGTCGCTGGCCTGGGGCCTGTGGGCCGAACGCAGCGCCATGACCGGCAAGCTCGGCGAGGCGGACCTGCTCCGGATAGCCCGCGGCGGTGTCGTGCCGATGTCGTCCCCGGAGGGTCTCGCGCTCTTCGACGCGGCGCTCGCCACCGACGAACCGGTACTGATCCCGGCCCGCCTGGACACCGGCACGCTGCGGGCCCCGGACGGTAGCGTCCCGGCTCTGCTGCGCGGCCTCGTCCGTACCCCCGCCCGTCGCACGGCCGACGCCACGCGCAACCCGGCCGACGCTGCCGAGGAGCTGCGGGCCCGGTTGGCCGGACTGAGCGACGAGGAGCGCCGGCGCACGCTGGTCGACCTGGTGCGGGGCCACGCGGCCACCGTGCTCGGACACCCGCGACCGCAGGCCGTCGAGCTCGAACGCGGCTTCCTCGACATGGGGTTCGACTCGCTCGGCGCCGTCGGCCTGCGCAACCGGCTCGGCTCGGCCACCGGCCTGCGGCTGTCCGCCACGCTGCTGTTCGACCACCCGACGGTCAGCTCCCTCGCCGACCACCTCGGGGAGGAGCTCCGCCTCGGTGCGCCTGCGGGCCCGCCCCGGACGGAGCTGCCCGGCCTGGCCGAGTTGTCCCGCCTCGACGAGGCGGCGCTCGCGGCACTCGTCCGGGACGAAGCGGTGTACACCCGGCTGACCGTCACGCTCCAGGACCTGCTGGCGCGGCTCGGCGCGGCAGCCGGGGCCGCCGAACCGGGCGCGGCCTCCGTCGCTCGGCTGATCGAGTCGGCCAGCGACGACGAGATCTTCGACTTCCTGGACAACGAGCTCGGCATGGACTGAGCCGCCCGCTGTTCCCGCTGTGCACCGATCCGCTCGGCCGTCGATAGAGGAGTGACAAACCAGCCGTGAGCGAGGACAGGCTTCGCGACTACCTCAAGCGTGCGACGACCAAACTGCACGAGGCGCAGGAGAAACTGCGCGAACTGCAGGCGAAGGAGCAGGATCCGATCGCGATCGTCGCCATGAGCTGCCGGTACCCGGGCGGGGTCCGCTCGCCCGAGGACCTGTGGCAGCTGGTCAGTACCGGCACCGACGCGATCTCGGGTTTCCCGACCGATCGCGGCTGGCCGGCGGACCTGTACGACGAGGACCCGGATCGGTCCGGTCGTAGCTACACCCGTGAGGGTGGGTTCCTGCACGAGGCCGCACAGTTCGACCCTGCCTTCTTCGGCATGTCGCCGCGCGAGGCGCTCGCCACCGATCCCCAGCAGCGGTTGCTGCTGGAGACCGGCTGGGAGGCGTTCGAGCGGGCCGGGATCGTCCCGGCTGCCCTGCGCGGCAGCCGGACCGGCGTGTTCCTCGGCGTGATGTACAACGACTACGGCTCGCGCATCCGCAAGCTGCCCGCCGGCCTGGAGGGCTACCTCGGCAACGGCAGCGCGGGCAGCATCGCCTCCGGCCGGCTGGCCTACACCTTCGGGCTCGAAGGGCCCGCGGTGACGGTCGACACCGCGTGCTCGTCCTCGCTGGTCGCACTGCACCTGGCCAGCCAGGCGCTGCGCGAGGAGGAGTGCTCGCTGGCGCTGGCCGGTGGCGTGGCGCTGATGGCCACGCCCGGGGTGTTCGTCGAGTTCAGCCGGCTGCGCGGGTTGGCGGCCGACGGCCGCTGCAAGTCCTTCGGCGCGGCCGCCGACGGCACGGGCTGGGCCGAGGGCGTCGGCCTGCTGCTCCTGGAGCGGCTCTCGGACGCACGGCGCAACGGGCACCCGGTGCTCGCGCTGGTCCGCGGCAGCGCCGTCAACCAGGACGGGGCCAGTAGTCGGTTGACCGCACCCAACGGCCCGGCGCAGCAGCGGGTGATCCGGGCGGCGCTCGCCGACGCGCGGCTGACCGCCGACCGGATCGACGCGGTGGAGGCACACGGCACCGGCACCACGCTGGGCGACCCGATCGAAGCGCAGGCGCTGCTTGCCACCTACGGACGCGAGCGGGTGGCCGAACGCCCGCTCTGGCTCGGCTCGTTGAAGTCGAACATCGGCCACACCCAGGCCGCGGCGGGGGTGGGCGGGCTCATCAAGATGGTGCAGGCGATGCGCCACGGTGTGCTGCCGCGCACGCTGCACGCGGACGAGCCGACCCCGCATGTGGACTGGTCGGCCGGAGCCGTGTCACTGCTGACCGAGGCCGTGGCCTGGCCGGAGACGGGCGAGCCGCGCCGGGCCGGGGTGTCCTCCTTCGGGGTGAGCGGGACCAACGCACACGTGATCGTCGAGGCGGCCCCGGTGCCGGAGCCCGAGTCGGCCCAGCATCACCCCGATGTCGTGGTGCCGTGGGTGCTGTCGGGGCGCTCGGCGGGCGCGCTGCGCGAGCAGGCGGCGGCGGTGGCGGCCGTCGACGCCGCGGACCCGGTGGATGTCGGGTTCTCGCTGGCCACGACCCGGACGGCGTTCGCGCACCGGGCGGTGGTGCTGGCGGCGGACCGCGCTTCGGCACTGCGGGCTTTGGCGGAGGGGGAGTCGGCCGCGGGTGTCGTGGCCGGCGTGGCGGACACGCCGGGGAAGGTGGCGTTCGTCTTCCCGGGGCAGGGCGCGCAGTGGGCGGGCATGGCGGTCGAACTGCTGGACACCGCCCCGGTGTTCGCCGATCGGATGGGCGAGTGTGCGGTGGCGTTGGCGCCGTTCACGGACTGGGACCTGTTCGAGGTGCTGCGTGGTGATGGCGCCGAGCTTGAACGAGTCGATGTCGTGCAGCCGGTGCTGTTCGCGGTGATGGTGTCGTTGGCGGAGCTGTGGCGCTCGCACGGGGTCGAGCCGGCCGCCGTGGTGGGGCACAGCCAGGGTGAGATCGCGGCCGCCTGCGTTGCCGGCGCGCTCACGCTGGAGGATGCGGCCCGCGTGGTGGCGCTGCGCAGCAAGGCTCTCCAAGCGATCGCCGGACGCGGTGGCATGGTGTCGGTGGCGCTTCCGCTGGCCGATGTTCACGCGTTGCTCACCGGCGGTCTGTCGGTCGCCGCTGTCAACGGCCCTGCAACGGTTGTGGTTTCGGGTGACACCGGGGAGCTGGACGCGCTGCTGGCCCACTGCGAGGCGGACGGTGTGCGGGCCCGGCGGATCCCGGTCGACTACGCCTCGCACTCCTCCCACGTCGAGGCGCTGGAAGCCGAACTCCTGGACGTGCTAAGGCCGATCACGCCGCACGCCGCCACCGTCCCGTTCTACTCCACCGTCACCGCCGGCCTGCTCGACACCGAGCAGCTGGACGCCGCCTACTGGTACCGCAATCTGCGCCAGACCGTCCAACTCAAAGCATCCACGGATCAGTTGACTTCCGACGGGTACGGCGTGCTGGTCGAGGTCAGCCCGCATCCGGTACTCACCACGGCACTCCAGGAGACGGCTCCCGAGGCCGTCGTCACCGGCACCCTGCGCCGCAACGAAGGCGGCCCGGCCCGCTTCCTCACGTCCGCCGCCGAGCTGTACGTCCAGGGCGTTGCCGTGGCCTGGCAGTTCCCTGCCCACGCCCGCCGCGTGGACCTGCCCACCTACGCCTTCCAGCGTGAGCGCTACTGGCTCGACGCCCCCGCGCCCGCCGGCGACGTCACGGCCGCCGGCCTCGGTGCGGCCGGGCATCCGCTGCTCGGCGGCCTCGTCCCGTTGGCCGACGGCGACGGCTGGCTGCTCACCGGACGGCTCTCGCTGCGCACCCACCCGTGGCTGGCGGACCACCGAGTGCAGGGGACCGCCGTGCTGCCCGGCACGGCCGTCGCGGAACTCACCCTGTACGCGGGCGATCTGGTCGGATGCGACCAAGTGGAGGAGCTGACCCTGGAGGCGCCGCTGGTCCTCCCGGAGGACGGCGCGGTGCGGATCCAGCTCCGGCTCGGCGCGCCGGACGCCGTTGGTGCCCGTGCGCTGACCGTTCACACGGCCCCCGACGATGATGACCCGACGGGCTCCCCGTGGACCCGGCACGCCGCCGGCACCGTCGCCCGCCGCCCGACTGCCGCGCCGCTGCCGGACTCCGCGTGGGCAGCCGCCTGGCCGCCGGCAGGGGCGACGCCCGTCGACCTCGTCGGCCGCTACGCCGCGGCGGCCGAGCAGGGCCTGGGCTACGGGCCCGCGTTCCAGGGGCTGCGGGCCGCGTGGCGACGCGGCGAGGAGCTGTTCGCCGAGGTCTCGCTGCCCGAGGAGCAGCTTGCGGCGGCCGCCGACTTCCTGCTGCACCCCGCGCTGTTCGACGCCGCGCTGCACGCCACCGGCCTGCACCCGGCCGAGCCGGGCCCGACCCTGCTGCCCTTCTCCTGGCGCGGACTCACCCTCGCGGCAACCGGTGCCTCGGCCCTACGCGTGCGGCTGTTGCCGACCGGCCCCCAGGAGCTCTCGCTGCAGCTCGCCGACCCCACGGGCGCTGCCGTCGCCGCGGTGGACGCGTTGGCGCTGCGGCCCGTCTCAGCGGACGCGTTGCCCGCGGCGGGCGCCGTACCGCCGGACTCCCTGTTCCGGGTCGAGTGGCCGGCACTCCCCACCCCGACTCCGGTGGCGACCGGCCGCTGGGCCGTGCTCGGGCAGGACCCGTTCGGCCTGCCGGGCCTCGTCTGCCCGGACCTCGCCGCGCTCGCCGCGCTCGAAACCGTTCCGGAAGTAGTGCTGTTCGCGCCCGGCCCGGCCCCGGTCGAGGGCGTCCGCGAGCGGCTCTCCGAGGCACTGACGGTGCTTCAGGGCTGGCTGGCCGACCAGCGTTTCGCCGACTGCCGGTTGGTGCTGGTGACCCGTGGCGCGGTGGAGGCACAGTCCGGGGAGGGCCTGCCAGACCTCGCGGGCGCGGCCCTGTGGGGGCTGGTGCGCTCGGCGCAGTCCGAGCACCCGGGCCGGTTCGTCCTGCTGGACCTCGACGCCGACGGCGATCCGGGCGCCGCCGTGGCGGCTGCCTTGACCAGCGGCGAGCCCCAGTCGGCGGTGCGGGCCGGCGAACTCCGGGTGCCCCGCCTCGCCCGGGTGCCGGCGCCCGCCCGGCCCTCGGCGCCGCTCGACTTCGGCGACGGCCCGGTCCTGGTCACCGGCGGCACCGGCCTGGTCGGTGGGCTGACGGCCCGCCACCTGGTCGCCGAGCACGGCGTGCGGCGCCTGGTCCTGGCGGGCCGGCAGGGCGAGCAGGCGCCGGGAGCGGCCGAGCTACGGGCGGAGCTGCTGGCCCTGGGCGCGGCCGAGGTGACGCTGGCCGCCTGCGACACGACCGACCGCGACGCGCTCGCCCGGCTGCTCGCCCAGCACCCGGTGACCGCGGTGGTGCACGCGGCCGGGGTGCTCGACGACGCGACCGTCACCTCGCTGACCGCCGAGCAGCTGGAGCGCGTCCTCACCCCCAAGATCGACGCGGTCCGCAACCTGCACGAGCTGACCCGAGGCCACGAGCTCACCGCGTTCGTGCTGTTCTCCTCGGCCGCCGCCGTTCTCGGTGCGGCCGGGCAGGCCAACTACGCGGCGGCCAACGGCTTCCTGGATGCCTTCGCCCAGTACCGGCGTGCCCAGGCCCTGCCCGCGGTGTCCCTCGCCTGGGGCCTGTGGGCCGAGCGCAGCACGATGACCCGCAAGCTGGACCGGGCCGACGAACGGCGGGTGGCCGGCACCGGCATGCGGTCGCTCGGCTCCGACCAGGGGCTCGCCCTGTTCGACGCGGCGCTGCGCAGTGGCGAGCCGGTGCTGGTGCCCGCCCGGCTCGACCTCGCTGTGCTGCGGGGACTGGGTCCGGCACTGCCCGCCGTGCTGCGGGCCCTCGTCCCGGCCCGGCGCGTCGCGGGTGCGGCTGAGGCGGCCGGGAGTGGCTCGGCCAGGCTGCGCGAACGCCTCGCCGTGCTGCCGGAGACCGAGCAACTCGCACTGCTGCTCGACCTGGTCCGCGGCCGGATCGCCGCCGTGCTCGGCCACGCCTCGCCCGCAGCGGTCGATGTCCGGCAGGCTTTCAAGGACCTCGGATTCGACTCGCTCACGGCGGTCGACCTGCGCAACCGGCTCACCGCAGCGACCGGCCTGCGCCTGCCCGCCACCCTGGTCTTCGACCACCCGAACCCGCAGGCGGTGGCGCGGAAGCTGCGCGCCGACCTGCTCGGTGCGACGGTCGGCGCCGCGCCGACCGCTGCAACCGTCGCGCCGGGCCGACCGGTCGAGGACGACCCGGTGGTGATCGTCGCGATGAGCTGCCGCTACCCGGGCGGCGTGCGCACGCCCGAGGAGCTGTGGCAGCTGGTTGCGGACGGCGTCGACGCGGTCGGCGGCTTGCCCGCGGACCGGGGCTGGGACCTGGACCGGCTCTACCACCCGGACCCGGACCACACCGGCACGTGCTACGCCACTGCGGGCGGCTACCTGCGCGAGGCCGACCACTTCGATCCGGCGTTCTTCGGGATCTCGCCGCGTGAGGCGCTGGCGATGGACCCGCAGCAGCGGCTGCTGCTTGAGACCTCCTGGGAGGCGTTCGAAAGGGGTGGGATCGACCCGACCGCGCTGCGCGGCAGCCGGGCCGGCGTCTTCGTCGGGGTCATGTACAACGACTACGGTGCGCGGCTGCGGCGGGCACCGGAGGGTTTCGAAGGCCATCTGGGCAGCGGCAGCGCTGCGAGCGTCGCCTCCGGCCGGATCGCCTACACCTTCGGGTTGGAGGGCCCGGCGGTGACGGTCGACACCGCCTGCTCCTCCTCGCTGGTTGCGCTGCACCTGGCGGCGCAGGCGCTGCGGGCGGGAGAGTGCGAGCTTGCGCTGGCGGGCGGCGTGACCGTGATGTCCACGCCCGCAACGTTGATCGAGTTCAGCCGGCAGCGCGGGCTGGCGGCGGACGGGCGGTGCAAGTCCTTCGCGGCAGCGGCCGACGGGACGGGGTGGTCGGAGGGCGTCGGGCTGCTGCTGCTGGAGCGGCTGTCGGACGCGCGGCGCAACGGGCACCCGGTGCTGGCGGTGCTGCGCGGGAGCTCGGTGAACCAGGACGGCGCGAGCAACGGCCTGACCGCGCCCAACGGGCCGGCGCAGGAACGGGTGATCCGGGCGGCACTGGCCAACGCCGACCTGACGGTGGAGCAGGTGCACGCCGTGGAGGCACACGGCACCGGGACGACGCTCGGCGACCCGATCGAGGCGCAGGCGCTGCTGGCCACCTACGGGCAGCGGAACTCCGAACGGCCGCTGTGGTTGGGGTCGTTGAAGTCGAACATCGGGCACGCGCAGGCGGCGGCGGGTGTGGCCGGCGTGATGAAGATGGTGCTGGCGATGCGGCACGGCCTGCTGCCGCGCACGTTGCACGTGGACGAGCCGACCCCGCACGTGGACTGGTCGGCGGGCGAGGTGCGGCTGCTGAGCGAGGCGATGGAGTGGCCGGAGACGGGCGGGCCGCGGCGGGCCGGGGTGTCCTCGTTCGGGGTCAGCGGGACCAATGCCCATGTGATCATCGAGCAGGCGCCGAATGCGCCGGAGCCCGGCCCGACGGTGGCCGGCGGGGTCACGCCGCTGGTGGTGTCGGCGCGCAGTGCGCAGGCGCTGCGCGCACAGGCCGGGCGGTTGGTTGAACTCCTGGACAGTGACGCTCCGTTGGCGGATGTCGGGTTTTCGCTGGTGAGCGGCCGCGCGCTGTTCGAGCACCGCGCGGTGGTGGTCGGCGCCGAGCGGGATGAGCTCCGCCACGGGCTGACCGCGCTGGCGGCGGGGGAGCCGGCTGCCGTGGTCGTGCAGGGTATGGCCGAGGATCACGGGAAGGTCGCGTTCGTCTTCCCCGGCCAGGGCGCGCAGTGGGCGGGCATGGCGGTGGAACTGCTGGACAGTGCACCGGTGTTCGTCGAGCGGATGGCCGAGTGCGCGGCGGCGTTGGCGCCGTTCGTCGACTGGGACCTGTTCGAGGTGCTGCGCGGTGACGGCGATCTGCTGGCACGTGTGGACGTCGTGCAGCCGGTGCTGTTCGCGGTGATGGTCTCGCTCGCGGAGTTGTGGCGCTCCTACGGGGTCGCACCGTCGGCCGTGGTCGGTCACAGCCAGGGTGAGATCGCGGCCGCGTGTGTGGCCGGTGCGCTCACGCTGGAGGACGCGGCCCGGGTGGTGGCGCTGCGCAGCAAGGCGATCGGCGCGATCGCCGGGCGCGGCGGCATGGTCTCGGTCGCGCTGCCGCTGCCCGACGTTCGCGAGATGCTCACCGATGGTCTGTCGGTCGCAGCCGTCAACGGCCCTGCCACGGTGGTGGTTTCCGGTGGAACCGGTGAGCTGGACCAACTGCTCGCCCGTTGCGAGGCGGACGGTGTGCGAGCCCGCCGGATCCCGGTGGACTACGCCTCGCACTCGGCCCAGGTCGAGGCGTTGGAGGCCGGGCTCCTGGAGGTGCTCGCGCCGATCGGCCCGCGGTCGTCCGACGTCGCGTTCTACTCCACCGTGACCGGCGGCCTGCTGGACACCGCGGGCCTGGACGCCGCGTACTGGTACCGCAACCTGCGCCACACCGTTGAACTCGAAGCCACGACCGAGCAGTTGTTGGCTGACGGATACGACGTGCTGATCGAGGTGAGCCCGCACCCGGTGCTGACCATGGCACTGCAGGAGACCGCGCCCGAGGCCCTGGTGACCGGCACCCTCCGGCGCGGCGAGGGCGGCCTGGCCCGGTACCTTGCCTCCGCCGCCGAACTCCACGTCCACGGTGTCCCCGTGGCCTGGCAGTTTCCGGCCGGTACCCGGCGCGTCGACCTGCCCACCTACGCCTTCCAGCGCAGGCGGTACTGGCTTGACGCACCCGCCGAGCCGCAGGCGGAACCGGCCGTGGGTGACGCCGAGTTCTGGAACGCAGTGGAGCAGGACGACCTGCGGGCGCTCGCCGCGTCGCTGGAGCTGGACGAGGAGCCGCTCGGCAGCGTGCTGCCCGCACTCGCGACCTACCGTCGCCGGCAGCGCGAGCGCTCGACGGTGGACGGCTGGCGGTACCGGGTGCGGTGGCAGCGGTTCGAGACCGACCCGAGCCGGCGCCTGTCCGGGAACTGGCTGCTGCTACAGCCCGCCTCGGCCGGTGACACCCCCCTGGCCGACCTGATCACCCGCGCGCTGACCGAGGCCGGCGCCCGGGTGGTGCCGGTCGTCCCCGACCCCGCCGGGCTCGACCGCGCGGGGCTCAGCGACCGACTGGGCGCGGCAACGGCTGCCGGACCCGTCACCGGCGTGCTGTCGCTACTCGCCCGTGCCGGCGAAGGCCCTGACACCGCCGTCGCCGAAGCGGGCTTCGCGCAGACGGTCGGCCTGGTGCAGGCACTGGGTGACGCGGGCGTGTCGGCGCCGCTGTGGGTGGCGACCCGGGGCGCGGTGTCGGTGGGCGGCTCGGACCGTCTGATGTCGCCGGGGCAGGGGCTACTCTGGGGGCTCGGCCGGGTGGTCGGGGTGGAGTACCCGGACCGCTGGGGCGGGTTGGTCGATCTGCCCACGCTACCGGACGACCGCGCCGCGGAGCTGCTGGCCGGGGTGCTGGCCGAGGCCACCGAGGACCAGGTGGCGGTGCGCGGGGCGGGCCTGTTCGCGAAGCGGCTGGTCCGTGCCGAGGCCGGGACGGCCGACGGTCCGGCCTGGCGGCCGCGTGGCACCGTGCTGGTGACCGGCGGGACGGGCGGGCTGGGGGCCCAAGTGGCGCGGCACCTGGCCCGGGCCGGCGCCGAGCGGCTGGTGCTGACCAGCCGCCGCGGGCTGAGCGCTCCCGGCGCGGCCGAACTGTGCGAGGAACTGGCCGCGTTCGGGGCCGAGGCCGTGGTCGAGGCATGCGATGTGGCGGACCGGCAGGCCCTCGCGGAGCTGCTGGCACGGGAGCCGGTGACATCGGTCTTCCACACCGCGGGCGTGCTGGACGACGGTGTCCTCGACTCCCTGACGGCCGAGCGGGCCGCAACCGTGCTCGCGCCCAAGGCGCTGGGCGCCTGGCACCTGCACGAGCTGACCGCCGGCCAGGACCTCGACGCGTTCGTCCTCTTCTCCTCCGCCGCCGGGACGTTGGGCAGCGCGGGGCAGGGCAGCTACGCGGCCGCCAACGCCTACCTGGACGCCCTGGCGCACTTCCGGCGCGGTGTCGGCCTGCCGGCCACCTCGGTGGCCTGGGGCGCCTGGGGCGGGGTCGGCCTGGCCGCGGGTGCGGTGGGCGAGCAACTCGGTCGGCGCGGCGTGCGGGCGATGGCGCCCGAACTCGCGCTCGGGGCGCTGCAACGCGCTCTCGACGCGGGAGAGACGCTGATGCTGGTCGCCGACCTCGACTGGACCGCTGCTGCGGCGGAACGGCTGCTGAGCGAGCTCGTCGTCACGGGTCCGGCCGGATCGGCCGAGGACCCTCGCGGCGAGGCCGAGTCCCTGGTGGCCCGCCTCACCGCCCTGCCCGGGCCCAAGCGGGAGCGCGCGCTGGTCGACCTGGTGCGCTCGCACGTCGCGGCCGTCCTCGCGCACGCCTCGGTCGACGAGGTGGCGCCCGAACTGGCCTTCCGCAGCCTCGGGTTCGACTCGATGACGGCCCTCGGCCTGCGCAATGCCCTGGGCCGGGCCACCGGGTTGCGGCTGCCCGCGACCCTGGTCTTCGACTATCCGACGCCCCTGGTGCTCGCCCGGCACTTGGCCGAGCAGGTGCTTCCCGTGGCCCCCGACACCGGCGAGGACGAGGCCGCCATCCGGGATGCCCTTGCCCGCCTGCCCCTGGCTCGCCTGCGCGAGGCCGGCCTGCTGGGTCAGCTGCTGGTGTTGGCCGACCGGGCCCCGGCCGCCGCCGCGCCGCCAGTGACCGAGGAGCAGGGCACCGACGACCTCGACGAGCTGGATGTCGCGGCGCTGGTCGAGCGCGCCATGAGCGCCTCGGGCGACTGACCGGCTGTGGCGGCCGCCGTTCACCGCGAGCGGCCGCCGTTCACCACGACAGGACCCGCGAGTTCCACCAAGCTGCCGACACCGGTGCCTGACCGCTGCTCTGGAGCCGAGTCCATGAGAGCGATCTCTAGGGATTCGCTCGTCCTGACCGTGGAGCATGTGAGGGCTACGGCCGCCGACAAGGCTGCCGTGCCGCCGCCGTGCGCTGAACGCCTCCCCGGCTGATCCCGCCGCGACGCCGAAGTACCGGTCCCGTCTCGTCCTGACAGTGGAGCATCCGATGGCTACGCCAGCCGACAAGGTCGTTGAAGCGCTGCGCACGTCCCTGCGGGAGAACGAGCGCCTCAGGCAGGAGAACCGGCTGCTGGCGGACGCCGGGCGGGAGCCGATCGCCGTCGTGGGCATGGCCTGCCGGTTCCCGGGCGGCGTGCGGACACCCGAGGACCTCTGGCAGCTGGTCAGCGACGAGATGGACGCGATCTCGGGCTTCCCGACCGATCGCGGCTGGGACTTGGAGGCGCTCTACGACCCGGACCCGGCCAAGCCCGGCACCTGCTACACCGATCAGGGCGGGTTCCTGTACGAAGCCGCCGAGTTCGACCCGGCGTTCTTCGACATGTCGCCGCGCGAGGCGATCGCCACCGACCCGCAGCAGCGCCTGCTGCTGGAGACCTCCTGGGAGGTGTTCGAACGCGCCGGCATCGACCCGGTCGCTCTGCGCGGCGGCCAAGTGGGCGTGTTCGTCGGCACCAACGGCCAGGACTACGCCGCACGCCTGCACCGGGCCCCCGAGGACTTCGAGGGCTACCTCGGCACCGGCAGCGCGGCCAGCGTGGTCTCCGGCCGGATCTCGTACGCCCTCGGTCTGGAGGGCCCGGCAGTGACGGTCGACACCGCCTGCTCGTCCTCACTTGTGGCGCTGCACCTGGCCGCGCAGGCCCTTCGCCAGGGCGAGTGCACGCTCGCCCTGGCCGGCGCGGTCTCGGTGATGGCCAGCCCGGCGGCCTTCGTCGAATTCAGCCGGCAGCGGGTGCTGGCGTCGGACGGCCGGTGCCGGGCCTTCTCGGCCGACGCGGACGGCACCGCTTGGGCCGAGGGCGTCGGCATGCTGCTGGTCGAGAAGCTGTCCGACGCGCGCCGAAACGGTCACCCGGTGCTCGCGGTGCTGCGCGGCAGCGCGGTCAACCAAGATGGCGCGAGCAACGGCCTGACCGCGCCGAACGGCCCCTCCCAGCAGCGGGTGATCCGTGCGGCGCTCGCCAACGCCCAGCTGACGGCCGACCAGGTCGACGCGATCGAGGCGCACGGCACCGGCACCAACCTCGGCGATCCGATCGAGGCGCAGGCGCTGCTCGCCACCTACGGCCGAGGACGCTCGGCGGACCGGCCGGCGTGGCTCGGCACGATCAAATCGAACCTCGGCCACACCCAGGCGGCGGCGGGCGTCGCGGGCGTGATCAAGATGGTGCAGGCGATCCGGAACGGTGTGCTGCCCAAGACGCTGCACATCAGCGAGCCCTCCCCGCACGTGGACTGGGCGGCGGGCGAGGTGCGCCTGCTGACCGAGTCCGTCGCCTGGCCCGAGACCGGCCGGCCGCGGCGCGCCGGCGTCTCCTCCTTCGGGGTGAGCGGCACCAATGCGCACGTGGTCCTTGAGGAAGCGCCTGCCGACGAGCCGCTCACCACGCAGGACCCGCCCGAGGCGCTGCCGGCGGTGCCCCTGGTGCTCTCCGCCCGGAGCGCGGCGGCGCTGCGCAGCCAGGCTGAGCGGCTGCGCGACCACCTGACGGCGCGTCCGGAGGTCGCGCCGGTGGACATCGCCTTCTCGCTGGCGACCGGACGCTCGGCGTTCGAGCACCGTGCCGCCGTCACTACCGACGACCGAGAAGGGGTCCTGCGCAGCCTGGAGGCGCTGGCGGCCGGACAGCCGGCGGCGCACCTGGTGTACGGCGCGGCACGCGGCGAGGGTGGCCTCGCTTTCCTGTTCACCGGTCAGGGGGCCCAGCGTCCCGGGATGGGGCGGGAGTTGTATGAGGCGTTTCCGGTGTTCGCGGCGGCGTTCGACGCGGTGTGCGCGCGGTTGGACGCCGAGCTCGAACGGCCGTTGCGGGAGGTGGTGTTCGGCGGAGATGGGGCGATCCACGAGACCGCCTGGACTCAACCCGCCCTGTTTGCCCTTGAGGTGGCGCTGTTCCGGCTGTTCGAATCGTGGGGTGTGACGCCGGATGCGCTGATCGGCCACTCGGTCGGTGAGATCGCCGCTGCGTACGTGGCCGGGGTGTTCTCGCTGGACGATGTCTGTCGGCTGGTGGTGGCGCGCGGTCGGCTGATGCAGCAACTGCCCGCCGGAGGTGCGATGGTGGCCGTGCAGGCCACCGAGGACGAGGTGCTGGCCCGGCTGGTTGGCCGCACCGATGTGAGCATCGCCGCCGTCAACGGCCCGCGCTCGACCGTGATCTCGGGTGCCGAGGCCGCTGTTGTGGAACTGGAGGGGGAGTTCGAGGCCGCTGGTGGCAAGGTCCGTCGCCTGACGGTCAGTCACGCGTTCCACTCCCCGCTGATGGACCCGATGCTGGCCGAGTTCCGTTCGGTCGTCGAGGCGCTCACCCTCGCGGCCCCGACGCTCCCGCTGGTCTCCAACCTCACCGGCCGCCTCGCGACCGCCGAGGAGCTGTGCGACCCGGCCTACTGGGTGCGCCACGTCCGCGAGGCCGTGCGCTTCCACGACGGCGTGCGGACCCTGCACGCCGAGGGCGTCACCCACTACCTCGAACTCGGTCCCGACGGCGTGCTCACCGCGCTCGCCCAGGACTGCCTCGCCCCGGACGATGCCCCCGTGCTGCTCACTGCAGCACTGCGCCGCGGCCGCCCGGAGCCGACGAGCCTGTTCGCGGCCGTCGCCGAGTTGCACGTCCACGGCACGGCCGTCGACTGGGCCCGGTTCTTCGCGGGTCGCGGCGCCCGGCGCGTCGACCTGCCCACCTACGCGTTCCAGCGGCACCGCTACTGGCTCGACGCCAACGCCCCGGCTGCCACAGCCGTCACCGACACCGGCGCCGAGGACCGGCGCTTCTGGGAGGCGGTGGAACGCGCCGACCTGGCCGGCCTCAGCGAGGCGCTGCACGTCGACGCGCAGGTCCCGCTGAGCGAACTGCTACCGGCCCTCGCCGGCTACCGCCACCGGCAGCGGGAGCAGTCCACCGTCGACGGCTGGCGTTACCGGGTCCGCTGGCAGCCCCTTCCTGATCCCGCGGCAGCCCCGCTCACCGGCCGCTGGCTGGTGCTGATCCCGCGCACCGGGGCCGCGGACCCGCGGGTGTCCGCCGTGCTCGGCGCGCTGCGCGAGCATGGCGCCGAGCCGATCGAACTGGCAATCGACGCCGATGAGTTGACCCGTGAGGCGCTGGCGGCACGGCTGCGGGACCACAGCGCGGACAGTGCGCCGTACGCCGGCCTGATCTCGCTGCTCGCCCTGATGGACGGCGCACACCCGGACCACCCCGGGCTGCCGCGCGCCCTCACCGCGACGCTCTGCCTGGTCCAGGCGCTGGCAGACACGGTGGTCGAGGCGCCACTGTGGGCGCTGACCCGGGGCGCGGTCGCCGTCGGGCGCTCGGACGGCCCGGCCGCCCCGGCGCAGGCACAGGTATGGGGCCTGGGCCGGGTGGCGGCCCTGGAGTTCCCGCGGCTGTGGGGAGGGCTGGTCGATCTCCCCGAGGAGCCGGACCGGCGGGCACTCACCCGCCTGATCGCCGTGCTCGCCGAAGGCGGCGAGGACCAGGTCGCGGTGCGCGGCTCCGGCGTCTTCGCCCGCCGGCTGGCCCGCGCCGTGCCCGCTTCCGCGTCGGCCGAGCCCTGGCTTCCGCGCGGCACCGTCCTGGTTACCGGCGGCACCGGCGCGCTCGGCGCCCAGGTGGCCCGCCACCTCGCCGCCGCTGGGGCCGCGCACCTGGTGCTGACCGGCCGGCGCGGGGCGGCGGCTCCCGGCGCCGCCGAGCTGTGCGCGGAACTGCGCGCGCTGGGCGCAGAGGTGACGGTCGCCGCGTGCGACGTCGCCGACCGCGACGCACTCGCCCGGCTGCTGGCCGAGACCCCCGCGCTCGCCGAACTGACCGCCGTGGTGCACGCCGCGGGCGTCGGGCAGCTGACCGCCTTCGGCGAGCTGACCCCCGCCGAGGTCGCCGAGGTGCTCGCCGCGAAGGCGGTGGGCGCCGACAACCTGGACGAGCTGCTCGGGGATCGCCCGCTCGACGCCTTCGTGCTGTTCTCGTCCATTGCCGGCATCTGGGGGAGCGGCGGCCAGGCCGGCTACGCCGCCGCCAACGCCCACCTGGACGCACTCGCCGCCGCGCGCCGCCGCCGCGGCTTGGCCGCCCTCGCGGTCGCCTGGGGTCCGTGGGCCGGTGAAGGCATGGCCGCCCGGGACGGCGCGGAGATCGAACTCGCCCGCCGCGGCCTGCCCGCGATGCCGCCCGCACCGGCGCTGCGCGCGCTGCAGGGCGCGCTGGACACCACCGAGTCACAGCTGATCGTCGCCGACGTGGACTGGGCCGTCTTCGCGCCGGCCTTCGCCGTCGGCCGCCCCAGCCCGCTGCTCGCCGACCTGCCCGAAGCCGCCCGGGCGCTGGCCGCGCAGCAGCCCGCCGCAGACGTGGACGGGGCCGGTGCCCAGCTGCGCGGGCGGCTCGCCGCGCTGCCGGTCGCCGAGGCGGAGCGTGAGCTTCTCGACCTGGTCCGCTCCCGGGCGGCTGCCGTCCTCGGCCACCCGTCCCCGGACGCGCTGGAACCCGGCCGGGCCTTCCGCGAGCTGGGCTTCGACTCGCTGACGGCCGTGGAACTGCGCAACGCGCTCACCGCCGAGACCGGCCTCGCGCTGCCCGCGACCCTGGTCTTCGACTTCCCGACACCGGTCGCGCTGGCCGGTCGGCTGCGCGCCGAGCTGCTCGGCTCGGTGGCGCCGGAGGCTGCTGCCGCTGCCGCCGTCGGCCGGCGGGACGCGGACGACCCGGTGGTGATCGTCGCGATGAGTTGTCGCCTGCCGGGCGGGGTACGCACGCCGGACGAGCTGTGGCGACTGGTCGTGGACGGCGTCGACGCGATCGGCGAATTCCCGGCCGACCGCGGCTGGGGCCTGGACGGGCCGGCCGGCGGCGGGCCCGCCCCCGAGGGTGGATTCCTCTACGGCGCCGGGGAGTTCGACGCGGACTTCTTCGGGATCTCGCCGCGCGAGGCGCTGGCGATGGACCCGCAGCAGCGGCTGCTGCTGGAGACCTGCTGGGAGGCCTTCGAGCGGGCCGGGATCAAGCCGGCCACCCTGCGGCGGAGCCGGGCCGGTGTCTTCGTCGGAGCCTCCTACCAGGGCTACGGCGGTGGGGACCCCGAGGAACTCCAGGCGCTGGAAGGGCAGTTGCTCACCGGTAGCGCCACCTCGGTGTTGTCCGGGCGGCTGGCCTACACCTTCGGGCTGGAGGGCCCGGCGGTGACGGTGGACACGGCCTGCTCCTCCTCGCTGGTCGCGCTGCACCTGGCCGCTCAAGCGCTGCGCCAGGGGGAGTGCGACCTCGCGCTGGTCGGCGGGGTCACCGTGCTGGCCGGCCCGGCCGCGTTCGTGGAGTTCGGGCGGCAGGGCGGGCTGGCGGCGGACGGGCGGTGCAAGTCCTTCGCGGCGGCGGCCGACGGGACCGGCTGGTCCGAGGGCGTCGGCGTGCTGCTGGTCGAGAAGTTGTCGGACGCGCAGCGCAACGGCCATCCGGTGCTGGCGGTGCTGCGTGGCAGTGCGGTGAACCAGGACGGTGCGAGCAACGGGCTGACCGCGCCGAACGGGCCGTCCCAGGAGCGGGTGATTCGCGCGGCGCTGGCCAACGCCGGGCTGACGGCTGACCAGGTGGACGCAGTGGAGGCGCACGGCACGGGCACGCGGCTGGGCGACCCGATCGAGGCTCAGGCGCTGTTGGCCACCTATGGGCAGCGTGCTGCCGAACGGCCCATGTGGCTCGGGTCGTTGAAGTCGAATCTGGGGCACACCCAGGCGGCGGCCGGTGTCGCGGGTGTGATGAAGATGGTGCTTGCGATGCGGCACGGGGTGCTGCCGCGCACGCTGCACGTGGACGAGCCGTCGCCCGAGGTGGACTGGTCGGCGGGTTCCGTCGAGCTTCTGACCGACGCCGTGCCGTGGCCTGAAACCGGTGAGCCGCGCCGGGCGGCTGTCTCGTCCTTCGGCCTGAGCGGGACGAACGCCCATGTGGTCTTGGAGCAGCCGGAGTTCGCCGAATCCGAGCAGTCAGCGGAGGATGGCGGGCCGGCGCCGCTGGTGCTGTCGGCGCGCAGTGCGGCGGCGGTGCGGCGGCAGGCGGAACGGCTGGTGGCGGCGCTGGATGCCGACACCTCGCCGGTGGATGCCGGGTTCTCGCTGGCGGCGGGGCGGGCGGTGTTCGAGCACCGGGCGGTGGCGCTGGACGCCGGTGCGCTGGCGGCGCTGGCGCGCGGCGAGGAGGATCCGGGGTTGGTGCGCGGGGTGGCGTCGGCCGGTCGGACGGCGTTCCTGTTCACCGGGCAGGGTGCACAGCGTCCGGGTATGGGCCGGGAGTTGTACGAGGCGTTCCCGGAGTTCGCGGCGGCGTTCGACGCGGTGTGCGCGCGGCTGGACCAGGAGCTCGAACGGCCTCTGAAGGACGTGGTGTTCGGTGATGGCGCGCTGATCCACGAGACCGGGTACACCCAGCCGGCGTTGTTCGCGCTGGAGGTGGCGCTGTTCCGGCTGCTGGAGTCGTTCGGGGTCGTGCCGGATGTGCTGCTCGGCCACTCGGTGGGGGAGATCGCGGCGGCGTATGTGGCCGGGGTGTTCTCACTGGCGGACGCATGCGCCCTGGTGGCTGCGCGCGGCCGGTTGATGCAGCAACTGCCTGCCGGTGGTGCGATGGTGGCCGTCCAGGCGACTGAGGCGGAGGTGCTGGCCCGGCTCGCCGGTCACGTCGGCGTGAGCATCGCCGCCGTCAACGGCCCGCGTTCGGTGGTGATTTCCGGTGACGAGGCCACTGTCCTGGGGCTGGCCCGGCAGTTCGAGGCGGAGGGGCGCAAGACCCGTCGCCTGACGGTCAGCCACGCGTTCCACTCCCCCCTGATGGCCCCGATGCTCGATGCCTTCCGTGCGGTGGTCGAGAGCCTGTCGTTCACGGCGCCGGTGCTTCCGGTGGTATCCAACCTCACCGGCCGGCTCGCGACCGCCGAGGAGTTGTGCGATCCCGAGTACTGGGTGCGCCATGTGCGCGAAGCGGTGCGCTTCCACGATGGTGTCCAGGCGCTTCGAGAGGCCGGGGCGACCCGCTTCCTTGAGGTCGGGCCGGACGGGGTGCTCACCACGCTGGCCCAGGACACCCTCACGAGCGAGGCCGGTGTGTTCAGCGCGGCCCTGCGCAAGGACCGTCCTGAGATGCGGACGCTGCTCACGGCGCTCGCCGCGTTGCACGTCGACGGCGCGTCGGTGGACTGGGAGGCCTGGTACGCCGGTCGCGGCGCGCGGCGGATCGAGCTGCCGACGTACCCGTTCGAGCACGGGCACTACTGGCTGCGGCCGGCTGCGGTCACGGTCGGTGGCGCGGACGCGGTCGACGCCCGGTTCTGGGAGGCGGTGGAGCGCGGAGATTCCGAGGAACTGGCCGGCACGCTCGAACTGGCCGACGAGCACGCGCTCGATGACATCCTGCCCGCGCTGGTCTCGTACCGCGAGCGCGGCCGGGCCCGGTCGGTGGTCGACGGCTGGCAGTACCGGGTGTCATGGCAGCCGCTGGACCCGGCTGAGACGCCGATGATCGGCGGCCGGTGGGTCGTGGCGGTGCCGGAGTCGTTGTCGGACGGCCTGTCGGGGCTGCTCGCCGAGCTGGACCGCCAGGGTGCCACTGCGGTGACGGGTGGGCCGGACGCGGTGCGGGCGGCCCTGGACGGCGCGGCGGGCGTGTTGTCGCTGCTGGCGTTGGACGAGCGGCCGCACCCCGACCACCCCGAGCTGACTCGGGGTTTCGCGGCGACGCTCGCCCTGGCGGGCGCGGGTCTCGGTGTGCCGGTGTGGTGTGTGACGCGTGGTGCGGTGTCGGTGGGGCGGTCGGATCGGTTGGTGGCGCCTGGGCAGGCGTTGGTGTGGGGTCTGGGTCGGGTGGTGGCGTTGGAGTCGCCGGGCTCCTGGGGTGGTCTGGTGGATCTGCCGGCGGTGGTGGATGAGCGGGCCGTCCTGCGCCTGCTGTCCGTGCTTGCCTCCGATGGTGAGGACCAGGTGGCGGTGCGTGGTTCGGGTGTGTTCGGGCGTCGGCTGACACGGGTGCCGGGCGTTGGTGGGGGTGGTTGGCGGCCGCGTGGCGCGGTGCTGGTGACGGGTGGGACGGGTGCGCTGGGTGCGGAGGTGGCGCGCTGGTTGGCCGTGAACGGCGCCGAGCGGGTGGTGCTGACGAGCCGTCGCGGGCCGGCCGCCGGCGGCGCTGAGGAGTTGTGCGCAGAGCTTGCCGCGCTCGGGGTCGAGGCGGTGGTCGAGGCCTGCGACATGGCGGATCGTGCCGCGGTTGCCGGGCTGTTGGAGCGTCACCCTGTGTCGGCGGTGGTGCATGCCGCCGGTGTGCTCGATGACGGCGTGCTGGACGGGATGAGCGTCGAGCGGGTGGCGGGTGTGCTGGCACCCAAGGTTCTGGGCGCTTGGCACCTGCACGAGTTGACCACCGGGCTGGAACTGGACGCCTTCGTGCTCTTCTCCTCGTTGGCCGGCGTGATCGGTGGCGCTGGTCAGGGGGCGTATGCGGCGGCGAACGCGTATCTGGATGCGTTGGCGGAGCATCGGCGTGGTCTGGGTCTGGTGGCGACGTCGGTTGCGTGGGGTCCGTGGGCTGGGGCCGGTATGGCGGTCGACGGTGTGGTGGTGGAGCGGTTGCGGCGTGGCGGTGTGGCCGCGCTGGCACCGGAGTTGGCGGTTCAGGCCCTGGCTCGGGTGGTGGCTGGTGGCCTGGCGTCGGTGATGGTGGCGGACATCGAGTGGGAGCGGTTCGCTCCTGCGCTGACCGCCGCCCGGCCCTCGCCGCTGATCGGCGAACTCGTCCCACGTACGGTCGCGGCCGTTGGGACCGCGGAACTGTCCTTGGTGCAGCGGCTCGGCGCCATGGCCGGCGCGGAGCGCTCCCGCTTCCTGCTCTCGCTGGTGCGGACCCAGGTCGCCGCGGTGCTCGGCCACGCGTCCGCCGAGGCCGTCGACAGCGAACGCGCCTTCCGCGAGCTGGGCTTCGACTCGCTGACCGCGGTGGAACTGCGCAACCGCCTGGACCTGGCGACCGGGCTGCGGCTGCCGTCCACGCTGGTCTTCGATTACCCGACGGCGGCCGTGCTGGCCGACTACCTGGAGGGCGAGTTGGCCGGGACGATCGCTGCTGTCGGCGTGGAATCCGCGCCAGTCGGCAGTGTTGGGGCCGAACCGGTGGTCATCGTCGGGCTCGGCTGCCGCTTCCCGGGTGGGGTGGACTCACCCGAGGAGTTGTGGGAGCTGCTCTCGGCCGGTGCGGACGCGATGGGGGCGTTCCCGGTCGATCGCGGGTGGGATCTCGCCGGACTGGCTGGGGACTTCGCCCGGGTGGGCGGGTTCCTGAACGACGTCTCGGGATTCGATGCCGGGTTCTTCGCAGTGTCGCCGCGTGAAGCGTTGGCGATGGACCCGCAGCAGCGGTTGCTGCTGGAGGTGGCCTGGGAGGCGGTGGAGCGGGCGGGAGTCGACCCGCTGTCGTTGCGTGGTTCGCGGACGGGCGTGTTCGCAGGAACCAACGGCCAGGACTACCCGATGCTCCTGCTGGGCACGGACGAGGTCGCGGGACATGTGGGGACGGGTAACGCGGCGAGTGTGGTGTCGGGCCGGATCGCCTACGCCCTGGGGCTTGAGGGCCCGGCGGTGACGGTGGACACGGCATGCTCGTCGTCTCTGGTGGCACTGCACCTCGCGGCGCAGTCGCTGCGGGCTGGCGAGTGCGATCTGGCGCTGGCCGGTGGTGTGACGGTGATGTCGACGCCCGGCGCGTTCGCGGAGTTCGCGCATCAGGGCGGGTTGGCGGGGGACGGCCGGTGCAAGCCGTTCGCCGCCGCTGCCGACGGGACCGGGTGGTCCGAGGGCGTCGGGGTGCTGCTGCTGGAGCGGCTCTCGGATGCGCAGCGCAACGGCCACCCAGTGCTCGCGATCGTGCGTGGGACGGCGGTGAACCAGGACGGCGCGAGCAACGGGCTGACCGCGCCGAACGGTCCCTCGCAGCAGCGGGTGATCCGGGCGGCCCTGGCGAGTGCCGGGTTGACGGCCGACCAGGTGGATGTGGTGGAGGCGCACGGGACTGGGACCGCGTTGGGCGACCCGATCGAGGCGCAGGCGGTCTTGGCGACCTACGGGCAGGGCCGATCGACAGAGCGGCCGGTACTGCTCGGCTCGGTGAAGTCCAACCTGGGCCACACGCAGGCGGCTGCGGGCGTGGCGGGGGTGGTGAAGATGGTGCTGGCGATGCGGCACGGGGTGTTGCCGCAGAGCCTGCACATCGACGAGCCGAGCCCGCATGTGGACTGGTCGGCGGGTGCGGTCTCGCTGCTCACCAGCGCTGTGGAGTGGCCGGAGACCGGTGAGCCGCGCCGGGCCGGGGTGTCGTCGTTCGGTCTGAGCGGCACCAACGCGCACGTGGTCCTCGAAGCGGCGCCGCCGGCCACCGAGGTGGCGCAGCGCCAGACCGAGCTGGTTGGTGCGCTGCCGTGGATGCTGTCGGCGAAGACCGGCTCGGCTCTGCGAGCCCAGGCCGAGCGTCTGCATGCTCACTTGGTGGCCCATCCGGAACTGGGGCCGGCCGAGGTCGCCCACACCCTCGCCACCGCGCGCGCAGCACTCCGGCGGTGTGCGGTGGTCGTGGCGGCGGACCGTCAGGAGCTCCTGGACGGCCTGGCCGCGATCGCGGCGGGCCGCGGCGACGCACGTGTTCGGGTTCGGCAGGGAGAGGTGGAGCAGGACGGGCTGACGGCGTTCCTGTTCACCGGTCAGGGCGCTCAGCGTCCGGGCATGGGGAAGGAGTTGTATGAGGCGTTCCCGGTGTTCGCGGCGGCGTTCGACGCAGTGTGCGCGCGGCTGGACGGCGAGTTGGAACGGCCGCTTCGCGAGGTGGTGTTCGGTGCCGAGGAACTGATCCACCAGACCGAGTACACCCAGCCCGCGCTGTTCGCGCTGGAGGTGGCGCTGTTCCGGCTTCTGGAGTCGTGGGGTGTGCTGCCGGATGTGCTGATCGGCCACTCGGTGGGCGAGATCGCGGCCGCCCACGTGGCCGGCGTCTTCTCACTGGAGGATGCGTGCCGGTTGGTGGCTGCTCGCGGTCGGCTGATGCAGGCGCTTCCTGCGGGCGGAGCGATGGTGGCCGTGGAGGCGACCGAGTACGAGGTGCTGGCGCAGCTCGGCGATCGGATGGACGTGAGCGTCGCCGCCGTCAACGGTCCGCGTTCGGTGGTGCTGTCCGGCGACGAAAGCGGCGTACTGGCGTTGGCGGTCCACTGGGAGGGGTTGGGTCGAAAGACTAGGCGTTTGCGGGTCTCGCATGCGTTTCACTCTCCTGCCATGGACGCGATGCTGGCGGAGTTCGCCGAGGTGGTGCGCGGGTTGGAACCCGCCGTGCCGAGCCTTGCGCTGGTCTCCAACCTGACCGGCCGCCAGGCGACGGCTGATCAGGTGTGCGACCCCATGTACTGGGTGCGGCACGTCCGCGAGGCCGTGCGCTTCCAGGCCGGCATGCAGGCCCTCCAGGAGTCCGGGGTCACCCGGTTCGTCGAGCTGGGTCCGGACGGCGTGCTGACCGCCCTGGCCCAGGACGGCCTGACCACCGCACCGCGCGTGGCCACCGCCGTACTGCGCAAGGACCGCGCCGAGGCGAGCACTTTGCTGACCGCGCTGGCCGAGCTCCACGTCGACGGCGCCACCGTCGACTGGGCGCGCCTGCTGCCCGCCGCTCGTCGGGTGGACCTGCCGACCTACCCGTTCCAGCACGAGCACTACTGGCCCGAGGCCGCAGCCGTCCCGGCTGCCGGCACCGACCCGGCGGCTGGACGGCTCTGGTCGGCCGTCGAGTCCGGTGATGTGGCCGCGCTCGCGGGTGAGTTGAGTGTCGACGCCGACGCCCCGCTGAGTGCGCTGCTGCCCGCGCTGGCCTCCTACCGCCAGAAGCAGCGCGAGCTCTCCGCCACGGCTGACTGGCAGTACGGCGTTGCTTGGAAGCCGCTGGCCGAGGCCGACGAGGCAACCGAGACCCCGGCCGGCAGCTGGGTAGTGGTGATGCCGGAGGCGCCGAACGCGGTCGCCGCTGAGCTGGTCGCCGGTCTTCGGCGGCACGGAGCCGCCGTGGAGCTCGCGGCAGATCTCGCTGCCGTGCGTGCGTCGGTGGACGATGCGACTACCGGTGTGCTGTCGCTGCTGGCGTTGGACGAGCGTCCGCACCCTGAACACTCGGAACTGACCACTGGTTTCGCGTCCACACTTGCGCTGGCCGGTGCGGGTCTCGGTGTTCCGTTGTGGTGTGTGACGCGTGGTGCGGTGTTGATCGGCCGGTCGGACCGGGGCGTTTCGCCTGCGCAGGCCCTGGTGTGGGGCCTGGGTCGGACGGCGGCGCTGGAGTCGCCGGAGTCGTGGGGCGGTCTGGTCGACCTTCCGGAGGTGGTGGACGATCGTGCCGTTGCGCGTCTTCTGGCGGTGCTGGCCTCCGGTGTCGAGGACCAGGTGGCAATGCGTGCTTCGGGCGTCTTCGGTCGCCGGCTCACTCGTGCTCAGGCCGGCCCGGGTTCCGAGTGGCGTCCGCGTGGCACGGTGCTGGTTACTGGTGGCACCGGTGCGCTGGGCGCCGAGGTGGCGCGCTGGCTGGCGGGTTCGGGCGCCGAGCGGCTCGTCCTGACCAGTCGCCGGGGTGTAACCGCGCCTGGTGCGGCGGAGTTGGCCGCCGAGCTGTCCGGGTTCGGTGTCGAGGTGGCCGTCGAGTCCTGCGACCTGGCCGATCGTGCCGCGGTTGCCGCGTTGTTGGAGCGTCATCCGGTGTCGGCGGTGGTGCACGCGGCCGGGGTGAACCACTCGGTGCCGCTCGCGCAGACCGATCTCGTGCAGGCCGCGGCGGTGGTTTCGGGCAAGGCCCTGGGGGCCGTGCACCTGGACGAGCTGCTGGCGGAGCGGGAGTTGGACGCGTTCGTGGTCTTCTCCTCCATTGCCGGCGTCTGGGGTAGTGGTGGCCAGGCCGTCTACAGTGCGGCCAATGCCTTCCTGGACGCGCTCGTCGAGTCCCGGCGCGCCCGAGGGCTGGCGGGCACGGCCATCGCCTGGGGGCCCTGGGCCGGCGGCGGCATGGCGGATGGCGACGGCGCCGCGGAGTACCTGGCCCGGCGTGGCCTGCGGCTGCTGGCGCCGAAGCCGGCGGTTGCCGCGCTCCAGCGTGCGGTGGCGGCCGGCGCGGAGACACTCACTGTCGCTGACGTGGACTGGGTGCGCTTCGCGCCCGCGTTCACCGCGAGCCGCCCGAGTCAACTGTTCGCGGACATCACCGAGTTCAATGAGGCCGTGGCACCTGCGACAGCAACCGACGCCGCTGCTGGTGCCGGGCTGACGGAGCGCCTGGCCGTGCTGGCCGGGACGGAACGCGAGCAGCTGCTGCTCGACCTGGTGTGCGGCCAGGTCGCCGCCGTCCTCGGTCACGCGGACTCGGCGGCGGTGGAGACCGGACTCGCCTTCCGCGATATGGGATTCAACTCGCTCACGGCCGTCGAACTGCGCAACCGCCTCCACCAGGAGACCGGACTGCGGCTGCCGTCCAGCTTGGTCTTCGACTACCCCAACCCCGTGGCACTCGCCGCGCACCTCGGGGCGGAGCTCGCCCCGGGCACGGCGGCCGGCGGCTCGGTGCTCGACGAGCTGGACCGGCTGGAGGCCGCGCTGCTGGGCTCCGATCCGGACGAGGAGAACCGGGCGACGGCCGTTGCCCGACTCAACGCCCTACTGACCCGGCTTGCCAGCCTTATTGAGAAGCAAGCTGACGACACGTCAGTGATTCAGCATCTCGAAGACGCCTCGGATGACGAGCTCTTCGCCTTCATCAACAACGAGCTCGGGTAACCGTAGCCCGGGCAAGCACCGGCCCTTTCTCCCTGACTCGTCACAACAGGCAAGGTTTCCATGGTGAATGAAGAGAAGCTCCGCGACTATCTCAAGCGGGTCACGGCTGATCTGCACCAGGCACGCCAGCGCCTGCGCGAACTCGAGTCAGGGGTTCCGGAGCCGATCGCGATCGTCGCCATGAGCTGCCGGTTCCCGGGTGGCGTGCGCACCCCGGGTGACCTGTGGCGGCTGGTGGCGGGCGAGGTCGACGCGATCGGCGAGTTCCCGGCCGATCGCGGCTGGGATCCGGCCGGGCTCGACGGCGCGGGCGGCTGTACCACCCGAGAAGGTGGATTCCTCTATGAGGCAGGGGAGTTCGACGCCGGATTCTTCGGCATCTCGCCGCGCGAAGCGCTTGCCATGGACCCGCAGCAGCGGCTGCTCCTGGAAGCCGCCTGGGAGGCGTTCGAGCAGGCCGGCATCGACCCGGCCGCGCTGAAGGGGTCGCGGGCCGGCGTCTTCGTCGGTGCCTCGACCTCCGGCTACGGCGCCGACCTGCGCGAGGTGCCCGAGGAGTTGGCCGGTCACCTCCTCACCGGCAGCGCGACCTCGGTGTTGTCCGGGCGGCTGGCCTACACCTTCGGGCTGGAGGGCCCGGCGGTGACGGTGGACACGGCCTGCTCCTCCTCGCTGGTCGCCTTGCACCTGGCCGCTCAAGCGCTGCGCCAGGGGGAGTGCACGATGGCGCTGGCGGGTGGCGTGACCGTGATCGCCAGCCCGGCGGCGTTCCTGGAGTTCAGCCGGCAGGGCGGGTTGGCCGTGGACGGGCGGTGCAAGCCGTTCGCGGCCGCCGCCGACGGGACCGGGTGGTCCGAGGGTGTCGGCATGCTGCTGGTCGAGAAGTTGTCGGACGCGCAGCGCAACGGCCACCCCGTGCTGGCGGTGCTGCGTGGCAGTGCGGTCAACCAGGACGGTGCCAGCAACGGTCTCACCGCTCCGAACGGCCCAAGTCAGCAGCGGGTGATCCGCGCCGCGCTGGCGAACGCGCAGCTGACGGCCGACCAAGTGGACGCCGTGGAGGCGCACGGGACCGGCACGAAGCTGGGCGACCCGATCGAGGCCCAGGCCCTGCTGGCCACGTACGGGCAGAACCGGTCCGCCGAGCGGCCGTTGCGGCTCGGCTCGCTGAAGTCCAACCTCGGCCACACCCAGGCGGCCGCCGGTGTCGCCGGCGTGATCAAGACGGTGCAGGCGATCCGGCACGGGGTGCTGCCGCGCACGCTGCACGTGGACGAGCCGACGCCCGAGGTGGACTGGTCGGCGGGTTCCGTGGAGCTTCTGACCGAGGCGGTCGACTGGCCGGAGACCGGTGAGCCGCGCCGCGTGGGTGTCTCGGCGTTCGGCGTCAGTGGCACCAACGCGCATGTGATCATCGAGCAGGCGCCGTCGGCAGAGGAGCCGCCGGCGGTAGGCGGCTCGGGTGGCGTCCTGTGGCCGATCTCGGCGCGGAACGCCGACGCGCTGCACGGCCAGGCCGAGCGGCTGCGGGACCACCTGGTGGCACGACCGGACCTCGAGCCGGCGGATGTCGCGTTCTCGCTGGCGGCGGGGCGTGCGGTCTTCGAGCACCGGGCGGTGGTGATCGGGGAGTCTCGCGGAGAACTGCTGGACTGCCTGGCGGCGTTGACGCGCGGCGAGGAGGATCCGGGGTTGGTGCGCGGGGTGGCGTCGGCCGGTCGGACGGCGTTCCTGTTCACCGGGCAGGGTGCACAACGTCCGGGTATGGGCCGGGAGTTGTACGAGGCGTTCCCGGAGTTCGCGGCGGCGTTCGACGCGGTGTGCGCGCGGCTGGACCAGGAGCTCGAACGGCCTCTGAAGGACGTGGTGTTCGGTGATGCCGCGCTGATCCACGAGACCGGGTACACCCAGCCGGCGTTGTTCGCGCTGGAGGTGGCGCTGTTCCGGCTGCTGGAGTCGTTCGGGGTCGTGCCGGATGTGCTGCTCGGCCACTCGGTGGGGGAGATCGCGGCGGCGTATGTGGCCGGGGTGTTCTCACTGGCGGACGCATGCGCCCTGGTGGCTGCGCGCGGCCGGTTGATGCAGCAACTGCCCGCCGGTGGTGCGATGGTGGCCGTCCAGGCGACTGAGACGGAGGTGCTGGCCCGGCTCGCCGACCGCGCCGAGGTGAGCATCGCCGCCGTCAACGGCCCGCGCGCGGTGGTGGTTTCGGGTGCGGAACCCGCCGTGCTGGAACTTGCGAAGCAGTGGGAGGGCGAGGGGCGCAAGACCCGTCGCCTGACGGTCAGCCACGCGTTCCACTCTCCGCTGATGGACCCGATGCTCGATGCCTTCCGTGCGGTGGTCGAGAGCCTGTCGTTCACGGCGCCGGTGCTTCCGGTGGTATCCAACCTCACCGGCCGGCTCGCGACCGCCGAGGAGTTGTGCGATCCCGAGTACTGGGTGCGCCATGTGCGAGAGGCGGTGCGCTTCCACGACGGCGTGCAGACCCTCCAGGAGTCCGAGGTCACTCGGCTCGTCGAGCTGGGCCCAGACGGCGTCCTCACCGCGCTCGCGCAGGACATCCTGACCACCGCCCCGCGCGTGGCGGTGGCCGTGCTGCGCAAGGACCGGCCGGAGACCCGCGCCCTCGCCACGGCCCTCGCCGGGCTGCACACGGCCGGCGCCACGGTGGACTGGACGCACCTCGTCAGCGGTGGCCGGCAGGTCGAGCTGCCGACCTACGCCTTCCAGCACCGGCGCTACTGGCTGCTGGACGAGCCGCTGCCGGGCGGCCGCGGTGCGGACCCGGCCGATGATGACTTCTGGTCGCTGGTCGAGCGGCAGGACCTCGCCGCGCTGGCCGGGACGCTCGAACTCGCCGAGGACGCGGCCCTCGGCGAGCTGCTGCCCGCGCTGGCGAGCTACCGCGGGCGTCGGCGTGACCGGTCGGCGGTCGACGGCTGGCAGTACCGCGCGGTCTGGC
The DNA here is from genome assembly GCF_029892145.1 of Kitasatospora sp. GP30. NCBI lineage: Bacteria > Bacillati > Actinomycetota > Actinomycetes > Kitasatosporales > Streptomycetaceae > Kitasatospora > Kitasatospora sp. GP30. The sequence continues at coordinate 82,228 of NZ_JARZAH010000017.1, forward strand.
GCCCCCTGGCCGAGTCCGCCACCGCGCGGCTGGCCGGTACCTGGGTGCTCGTGGTGCCGCAGGGTGTCGCGGAGCTCGCCGACCGCCTGCACGCCGGCCTCGCTGAGCGCGGCGCGGAGGTCGTGCGAATCGAGGTCGGGCCTGCCGGCGGCGATCGGGTGGCGCTGGCCGGGCGGCTGCGCGGCCTCGGCAGCCTGTCGGGCGTGCTCTCGCTGCTCGCCTGCGAGGGCGCAGCCGAGGCTGACGCGACAAGCCTCGGCCGGACGGTGGCCCTGGTGCAGGCGCTCGGCGATGCGGGCGTGACTGCGCCGGTGCGGTGTGTGACGCGTGGTGCGGTGTCGGTGGGGCGGTCGGATCGGTTGGTGGCGCCTGGGCAGGCGTTGGTGTGGGGTCTGGGTCGGGTGGTGGCGTTGGAGTCGCCGGGCTCCTGGGGTGGTCTGGTGGATCTGCCGGAGGTGGTGGATGACCGGGTGGTGGGGCGTTTGGTGGGTGTGTTGGCTGGTGGGGTTGAGGATCAGGTGGCGGTGCGTGGTTCGGGGGTGTTCGGGCGTCGGCTCAGCCGGGCCCACGCTGCCCCGGCCGCCCTGTGGCGGCCGCGTGGCACGGTGCTGGTGACGGGTGGGACGGGTGCGCTGGGTGCCGAGGTGGCGCGCTGGTTGGCGGTGAACGGCGCCGAGCGGGTGGTGCTGACGAGTCGTCGCGGGCCGACCGCTGCCGGTGCCGAAGAGCTGTGTGCCGAGCTGGTCGCACTCGGGGTCGAGGTAGTGGTCGAGGCCTGCGACACGGCGGATCGTGCTGCGGTTGCCGGGCTGTTGGGGCGTCACCCGGTGTCGGCGGTGGTGCATGCGGCTGGTGTGCTGGCTGACGGCGTGTTGGACGGCTTGACTTCTGATCAGGTGACGGCTGTCCTGGCGCCGAAGGCGTTGGGTGCCTGGCACCTGCATGAGCTGACGGCTGACCTCGACCTGGACGCTTTCGTGCTCTTCGCATCCCAAGCCGGCGCCCTTGGCGCGGCCGGTCAGGGTGCGTATGCGGCGGCGAACGCGTATCTGGATGCGCTGGCGGAGTACCGGCAGGGTCTGGGCACGGTGGCCACCTCGGTGGCGTGGGGTCCGTGGGCTGGGGCCGGTATGGCGGCTGACGGTGTGGTGGTGGAGCGGTTGCGGCGTGGCGGGGTGGCCCCGCTGGCACCGGAGTTGGCGGTTCAGGCGCTGGGGCGGGTGGTAGCCGGTGGTGCGGCGTCGGTGATGGTGGCGGACATCGAGTGGGAGCGGTTCGCGCCGGCCCTGACCGCCGCTCGGCCCTCGCCGCTGATCGGTGAACTCGTCGCGAGCCCGGCTGCCACGGGCGCCCCGACCACCACACCGGCGCCGGAAGGCGACCTCCGGGCCCTGCTGCTGGGTCTCCCGGCGGCGGAGCGCGCTGGACGGCTGTTGGACCTCGTGCGGGCGGAGGCTGCCGCGGTGCTCGGCCACTCGTCGGGCGACGCGATCGAGCCCGGCCGGATCTTCCGTGAGTTGGGCTTCGACTCGCTGACCGCGGTGGAGCTGCGCAACCGCCTGGACCTGGCGACCGGGCTGCGGCTGCCGTCCACGCTGGTCTTCGACTACCCGACGGCGGAAGAACTGGCCGCTCACGTCGGTGCTGAGCTGCTGGACGAGGCCACCCCGGTCGAAGCGGACCCGGTGTCCGCTGTCGAGGCTGATCCGGTGGTGATCGTGGGGATGGGTTGTCGGTTCCCCGGTGGCGTGGATTCGCCCGAGGCGTTGTGGCGGTTGCTGTCCGGCGGCGGGGACGTGGTGGCGGGGTTCCCGGTGGATCGTGGATGGGATCTGGCGGGGCTTGAGGGTGGCTTTTCCCGGGTGGGTGGGTTCGTCGAGGGAGTCACGGGGTTCGACGCGGGGTTCTTCGGGATTTCGCCGCGTGAGGCGTTGGCGATGGACCCGCAGCAGCGGCTGCTGCTCGAAGTCGCCTGGGAGGTGTTGGAGCGGGCCGGGATCGATCCGGTCTCGTTGCGTGGTTCGCGGACCGGGGTGTTCGCGGGGACGAACGGTCAGGACTACCCGATGCTGCTGTTGGGCGCCGGTGACGGTGCCGAGGTGGCGGGGCATGTGGGGACCGGGAACGCGGCGAGTGTGGTGTCGGGCCGGGTGGCGTATGCGTTCGGGTTCGAGGGGCCGGCGGTGACGGTGGACACGGCGTGTTCGTCGTCGCTCGTTGCGCTGCATCTGGCCGTGCAGTCGCTGCGGGCGGGCGAGTGTGATCTGGCGCTGGCCGGTGGTGTGACGGTGATGTCGACGCCAGGAGCGTTCGCGGAGTTCGCACGGCAGGGCGGCTTGGCAGCCGACGGTCGGTGCAAGGCGTTCGCGGCGGGTGCGGATGGGACGGGGTGGTCGGAGGGCGTCGGCATGCTGCTGGTGGAGCGGCTGTCGGACGCGCAGCGGCACGGGCACCAGGTGTTGGCGGTGGTGCGGGGAAGTGCGGTCAACCAGGACGGTGCGAGCAACGGGTTGACGGCGCCGAACGGGCCGTCGCAGCAGCGGGTGATCCGCGCCGCGTTGGCGAGTGCCGGGTTGACGGCCGACCAGGTGGACGCCGTGGAGGCGCACGGGACCGGGACCGCGTTGGGTGATCCGATCGAGGCGCAGGCGGTTCTGGCCACCTATGGGCAGGGTCGGTCACCGGAGCGGCCGGTCCTGCTCGGCTCGGTGAAGTCCAACCTGGGTCACACCCAGGCGGCTGCGGGTGTCGCGGGTCTGCTGAAGATGGTGCTGGCGATGCGGTACGGGGTGCTGCCGCAGAGCCTGCACATCGAGGAGCCGAGCCCGCATGTGGACTGGTCGGCGGGTGCGGTGTCGCTGCTCACCAGCGCTGTGGAGTGGCCGGAGACGGGCGAGCCGCGTCGTGCGGGTGTGTCGTCGTTCGGTCTGAGCGGCACCAACGCGCACGTGATCCTCGAAGCGGCCCCGCCGGTCGCGGGGGTGGAGCAGCGCCAGACCAAGCCTGCCGGTGTGCTGCCGTGGGTGCTGTCGGCGAAGACCGCCCCGGCTCTGCGCGCGCAGACCGAGCGCCTGCGGGCCCACCTGGCCGCCCACCCGGAGCTGGTGCCGGCCGACGTCGCCCACACCCTCGCCACCGCACGCGCGGCACTGGAACACCGGGCTGTGGTCAGCGGAGCCGAGCGCGACGAGTTCCTCCGCGCACTCGACGCCCTCGCGCAGGAGGAGGCTGCTGCCGTCGACGTGACACGTGGTGTCGCGTCGGCCGGCCGAACGGCCTTCCTGTTCACCGGGCAGGGGGCACAACGTCCGGGTATGGGAAGGGAGTTGTACGAGGCGTTCCCGGTGTTCGCCGACGCCTTCGACGCGGTGTGCGCGCGGCTGGACGCCGAGCTCGAACGGTCGCTGCAGGACGTGGTGTTCGGCGAGGATGAAGCGATCCACGAGACCGCCTGGACCCAACCCGCCCTGTTCGCACTCGAAGTCGCGCTGTACCGGCTGCTGGAATCCTGGGGCATCAGGCCGGATGTGGTGATCGGCCACTCGGTCGGTGAGATCGCCGCCGCCCATGTGGCCGGGGTGTTCGCGCTGGACGACGCCTGCCGACTGGTCGCCGCCCGTGGCCGACTGATGCAGCAACTGCCCGCCGGCGGTGCGATGGTGGCCGTCCAGGCCACCGAGGACGAGGCGCTGGCGAAGCTCGGCGATCGCACCGACGTGAGCATCGCCGCCGTCAACGGCCCGTGCTCGATCGTGATTTCCGGCGCCGAGGCCGCCGTGCTGGAGTTGGCGCGGCACTTCGAGGCCGAGGGGCGCAAAGCCCGTCGCCTGACGGTCAGCCACGCCTTCCACTCCCCGCTGATGGTCCCCATGCTCGCCGAGTTCCGCGAGGTCGTCGAGACGCTCACCCTCGCGGCCCCGGCGCTCACACTGATGTCGAATCTGACGGGCCGCCAGATATCCGCTGAGGAGGTGTGCGACCCGGAGTACTGGGTGCGCCACGTCCGCGAGTCCGTGCGCTTCCATGACGGCGTCCAGGCCCTGGAGGCCGCCGGGGTCACCCGGTTCGTCGAGCTGGGCCCGGACGGCGTGCTGACCGCGCTCGCCCAGGACAGCCTGACCACCGCCCCGCGCGTGGTCACCACCGTCCTGCGCAAGGACCGCCCCGAGATCCGCACGCTGCTGGCCGCCGTGGCCGAGCTCCACGTCGATGGTGCGAGCGTCGCCTGGGCGCGTCTGCTGCCCGCCGCCCGCCGGGTGGACCTGCCGACCTACCCCTTCCAGCACGAGCGCTACTGGCCTGAGGCCGCTGCCGTCCCGGCCACTGGCACCGACCCGGCGGACGCCGCACTGTGGGCCGCGGTGGCGCGCGCCGACCAGGCCGCGCTCGCCGAGACCCTCGGGCTCACCGACCAGGCGCTGCTGGACGCGCTGCTGCCCGCCCTCTCCGCGTACCGCGAGCGAAGCAACACCCGTTCGCTGCTGGATGGTTGGCGCTATCGAGTGTCCTGGCGCCCGCTGGAGCCGCAGGCAGCCGCTGGGCTGCCAGGCCGCTGGGTCGTCGTCGTGCCAGAGATGCTGTCCGGTGAGGCTTCGACTCTCGTGACCGCCCTGGAGCAGCTTGGCGCCACGGTGGTGTCCGGCATCGAGGACGTGGGCGCGGCGGTGGACGGCACGACGACCGGCCTGCTGTCGCTGCTGGCGCTGGACGAGCGTCCGCACCCTGAACACCAGGAACTGACCATCGGTTTCGCGTCCACACTTGCGCTGGCCGGTGCGGGTCTCGGTGTTCCGTTGTGGTGCGTGACGCGTGGTGCGGTATCGACCGGCCGGTCGGACCGGGGCCTGTCGCCCGCGCAGGCGCTGCTCTGGGGCCTGGGGCGGACAGCGGCGCTGGAGTCGCCCGAATCGTGGGGTGGTCTGATCGACCTTCCGGAGGTTTTGGACGATCGTGCCGTCGGGCGTCTGTTGGCGGTGCTGGCCTCGGGTGTCGAGGACCAGGTGGCCCTGCGCTCCGCCGGCGTCTTCGGTCGCCGGCTCGTCCGTGCGCAGGCTGCCCCTGCCGCCGAGTGGCGCCCGCGTGGCACGGTGCTGGTCACCGGTGGCACCGGTGCGCTGGGTGCCGAGGTCGCCCGCTGGCTGGCGGGTTCGGGCGCCGAGCGGCTCGTGCTGACCAGTCGTCGGGGCGCGGCCGCGCCAGGTGCCGAGGAACTGCGCACGGAACTGTCCGCACTTGGTGTCGAGATCGTCGTCGAGGCCTGCGATCTGGCCGATCGCGCGGCGGTCGCCGCACTGCTGGAGCGCCACCCGGTGTCGGCATTGGTCCACGCCGCCGGTGTCAGCCACGCCGCCGCGCTGACCGAGACGGATCTCGCCCAGGCCGTGGCCGTGGTCGCCGGCAAGGTCCTCGGCGCCGTGCACCTGGACGAGCTGCTGGCCGACCGGGAGTTGGACGCGTTCGTCGTCTTCTCCTCCATCGCCGGTATCTGGGGCAGTGGCGGGCAGGCCGTCTACAGTGCGGCCAACGCCTTCCTGGACGCGCTCGTCGAGTCCCGGCGCGCCCGTGGCCTGGCGGGCACGGCCATCGCCTGGGGCCCGTGGGCCGAGATCGGCATGGCCGCCTCCGACGACGCCGCCGCCCAGCTCGCTCGGCGGGGCCTGCGGCCGCTGCCCCCGCAGCTCGCGATCGCGGCGCTGCGCAGCACGGTCGCCACCGCCGACGAGCCGATCACCGTCGCCGACGTGGACTGGGCCCGCTTCGCGCCTGCGTTCACCGCGACCCGCCCTAGCCCGCTCTTCGCCGACCTGCCTGAGGCCGCCGCCGCGCTGCGCGCCGACGACACCACCGCACCGGCGGCGACCTCCGGCCTCGCCGACCGCCTCGCCGCGCTGTCGGCCGCGGACCGCGAGCGCCTGGTGCTCGACCTCGTCCGCACCCACACCGCCGCTGCCCTCGGCCACAGCGGCGCCGCGGCCATCGAGCCGACCCGCCCGTTCAAGGACCTCGGCTTCGACTCGCTCACAGCCGTCGAACTGCGCAACCGCCTCCAGCAGGAGACCGGACTGCGCCTGCCATCCAGCCTGGTCTTCGACTACCCGAGCGCCGCTGACCTGGCGGCGCACCTGAAGGACGAACTCATGGGCACTCAGCCCCCGCAGCCGGACACCGCTGCCACCACGCACCACACCGCAGGCGCCGCCGACCCGATCGCGATCGTCGCGATGAGCTGCCGGCTGCCCGGCGGCGTGCACTCCCCGGAGGACCTCTGGCGCCTGGTCACGGGCGCGGGGGACGCCATCACGGAGTTCCCGACCGATCGCGGCTGGGACCTGGCCGCGCTCCACGCCACCGGAGCCGAGGACGGCTCGGATGACGCGCTCGCCACCATCGAGGGCGGATTCCTCACCGCCGCAGGCGAGTTCGACGCCGGCTTCTTCGGCATCTCGCCGCGTGAGGCACTCGCCATGGACCCCCAGCAGCGCCTGCTGCTGGAGACCACATGGGAGGCGATCGAGCGCGCGGGTATCGACCCCGCCGCGCTCAAGGGCTCCCGGACGGGCGTCTTCGTCGGTGCCTCGACGTCCGGTTACGGCGCCGGCCTGCACGATGTGCCGCCGGAGCTGGCGGGGCACCTGCTGACCGGTAGCGCGACCTCGGTCGTCTCCGGGCGGCTGGCCTACACCTTCGGGCTCGAAGGCCCGGCGATGACTGTCGACACGGCCTGCTCCTCCTCGCTGGTCGCGCTGCACCTGGCCGTGCAGTCGCTGCGCCAGGGCGAGTGCGACCTCGCACTGGCCGGCGGCGTCACCGTCATGGTGAGCCCGGCGGCGTTCCTGGAGTTCAGCCGGCAGGGCGGGCTGGCCGGCGACGGCCGCTGCAAGCCGTTCGCGGCGGCGGCCGACGGGACCGGCTGGTCCGAGGGCGTCGGCATGCTGCTGGTGGAACGGCTGTCGGACGCGCAGCGCCACGGGCACCCCGTGCTCGCGCTGGTGCGCGGCAGCGCGGTGAACCAGGACGGTGCGAGCAACGGCCTGACCGCGCCGAACGGCCCGGCCCAGCAGCGGGTGATCCGCGCCGCGCTGGCCAACGCCGGTTTGACGGCCGACCAGGTCGACGCGGTGGAGGCGCACGGTACCGGCACCCGGCTCGGCGACCCGATCGAGGCCCAGGCCGTGCTGGCCACCTACGGCCAGGACCGCGAGGCGCCGCTGTGGCTCGGTTCGCTGAAGTCGAACATCGGCCACACCCAGGCGGCCGCCGGTGTCGCGGGCGTGATCAAGACGGTGCTGGCGATCGGACACGGCCTGCTGCCGCAGACACTGCACGTGGACGAGCCCTCGCCCGAGGTCGACTGGTCGGGCGGCGCGGTGTCCCTGCTGACTGAAGCAATGGCCTGGCCGGAGACCGTCGAGCCCCGGCGGGCCGGTGTCTCGGCCTTCGGGGTGAGCGGCACCAACGCTCACGTGATCATCGAGCAGGCACCGGCGGTCGAGGCTGCTGCCGCGCCGGCGAGTGCGACCTCGGGCGAGCCGATGGTCTGGCCGCTCTCGGGCCGTTCTGCCGACGCCCTGCGGGCTCAGGCGGTCCGGCTCCGCGACCACCTGACGGCGCGCCCGGAGGACGATCCGATCGAGGTCGCCTTCGCACTGGCCACCGGCCGCTCGGTCTTCGAGCACCGGGCGGTGGTGTTCGGCTCCGGACGCGAGGAACTGCTGCGCGCACTGGATGGTGTGGCCCTGGACACCCAGGTACCGGGCGTGGTCGCCGGGTCCACCGGCCCGAACGGCCGAACGGCCTTCCTGTTCACCGGTCAGGGTGCTCAGCGTCCCGGGATGGGGCGGGAGTTGTATGAGGCGTTTCCGGTGTTCGCGGCGGCGTTCGACGCGGTGTGCGCGCGGTTGGACGCCGAGCTCGAACGGCCGTTGCGGGAGGTGGTGTTCGGCGGAGATGGGGCGATCCACGAGACCGCCTGGACTCAACCCGCGCTGTTCGCCCTTGAGGTGGCGCTGTTCCGGCTGCTCGAATCGTGGGGTGTGACGCCGGATGCGCTGATCGGGCATTCGGTCGGTGAGATCGCGGTGGCGCATGTGGCCGGGGTGTTCTCGCTGGACGATGCCTGTCGGCTGGTGGTGGCGCGCGGTCGGCTGATGCAGCAACTGCCCGCCGGTGGTGCGATGGTGGCCGTGCAGGCCACCGAGGACGAGGTGCTGGCCCGGCTGGTTGGCCGCACCGATGTGAGCATCGCCGCCGTCAACGGCCCGCGCTCGACCGTGATCTCGGGTGCCGAGGCCGCTGTTGTGGAGCTGGAGGGGGAGTTCGAGGCCGCTGGTGGCAAGGTCCGTCGCCTGACGGTCAGTCACGCGTTCCACTCCCCGCTGATGGACCCGATGCTGGCCGAGTTCCGTTCGGTCGTCGAGGCGCTCACCCTCGCGGCCCCGACGCTCCCGCTGGTCTCCAACCTCAGCGGCCGCCTCGCGACCGCCGAGGAGCTGTGCGACCCGGCGTACTGGGTGCGCCACGTCCGCGAGGCCGTGCGCTTCCACGACGGCGTGCGGACCCTGCACGCCGAGGGCGTCACCCACTACCTCGAACTCGGTCCCGACGGCGTGCTCACCGCGCTCGCTGACGACTGCCTGGCAGGCCTCACGCAGCCGGCGGACGCTGAGCCGCCGCTGCTCGTCCCGGCTCTGCGCAAGGACCGTCCGGAGCCGACCGCGCTGCTCACCGCGCTCGCCGAACTGCACGTGCACGGCGCCACCGTGCCGTGGGCCCGACTGTTCGACGGACGCCCAGTACGCCGGATCGACCTGCCCACCTACGCCTTCCAACACCGGCACTACTGGCTCGAGCCCGCGGCCGGCACCGGCGGCGACCCGGCCGCGCTCGGCATCGACCCGGTCCGGCACCCGCTGCTGGGCGCGGTCGTCACGCTCGCCGAGGACGGCGGCTGCCTGCTCACCGGACGGCTGTCGCAAGACGTCCAGCCCTGGCTCGCCGAGCACCGCGTGCACGGCCGGACCGTGCTGCCCACAACCGCGCTGATCGAGCTCGCGGTGCTGGCAGGCGACGAGGTCGGCTGCGCACTCGTCGAGGAGTTGACCCTGGAGGCGCCGCTGCCGCTACCCGAGGACGGCGCGGTACAGCTCCGACTGACCGTCACCCCTGCCGACGAGAGCGGTCAGCGGACCTTCGCCGTGCACTCCCGCTCGGAGGACGTCGAACTCGACGCGCCCTGGCTGCGCCACGCGACCGGCCTGCTGGCCGAGCCGGGTGACGAGGAGCTGCCGGAAGCCGACCTCGCGGCCTGGCCGCCGGTCGGCGCGACGCCGGTCGCCGTCGACGACCTCTACGAGCGGCTGGCTGCCGGCGGCTTCGAGTACGGCGAGCGGTTCCGCGGCCTACGGGCCCTGTGGCAGCGCGGGGAGGAGGTCTTCGCCGAGGTTGCCCTGCCGGGCAGCGGCACGGCCGAGGCCGAGCGCTTCGGTCTGCACCCCGCCCTGCTCGACGCCGCGCTGCATGCGCTCGGTGCCGGCGTCTTCGACGGCCTCGGCCGCGACCGGCTGGTCTTCGTGTGCCAGGGCGTCGAGCTGTACGCGGCCGGGGCGGCCACGCTGCGCGTGCGGCTGACCCGGACCGGCCCCGAGCGGCTGGCGCTGCTCGCCGCCGACCCGGATGGCGAGCCCGTGATCAGCATCGCCGCGTTGGTGTTGCGACCGGCCGCGGCGGCGGGGGAGTCCCGTCGCAGCGGTGCCCGGCAGCAGCGCCGAAAGGGCCGCGAGCGCGGCACCGGCCGCGGCCGGGCGGCCAAGCCCGCGACGGCCGAGGCGCCCACCGGCAGGTCGGCGAACCTGCGCGCGCAGCTGGCCGGCCTGGTCGAGCCGGAGCGTGACCGGGTCGTCCTGGAACTGGTGCGCACCCAGGTCGCCGCAGCGCTCGGGTACGAGTCGATGGCGGAGGTCCGGCCCGGGCAGCCCTTCAAGGAGCTGGGCGTCACCTCGCTGACCGCGGTGGAGCTGCGCAACCGGTTGGACAAGGCCACCGGCCTGCGGCTGCCGGCCACCCTGGTGTTCGACTATCCGACCCCGGCCGCGCTGGCCCGCCAGGTGCGGGACGAACTGCTCGGCGTAGCCCGGTCGGCGGCCGCCCAGGCGCCGGTCGCGACGGCCGGCCCGGTCGCGGACGACCCGATCGTCATCGTCTCGATGGCCTGCCGCTACCCGGGCGGCGTGACCACTCCGGAGGCGCTCTGGCAGCTGGTCGCGGACGGCGTGGACGCGGTCTCGGGCTTCCCGACCGATCGCGGCTGGGACGTCGACGGGCTGTACGACCCCGACCCGGACCGGCAGGGCAAGTGCTACGCCCGCGAGGGGGGGTTCCTGCACGACGCCAGCGCGTTCGACCCGGCGTTCTTCGGCATCTCGCCGCGTGAGGCGCTGGCCATGGACCCGCAGCAGCGCCTGCTACTGGAGACCTCGTGGGAGGCGATCGAGCGGGCCGGGGTCGACCCGGTCGCGCTGCGCGGCACCGGCACAGGTGTCTTCGCCGGCGTCACGTACCAGGACTACTCCGGGGTGCTGGCCGGATCCACGGACAACTTCGAGGGCTATGTCGGCACCGGCAACTCGCCGAGCGTGCTGTCCGGCCGGATCTCCTACACGCTGGGCCTGGAGGGCCCGGCGGTGACGGTCGACACGGCCTGCTCCTCGTCGCTGGTGGCACTCCACCTCGCGGTGCAGGCGCTGCGGGCCGGTGAGTGCTCGCTCGCGCTGGCCGGCGGCGTGACCGTGATGGCCACCCCGATGTCGCTGATCGAGTTCAGCCGCCAGCGCGCGCTCGCCGCCGACGGGCGCAGCAAGCCGTTCGCGGCCGCCGCCGACGGCGCGAGCTGGGCCGAGGGCGTCGGCATGCTGCTGCTGGAGCGGCTGTCGGACGCGCGCCGCCACGGCCACCCGGTGCTGGCGGTGGTGCGCGGCAGCGCGGTGAACCAGGACGGTGCGAGCAACGGGCTGACCGCGCCGAACGGGCCGTCGCAGCAGCGGGTGATCCGCGCGGCGCTGGCCAACGCCGGTCTGACGGCTGACCAGGTGGACGCCGTGGAGGCGCACGGCACGGGCACCTCGCTCGGTGACCCGATCGAGGCGCAGGCACTGCTCGCCACCTACGGGCAGGGCCGGGAGGTCCCGCTGAGGCTCGGCTCGATCAAGTCCAACATCGGGCACGGGCAGGCCGCGGCGGGGGTCGCCGGGGTGATCAAGATGGTGCAGGCGATGCGGCACGGCGTGCTGCCGAAGACGCTGCACATCGACGCGCCGTCGCCGCTCATCGACTGGTCAGCGGGTTCCGTCGAGCTGCTGACCGAGGCCGTGCCGTGGCCGGAGACCGGGCGGCCGCGGCGGGCGGGTGTCTCCTCGTTCGGCATGAGCGGGACCAATGTCCACACGATCCTGGAGCAGGCTCCGGCCGAAGAGCCGGTCGAGACCGGGCAGGCGATGTCGGTGGCGCCCTGGCTGCTCTCCGCCCGCAACGCCGACGCGCTGCGCGCCCAGGCCGAGCGGCTGCGCGAACTCCTGGACAGTGACGCGGCGTTGACGGACGTGGGGTTCTCGCTGGCGACCACGCGGTCGGCCTTCGAGCACCGTGCGGTGCTGGTCGGTGCGGAGCGGGACACCCTGCTGGCCGGCCTGGAGGCGCTGGCCCGTGGCGAGCGGCTGCCCGGGGTGGTGCGGGGTGTGGCTGCTGGTGAGCGGGACCGGGTGGTGTTCGTGTTCCCGGGGCAGGGTGCGCAGTGGATGGGTATGGCAGTGGAGTTGTTGGACTCCGAGCCGGTGTTCGCGGCGCGGATGGGTGAGTGTGCGGTGGCGTTGGCGCCGTTCGTCGACTGGGACCTGTTCGAGGTGCTGCGCGGTGACGGTGGCGTGCTGGAGCGCGTGGAGGTCGTGCAGCCGGTGCTGTTCGCGGTGATGGTGTCGCTGGCGGAGCTGTGGCGCTCGTACGGTGTCGAGCCGGCTGCGGTGGTGGGGCACAGTCAGGGTGAGATCGCGGCGGCCTGCGTGGCCGGCGCGCTCACTTTGGAGGACGCTGCCCGGGTGGTGGCGCTGCGCAGCAAGGCGATCCACGCGATCGCGGGGCGTGGCGGGATGGTCTCGGTCGCGTTGCCGCTGGCCGAGGTTCGCGCGTTGCTCACTGACGGTCTGTCGGTTGCCGCTGTCAACGGACCTGCCACCGTGGTGGTTTCGGGCGACATCGCGGAGTTGGACGCGCTGCTGGCCCGCTGCGAGGCGGACGGTGTGCGGGCCCGGCGGATCCCGGTGGACTACGCCTCGCACTCGGCCCATGTCGAGGCGCTGGAGGCCGAACTCCTGGACGTGCTGCGGCCGATCACACCGCGTGCCGCTACCGTGCCGTTCTACTCCACCGTCACCGCCGGCCGGCTCGACACCGAGCAGCTGGACGCGGCCTACTGGTACCGCAACCTGCGCCACACCGTTCAACTCGAAGCAACCGTCGACACGTTGGTGGCGGACGGCCTGGACACCTTCGTCGAGGTCAGCCCGCACCCCGTGCTCACCATGGCGCTCCAGGAGACCGCGCCCGAGGCCGTCGTCACCGGCACCCTGCGCCGCGACGAGGGGGGCCCGGCCCGCTTCCTGGCCTCCGCCGCCGAACTCCACGTGCACGGTGTCCCCGTGGCCTGGCAGTTCCCGGCCGGCACCCGCCGCGTCGACCTGCCCACCTACGCCTTCCAGCGGCAGCGCTACTGGCCGCAGCTGCCGTTCGCGATCGGCGGCGAGCCGCCGGCGGCCCCGGTCGGCGAGGCGACCGCAGACGCCCGCTTCTGGGAGGCCGTCGAGCGCGGTGACCTCCAGGAGCTGGCCCGGGCGCTGAAGGTGGACGACGCGGCGCAGCTCAACGCACTGCTGCCGGCGCTCTCCGCCTACCACCGCGACGAGCAGGACCGGTCGACCGTCGACCGCTGGCGCTACCGGATCAGCTGGAGGCCGCTGGACGATGCCGCGTCGCCGACGCCCGTCGGTCGCTGGCTGCTGGTCGTCCCGCCGGCCGAGTCCGCCCGCCGGCTCGCCGGCCGGCTCGCTGACACCCTCGCCCGGCACGGCGCTCAGCCGCTGACCGTGGAGGTCGACGCGGCCGAACCCGACCGCACCGCGCTCGTGACCCGGCTCACCGCCGCGCTGCCGGACGAGGAGCCGCTCGCCGGCGTGCTGTCGCTGCTCGCCCTCGACCCGCAGGCCCGGCACGGCTTCGGCCACACGGTCGCGCTGGTGCAGGCGCTGGGTGATCGCTCCGTCGGGGCCCCGCTCTGGCTGCTGACCGGTGGCGCAGTGGCGGTGGGGCGCTTCGACCGTGTCACCAGCCCCGCGCAGGCGCTGACCTGGGGCCTCGGCCGGATCATCGGCCTGGAGTACCCGCAGCGCTGGGGCGGCCTGCTCGACCTCCCCGACGCACCGGACGCCCGCGCCCTCGACCGCCTGGTCGGCGCGCTCGGGCGCACCGACGCAGAGGACCAACTCGCCGTCCGCTCGAACGGCCTGTTCGCCCGCCGGCTGGTCCGCTCGCCGCTCGGTGGCGCACACCCGCAGGCACCGTGGCGCCCGACAGGCACCGTCCTGATCACGGGTGGCACCGGCGCGCTCGGCGGCCGCCTCGCCCGCTGGCTGGCCCGAAGCGGCGCCCAGCACCTGCTGCTGACCAGTCGTCGCGGCCCGGACGCGCCCGGCGCCGATCAGCTGCGGGCCGAGCTGACGGCGCTGGGGGCTCAGGTCACGGTCGCGGCCTGCGACGCCGCCGACCGCGAGGCACTGGCCGCGCTGCTGGCCGCCGTGCCCGCCGACCAGCCGCTGACCGCCGTCGTGCATGCCGCCGGCGTGCTGGACGACGGCGTGATCGACACCCTCACCGCCGACCGCGCCGAGGGCGTGCTGCGGCCGAAAGCCGATGCCGCGCACAACCTGCACGAGCTGACCCGCGGGCTCGACCTGTCCGCGTTCGTGCTCTTCTCCTCGTACGCGGGCACGGTCGGCGGCGCCGGCCAGGGCAGCTACGCGGCAGCCAACGCCTACCTTGACGCGCTGGCTTGGCAGCGGCGCGCCGAGGGCCTGCCGGCCACCTCGGTGGCCTGGGGCGTGTGGAGTGGCGGCGGCCTGGTCGACGAGGCACTTGGCGAGCAGTTGCGCCGGCGCGGCATGCCGCCGATGGCGCCCGAGCTCGCGATCGAGGCGCTGCAGCAGGCGCTGGACCACGGCGAGACCGAGCTGGTGGTCGCGGACGTCGACTGGGACCGCTACGCGCCCGGCTTCACGGCAGCCCGGCCGCGCCCGCTGCTGAATGAACTCCCGGAGGTCCGGCGGGCGGTGGAGGCGGCGGCTACCGAGGCCGGAGCCGAGGCCGACGGCCGCGGCGCGCTCGCGGCCCGGCTGGCGGGCCTGACCGAGGCGGCGCGTGAGCAGGAGCTGTTGGCCCTGGTCCGCACCCACGCCGCCGAAGTACTGGGGCATGCCGGCCCCGACGCCGTCGAGCCGGACAAGGCCTTCAAGGCTCTCGGTTTCGACTCCCTCACGGCGGTCGAACTGCGCAACGCCCTGAGCCGTGCGGTCGGCCGCAACCTGCCGGTCACGCTGGCCTTCGACCACCCCAACCCGACAGCGCTGGCCCGCTTCCTGGCCGGCGAGCTGACCGGCGGCGCGGCGCAGTCGGCCGCGGTCGAACCGGCCACCGCGGCGGACGACGAACCGATCGCCATCGTCGCCATGAGCTGCCGACTGCCCGGCGGGGTGCGCAGCCCCGAGGACCTGTGGCGGCTGCTCACTGACGGAGCCGACGCGATCGGCGACTTCCCGACCGACCGCGGCTGGGACCTCGCCTCGTTGTACAACCCGGACCCGGAGAACACCGGCACCAGCTACACCTCGGGCGGTGGCTTCCTCTACGACGTCAGCGAGTTCGACGCCGACTTCTTCGGGATCTCGCCGCGTGAGGCGGTCACCATCGACCCGCAGCAGCGGCTGCTGCTGGAGGCCTCCTGGGAGGCGTTCGAGCGGGCCGGCATCGACCCGGACACGCTGCGCGGCAGCCGAACCGGTGTCTTCGCCGGCAGCAACGGCAACGACTACATCGGCCTGCTGGTCAGCGCGCCCGGCGGCCCGGACTCCTACCTCGGGACCGGGAACGCGGCAAGTGTGGTCTCCGGGCGGATCGCCTACACCTTCGGGTTCGAAGGCCCGGCGATGACGGTGGACACGGCTTGTTCCTCCTCACTGGTGGCGCTGCACCTGGCCGTGCAGTCGCTGCGGCAGGGGGAGTGCACCATGGCCCTCGCCGGTGGCGTCACGATCATGTCCAGCCCCGGCTCGTTCATCGACTTCAGCCGCCAGCGCGGCTTGGCCGCCGACGGGCGCTGCAAGGCCTTTGCGGCGGCGGCGGATGGGACCGGCTGGTCGGAAGGTGCCGGCATGCTGCTGCTGGAGCGGTTGTCGGACGCGGAGCGCAATGGTCACCCGGTGCTGGCGGTGGTGCGTGGCAGCGCCGTGAACCAGGACGGTGCGAGCAACGGCCTGACGGCGCCGAACGGGCCGTCGCAGCAGCGGGTGATCCGCGCCGCGCTGGCCAACGCCGGTTTGACGGTGGACCAGGTAGACGCGGTGGAGGCGCACGGCACGGGCACCCGGCTCGGTGACCCGATCGAGGCGCAGGCGCTGCTGGCCACCTACGGGCAGCGAAACGCCGAACGGCCCTTGTGGCTGGGCGCATTGAAGTCCAACATCGGTCACACCCAGGCCGCGGCCGGGGTGGCGGGTGTGATCAAGATGATTCTGGCGATGCGGCACGGTCTGCTGCCGCAGACCCTGCACGTGGACGAGCCGACGCCGCAGGTCGACTGGTCGGCGGGCGAAGTGCGGCTGCTGACCGAGGCGGTGGTCTGGCCGCAGACCGGCGGGCCGCGCCGGGCGGGTGTGTCCTCGTTCGGGATCAGCGGGACCAACGCGCACGTGATCATCGAGCACGCACCGGAAGCCCTGGAAGCTCCGGCGACGGTGGCCGGTGCGGTCACCCCGCTGGTGGTGTCGGGGCGCAGCACGGAGGCGGTGCGCGCCCAGGCCGAGCGGCTGGGCGAACTCCTGGGCACAGGAGTCTCGTTGGCGGACGCCGGGTTCTCACTGGCGGCAAGCCGTGCAGTGTTCGAGTACCGGGCGGTCGCGCTGGACGCCGGCGCGCTCGCCGCGCTGGCACGCGAAGGGGAGGCGCCCGGGCTGGTACGCGGTGTTGCGGGGGCCGGCCGAACGGCGTTCCTCTTCACCGGCCAGGGTGCACAGCGTCCTGGCATGGGACGGGAGTTGTACGAGGCGTTCCCGGTGTTCGCGACGGCATTCGACGCGGTGTGCGCATGGGTGGACGCCGAGCTCGAATTGCCCTTGCGGGAGGTGGTGTTCGGCGATGGTCAGGTGATCCATGAGACCGCGTACACCCAACCCGCTTTGTTCGCACTGGAGGTGGCGCTGTTCCGCCTGCTGGAGTCCTTCGGTGTCACGCCGGATGTGCTGATCGGCCACTCAGTGGGCGAAATCGCCGCCGCGCATGTGGCAGGCGTCTTCTCGCTGGACGACGCGTGCCGGCTGGTCGTTGCCCGCGGTCGCCTGATGCAGCAACTTCCGACCGGCGGTGCGATGGTGGCCGTGGAGGCGACCGAAGCCGAGATTCTGGAGCACGGTCTTGGTGACGGCGTGGCCATAGCAGCGGTGAACGGTCCGCGTTCCGCAGTGTTGTCCGGCGCCGATGAGGATGCGGTGCTGGCGGCGGCCGTGGTCTGGGAGCAGCTGGGCCGAAAGACTAGGCGTTTGCAGGTTTCGCATGCGTTTCACTCTCCTGCCATGGACGGGATGCTGGCGGAGTTCGCCGAGGTGGTGCGCGGGTTGGAACTCGCGGCGCCGACTGTCGCGCTGGTCTCCAACCTCACCGGACGCCTCGCGACCGCCGGGGAGCTCGACGACCCCGACTACTGGGTGCGGCACGTCCGCGAGGCCGTGCGCTTCCACGACGGTGTGCAGGCACTCCAGGAGTTCGGTGTCACCCGGTGCGTCGAGGTCGGCCCGGATGGTGTGCTGACCGCGCTGCTTCCGGAAGCCCCCCGGGTGGCCACCGCCGTCCTGCGCAAGGACCGCCCGGAAACCCGCACCCTCATCACCGCGCTGGCCGAACTCCACGTCAGCGGCGTCACCGTCGACTGGACCCGCGCCTTCCCCGGCGCCCACCGGATCGACCTGCCCACCTACCCGTTCCAGCGCACCCGCTACTGGCCCAAGGCGGCGCTCCCCGGCTCCGGTGACGTTCGCGCGGCCGGCCTGACCTCGCCCGACCACCCGCTGCTGGGCGCCGGCATCGAGCTGGCCGGCACCGACGGCTTCCTCTTCACCAGCCGCCTCTCCGTGGACAGCCAGCCCTGGCTCGCCGACCACGCTGTCTCCGGCCTGGTCCTCTTCCCGGGCACGGCCTTCCTGGAGCTGGCCGTCCGGGCGGCCGACGCGGTCGGCTGCGGCCGGGTGGACGAGTTCACCCTCGCGGCTCCGCTGGTGCTGCCCGAACAGGGCGCGGTGGAGCTCCAGTTGTGGATCGGCAGGTCCGACGAGTCGAGCGGGCTCCGCTCGCTCGACCTCTACTCCCGTCCGGCCGACGGCGCCGCCGACGAGCCGTGGACCCGGCACGCGAGCGGCGTGCTGGCCCCGGCCGTCAAGCCCGCGGAGTTCGACTTCGCCATCTGGCCGCCGGCCGGCGCCGCGGAGGTCGACATCGCCGACTTCTACGCGAACTACGCCGCCTCGGGATTCGCCTACGGCCCGGCCTTCCAGGGCCTGCGCCAGGTCTGGACGCTCGGTGACGACGTGTTCGCCGAGGTCGCGCTGCCGCAGGAGCACGCCACCGACGCCGCCCGCTACGGGCTGCACCCGGCGCTGCTCGACGCCGCGCTTCAGGCGGTGCTGTTCGTGGCCCTGGAGGATGTCGGCCTGGCCCGGTTGCCGTTCTCCTGGGGCGGGGTGACGCTGCACGCGTCCGGTGCCCCCACGCTGCGGGTCCGGCTGTCCCGGACCGGCCCCGACGCGATCGCGCTGGCCGTCGCGGACGGCACCGGTGCGCCGGTGGCCTCGGTCGACTCGCTGGTGCTGCGCCCGGTCACGGCCGCCCACCTGCACACCGAGCGCGACCCGCACCGCGACTCGCTGTTCCGCCTCGACTGGACCCCTGTCGAGACCCCCGCGCCCGCCCGCACGCCGCGCCTCGCCGTGCTCGGCCGCTCTGCCCTGCTGCCCGCAGACCTGGGTGAGCACTACGCGGACCTCGCCGCGCTCGCCGCGGCGGTCGAGGCCGGCGCCCCTGCGCCGGACGCGATCGTGCTGGCTCTGGACCCGCGGCCGGTGCCCGCCACCGGTGCGGCGGAGCTCGCGACGGCGGCGCGCGCCGCTGCTCACCAGACCCTGGCCGTGCTCCAGACCTGGCTCGCCGACGAGCGCCTCGATGCCGCACGGCTGGTCCTGGTCACCCGCGGCGCGGTGTCGACCGACGCGCACGACGGCGCCGTGGACCTGGAGCACGCCCCGGTCTGGGGTCTGGCCCGCTCCGCGCAGTCGGAGAACCCGGGACGGATCCTGCTGGTCGACCTCGACGGCACCGCGGAGTCCGAGGCCGCCCTGCCCGGCGCGCTGGCGTTGGACGAGCAGCACCTGGCGATCCGTCAGGGTGTGATCCGGGCCCAGCGGCTGGCCCGGCGCGCCCCGGCCGAGCTGCTGGCCGTGCCCGAGGGTGCCGACCGCTGGCGCCTGGACATCGACACCCGCGGCACCCTGGAGAACCTGGCCCTGGCTGCCTGCCCCGAAGTGGACACACCGCTGACGGAGGGACAGGTGCGGGTCGCGGTCCGGGCCGGCGGCCTGAACTTCCGCGACGTGCTCAACGCACTCGGTATGTACCCCGGCCAGGCCGGCCTGCTCGGCGGCGAGGGCGCCGGCGTGGTCACCGAGGTCGGCCCCGGGGTGACCGGGCTGGCCGTCGGCGACCGCGTGATGGGTCTGCTGTTCGGCTCGTTCGCCCCGGTCGCGGTGACCGACCACCGGATGCTGGCCAGGATCCCCGCAGGCTGGTCGTTCGCTCAGGCGGCCGCCACCCCGATCGTCTTCCTGACCGCCTACTACGCGCTCACCGAGCTCGCCCCGATGAGCCAGGGACAGCGGCTGCTGGTCCACTCGGCGGCCGGCGGGGTCGGCATGGCCACCCTCCAGCTGGCCCGGCACCTCGGTGTCGAGGTGTTCGGCACCGCGAGCGAGGGCAAGTGGGACGTGCTGCGCGAACTGGGCTTGGACGAGGACCACCTGGCCTCCTCGCGCACCCTGGACTTCGAGCAGAAGTTCCTGAAGGCGACCGGTGGTCAGGGTGTGGACGTGGTACTCGACTCGCTGGCCCGGGAGTTCGTGGACGCGGGCTTGCGACTGCTGCCCAGCGGCGGCCACTTCCTGGAGATGGGCAAGACCGACATCCGCTCCGCCGAGCAGGTCGCGGCCGAGCACACGGACGTCGCCTACCGGGCCTTCGACCTGATGGAGGCCGGCCCGGACCGGATCCAGGAGATGCTGGCCGAGCTGCTCGCGCTCTTCGAGTGCGGCGCGCTCAGGCCGCTGCCGGTGGCGAGTTGGGACGTGCGGCGGGCTCCGGAGGCGTTCCGGTACGTCAGCCAGGCCCGCCACACCGGCAAGGTCGTGCTGACCGTCCCGGCAGCGCTCGACCCGCACGGCACCGTGCTGCTCACCGGCGGCACCGGCGGCCTGGGCGCACAGCTGGCCCGCCATCTGGTGGCTGAGCGCGGCGTGCGGCACCTGCTGCTGACCAGCCGTCGCGGACCGGACGCACCCGGTGCGGCCGAGCTGTGTGCCGAACTGGCCGACCTGGGTGCCGAGGTGGCGATCGCGGCCTGCGACACGGCCGACCGCGAGGCCCTGGCCGGGCTGCTCGCGGCCGTGCCCGCCGAGCACCCGCTCACCGCCGTAGTGCACGCCGCCGGCGTGCTCGACGACGGCACCATCGCCTCCCTCACCCCCGACCGGCTCGACCACGTGCTGCGCGCCAAGGTCGACGCCGCACTCAACCTGCACGAACTCACCCGCGACCTCGACCTCGGCGCTTTCGTCCTGTTCTCCTCCGTCTCCGGTACCTTCGGCGGCGCGGGACAGGGCAACTACGCGGCCGGTAATGCCTTCCTGGACGCGCTGGCCCGCGAGCGCCGGGCGGCCGGCCTGCCGGCGGTCTCGCTTGTCTGGGGTCCGTGGGCGCAGGGCAGCGGCATGACCACCGCGCTGGCCGAGGCGGACGTGAGCCGGATGAGCCGCGGCGGCATGGTCGCCCTGACCGCCGCCGAGGGCCTGGCACTGTACGACGCCGCGCTCGCGCTGGACGCGGCGAACCCGGTGCCGATGCTCCTGGACCTGGCCGCCCTGCGCGGCCAGGGCGAGGCGGTCGCCACCCTGCTGCGCGGCCTGGTCCGCACCACCGTCCGGCGCACCGCCCAGGCCGGCGCGGTGTCGGCAGACGCGGCGGGCGCGCTCGCCCAGCGGCTGGCCGGTCGCGGACCGGCCGAGCGGGAGAGCCTGCTGCTCGACCTGGTCTGCGGACAGGTGGCGATCGTGCTCGGCCATGCCTCCGGACAGGCGATCGAGCCGGGCCGCGCGTTCAAGGAGCTCGGCTTCGACTCGCTGACCGCTGTCGAGCTGCGCAACCGGCTGAACGCTGCCTCCGGTGTCCGGCTGCCCGCGACGCTGGTGTTCGACTATCCGACCCCGCAGGCGCTGGCCGGCTTCCTGGACGTCGAGCTCGCGCCGCAGGAGCCCGCCTCGGCCGGTGAGCCGGTGCTCGGCGAGCTGGACCGGATCGAGCGCACACTCGCCGCGCTCGCCCCGGACGAGGACGCACGCGGACAGATCACCCAGCGCCTGCAGCGGCTACTCGCGACCTGGACCGCGAGCGGCGGCGAGGCGATCGAGGACGGCGAACTCCAGGCGGCCACCGCCGACGAGTTGTTCAGCCTGCTCGACGACGAACTCGGCATCTGACGGACCGGCGGACCGGATCGGGCCCACCTGGGCCCAGCCCGGTCCGCACAGCCGCGGTGCCCGGCTGCTCAATCGATTTCCCTGGCTGCTCAAAGGGGCTGACGGTAAGTGGTGAACGAAGAGAAGTACCTGGACTACCTCCGGAAGGCGACGGCGGACCTGCGCCAGACCCGCCGCCGGCTGCACGAGGTGGAGGCCAAGGACCACGAGCCGATCGCGATCGTCGCGATGAGCTGCCGGTTCCCCGGCGGGGTCCGCAGCCCCGAGGACCTGTGGCAGCTGGTGGCCGACGGCGGCGACGCGGTCGGCGAGTTCCCGGCCGACCGCGGCTGGGGGCTCGCCGCTGAGCCCGACCCCGCCGAGATGTCCGTCGTCCGTCGCGGCGGCTTCCTCGACGAGCCCGGGCAGTTCGACGCGGGCTTCTTCGGCATGTCGCCGCGCGAGGCACTGGCCACAGACCCGCAGCAGCGGTTGCTGCTGGAGACCTCCTGGGATGCCTGCGAGCGCGCCGGCATCGACCCGGCCTCGCTCAAGGGCAGCCGGACCGGCGTCTTCGTCGGCGCCGCCTCGTCCAGCTACGGGGCCGGCGTCACCCGGTTCCCGGACGGCCTCGGCGGCCTGATGCTGACCGGCAACGCCCTCTCGGTGGCCTCCGGCCGGATCTCCTACACGCTCGGCCTGGAGGGCCCGGCGGTCACCGTCGACACCGCCTGCTCGTCCTCGCTGGTGGCGCTGCACCTGGCCGTTCAGTCGCTGCGTCGGGGCGAGTGCACGCTCGCCCTGGCCGGGGGCGCGGCCGTGATGTTCACCCCCGGCATGTTCCAGGAGTTCGGCCGCCAGCGTGCCCTCGCCGCCGACGGCCGCTGCAAGGCGTTCGCGGCCGCCGCCGACGGGACGGGCTGGGCCGAGGGCGTCGGGCTGCTGCTGGTCGAGCGGCTCTCGGACGCCCGCAGCAACGGGCACCCGGTGCTCGCGGTGGTGCGCGGCACGGCGGTCAACCAGGACGGCGCGAGCAACGGCCTCACGGCACCGAACGGCCCGTCCCAGCAACGGGTGATACGCGCGGCACTCGCCAACGCCCGACTGACGGCGGAGCAGGTCGACCTGGTGGAGGCGCACGGCACCGGAACCACGCTCGGCGACCCGATCGAGGCGCAGGCGCTGATCAACACCTACGGACGTGAGCACACCCCCGAACGGCCGCTCTGGCTAGGCTCGTTGAAGTCGAACATCGGCCACGCCCAGTCGGCGGCCGGCGTCGGCGGGGTGATCAAGGCGGTCATGGCGATACGGCACGGACTGCTGCCGAAGACTCTGCACGTGGACGCGCCCTCGCCGCACATCGACTGGTCGGCCGGGGCCGTGGCGCTGCTGACCGATACCCGACCCTGGCCGGAGACCGGCGAGCCTCGCCGGGCCGGCGTTTCCTCGTTCGGACTCAGCGGCACCAATGCCCACGCGATACTGGAGCAGGCACCGGAACCCGAGGCCGTGGCCGAGCCGGAGAACGGAGTGCAGCCCGAGCCGGTGCTGCGGACCGCCGGCCTGCTGCCCTGGTCGCTGTCCGCGCGCACCGCCGACGCCCTGCGGGCCCAGGCGGAGCAGCTGCGGGCCCACCTGGCCGAGCACCCGGACCTTGACCCGGCCGATACCGCGCTCTCGCTCGTTGGCACCCGTGCGGTCTTCGAACACCGGGCGGTGCTGCTCGCCGACCGGCGCGAGGACTTCCTCAAGGGCCTGGACGCTCTTGCCTCGGGCACCTCGGTGAACGGGCTCGTACGGGGGGTGGCCGGCTCCCGGGGCAGGCTGGCCTTCGTCTTTCCGGGGCAGGGTGCGCAGTGGGTCGGCATGGGGGTCGAACTACTGGACGCTTCACCGGTGTTCGCCGATCGGATGGCGGAGTGTGCGGCGGCGTTGGCGCCGTTCGTCGACTGGGACCTGCTGGAGGTGCTGCGCGGGGACGGGGCCGAGCTCGAACGCGTGGACGTGGTGCAGCCGGTGCTGTTCGCGGTGATGGTCTCGCTGGCGGAGGTCTGGCGCTCGTTCGGCGTGCAGCCGGCCGCCGTGGCGGGGCACAGTCAGGGTGAGATCGCGGCGGCCTGTGTGGCGGGTGCGCTGTCGTTGGCGGACGCGGCCCGGGTGGTGGCGCTGCGCAGTAAGGCCCTGCAAGCGATCGCCGGACGCGGCGGCATGGTCTCCGTCGCGCTGCCCCAGGACGGGGTGCGTGAGCTGCTCACACCGGGACTGTCGATCGCGGCGATCAACGGCCCTGCCACGGTGGTGGTTTCGGGTGACACCGGGGAACTGGACCAGCTGCTGGCCCGCTGCGAGGCGGACGGCGTGCGAGCCCGGCGGATCTGGGTCGACTACGCCTCGCACTCCGCCCACGTCGAGGCGCTGGAGGCCGCACTCCTGGACGCACTACGCCCAGTCACGCCGTGCGCCGCGCAGGTGCCGTTCTACTCCACCGTGACCGGCGGCCTACTCGACACCGAGCAGCTGGACGCCGCGTACTGGTACCGCAACCTTCGAAGCACCGTCCAACTCGGCGCGGCTGTTTCGCAGTTGATCTCTTCGGGGCACACCCGCCTCGTGGAGGTCAGCCCGCACCCGGTGCTCACCATGGCCCTGCAGGAGAGTCTCGACGCGGCCGATCTACCGGCTGAGCAGCCGAGTTGCGTGGTCGGCACGCTCCGCCGCGACGACGGCGGAGCCCGCCGGGTGCTCACCTCCGTCGCCGAACTCCACACCGGTGGTGGGGCGGTGGACTGGCGCGGCCTGTTCACCGGCACGCCGGCCCAGCCCGTGGAGCTGCCGACCTATCCCTTCCAACGGCAGCGGTACTGGCTCCAGGACGTCCCCGCCACCGAGGCGGACGAGGTCCGGCTGGAACCCGTCGGCGACACCCGCTTCTGGGACGCCGTCGAGCGGGCCGACCTCACCACCCTCGCCGGGGCCCTGGAGCTCACCGAGACGGAGGCTCTCGGCGGCCTGCTGCCGGCGCTGACCTCGTACCGGGCCCGCAGCCGCAGCTGGTCGGAGACCGAGCGGTGGCGCTACCGGGTGTCCTGGCGGCCGCTGGACCTGGCAGGCGTTCCCGAGCTCCCCGGCCGCTGGATCGTCGCACTCCCGGAAACCGTCCCCGACGGCCTGTCGGAGCTGGTCGCCGAGTTCGAACGCCGGGGCGCGGTGCTGGTGTCGGGCGGACCGGCCGCCGTGCGCGAGGCGCTGGACGACGCGACGACCGGCGTGCTGTCGCTGCTCGCGTTGGACGAGCGGCCGCACTCCGAGCATCCGCAGCTGTCGGCGGGCTTCGCCGCGACGCTCGCGCTGGCCGGCGCCGGGCTGCCGGTACCGGTGTGGTGCGTGACTCGCGGCGCGGTGTCGACCGGCCGCTCGGACCGGTTGGCGGCACCCGTGCAGGCGATGGCCTGGGGCCTGGGCCGGGTGGCCGCCCTGGAGACCCCGCGTTCCTGGGGCGGGCTGATCGACCTCCCCGAGCAGGTGGACCGGCGTGCGGTCGCCCGCCTGCTGGCCGTACTCGCCGCCGGGGTCGAAAGCGCCCGGTCTGAGGACGCCCGGACTGAGGACCAGGTGGCCGTGCGCGGCTCCGGCGTCTTCGGGCGGCGCCTGGTGCGCGCCGACTCCGGGCAGCTCGTCGACTGGCGCCCGCGCGGCACGGTGCTTGTCACCGGCGGCACCGGCGGCCTCGGCGCGCAGGTCGCCCGCTGGCTCGCCGGGTCGGGCGCCGAGCGGTTGGTGCTGACCAGCCGTCGCGGCCCGGCCGCGCCCGGCGCCGCCGAGCTGGCCCAGGAACTGCGCGCGCTGGGCGCGGAGGTGGCGATCGAGGCGTGCGACCTGGCAGACCGCGCGGCCGTGGCCGACCTGCTGGACCGCTGGCCGGTGTCGGCAGTGGTGCACGCGGCGGGTGTCACCCTCGCGGCGCCGCTCGCCCGGACCGGTCTCGCCGAAGCAGCGCAGGTGATCGCGGGCAAGGCCGTCGGCGCCGCGCACCTGGACGAGCTGCTCGGCGACCGGCAGCTGGACGCGTTCGTCGTCTTCTCATCGATCTCCGGCGTCTGGGGTGGCGGTGACCAGGGCGCGTACGCGGCCGGGAACGCCTTCCTCGACGCGCTGGTCCAGGCCCGCCGGGCCCGCGGCCTGGCCGGCACGGCCGTCGCCTGGGGCCCGTGGGCTGAGGTCGGCATGGCCACCCGCGACGGCGCCGGCGAGCAGCTGGCCCGGCGCGGCTTGCCCGCGATGGCACCGGAGTCCGCGATCGCCGCACTGCAGCAGGCACTCGCAGCCGGCGAGGAGACTCTCACCGTCGTCGACGTCGACTGGGCCCGGTTCGCGCCGGCGTTCACATTGACCCGCCCCAGCGCGCTGCTCGGCGACCTGCCGGAGGTCCGTCGAGCCCTGGAGCAGGCGGCACCCGCGGCCGACCCGGCCGACACCGGCGCCCGGCTGCGGCGTGAGCTCGCCCCGCTCGCCGAGGCCGAACGCGAGCACCGCCTGCTGGAGTTGGTCCGCAGCCACGCGGCCGCTGTGCTCGGCCACGCGTCGGCGGCGGAGCTGGAACCCGGCCGGGCCTTCCGCGAGTTGGGCTTCGACTCGCTGACCGCGGTCGACCTGCGCAACCGGCTCACCGCCGAGACAGGTCTGCGGCTGCCCGCGACGCTGGTCTTCGACTACCCGACCCCCACCGTGGTCGCCCGCCACCTGCGCGACGAGCTGCTGGGCGCGGCCGTCTCTGCCGGCAACCACATGCCGGTCGCTGCCGTCGCCGCCATCGATGACGAGCCGATCGCGATCGTCGCCATGAGCTGCCGTCTTCCTGGCGGGGTGCGCAGCCCCGAGGAGCTGTGGCGGCTGGTCGTCGCCGGTGGTGACGCGATCGGCGGCTTCCCGGCCGACCGTGGCTGGAACCTGGCCGAGCTCTACGACCCCGACCCCGAGCACCCCGGCACGAGTTACGCCCGCGAGGGCGGCTTCCTCTACGACGCGAGCCTGTTCGACCCGGGCTTCTTCGGCATGTCGCCGCGCGAGGCGCTGGCCACCGACCCGCAGCAGCGGCTGCTGCTGGAGACCGCCTGGGAGGCGTTCGAACGGGCGGGGATCCGGGCGGACACGGTCAAGGGCGAGCAGATCGGGGTCTTCGTCGGCGCCGGTGCATCCGGGTACGGGACCAGCCTCGCCAGCGTCCCCGAGGGCGTGGAGGGGTACCTGCTCACCGGCAACGCCAGCAGCGTCGCCTCAGGCCGACTGGCCTACACCTTCGGGCTCGAAGGGCCGGCGGTGACGGTGGACACGGCGTGCTCCTCCTCGCTGGTGGCGCTGCACCTGGCGGTGCAGTCGCTGCGCCGGGGCGAGTGCGGCATGGCGCTGGCCGCCGGCGTGGCGGTGATGTCCACGCCGATGGCCTTCGTGGAGTTCAGCCGCCAGGGCGGACTCTCCTCGGACGGCCGCTGCAAGGCCTTCGCGGCGGCGGCGGACGGGACCGGCTGGGCGGAGGGCGCCGGGGTGCTGCTGCTGGAGCGGCTCTCGGACGCGGAGCGCCACGGGCACCCGGTGCTGGCGGTGGTGCGAGGCACGGCGGTGAACCAGGATGGTGCGAGCAACGGCCTGACCGCGCCCAACGGTCCCTCCCAGCAGCGGGTGATCCGAGCCGCGCTGGCCAACGCCGGTTTGACGGCCGACCAGGTCGACGCGGTGGAGGCGCACGGTACGGGCACCCGGCTCGGCGACCCGATCGAGGCGCAGGCGCTGCTGGCCACCTACGGGCAGAACCGGCCCGCCGAACGGCCGCTGTGGCTCGGCACGCTGAAGTCCAACCTCGGCCACACCCAGGCGGCTTCGGGCATCGCCGGGGTGATCAAGACGGTGCTGGCCATCGAGCACGGGGTGCTGCCGCAGACCCTGCACGTGGACGAGCTGACGCCGCAGGTCGACTGGTCGGCGGGCGAAGTGCGGCTGCTGGCCGAGGCGGTGGACTGGCCGGAGAGCGGCAGGCCGCGGCGGGCGGGCGTGTCCTCGTTCGGGGTCAGCGGGACGAACGCCCACGCGATCATCGAGCAGGCACCGGCCGTCCTGGACGCTCCGGCCACGCCGACCCGTGAGGTCACGCCGCTGGTGGTGTCGGGGCGCAGCGCGGCGGCGTTGCGGGCACAGGCCGATCTCCTGCGTGAACTCTTCGACGGAAAGACTTCGTTGGCGGACGGCGGCTTCTCGTTGGCGGCCGGGCGTGCGGTGTTCGAGCACCGCGCGGTCGCCCTGGAGCCGGAAGCGCTGGCGGCGCTCGCGCTGGGCGACGAGGCGCCGGGGCTGGTCCGGGGCGTCGCGGCGGCCGGCCGGACGGCGTTCCTCTTCACCGGCCAGGGGGCGCAACGCCCGGGTATGGGAAGAGACTTGTACGCGGCGTTCCCGGTGTTCGCGGAAGCCTTCGACGCGGTGTGCGCACGGATGGACGCCGAGCTCGAACGGCCACTACGGGAGGTGGTGTTCGGCGACAGTGAGGTGATCCACCAGACTGCGTACACCCAACCGGCGCTGTTCGCCCTGGAAGTGGCGCTGTACCGGTTGCTGGAGTCCTTCGGCTTGATGCCGGACGCCCTCATCGGCCACTCGGTCGGTGAGATCGCCGCCGCACACGTGGCAGGTGTCTTCTCGCTGGACGACGCCTGCCGGCTGGTGGCGTCCCGCGGTCGCCTGATGCAGCAACTTCCCCCCGGTGGTGCGATGGTGGCCGTGGCGGCGACTGAGGCCGAGATTCTGGAGTACGGCCTCGACGAGGGCGTGGCCATCGCGGCGGTGAACGGTCCGCGTTCGGTGGTGCTGTCCGGCGACGAAGGCGGCGTACTGGAGTTGGCGGCCCACTGGGAGGGGTTGGGTCGAAAGACTAGGCGTTTGCGGGTCTCGCATGCGTTTCACTCTCCTGCTATGGACGGGATGCTGGCGGAGTTCGCCGAGGTGGTGCGCGGGTTGGACCTCGCCGCGCCGAGCCTCGCGCTGGTCTCCAACCTCAGCGGCCGCCTCGCGACCGCCGAGGAACTCCGCGACCCGGACTACTGGGTGCGGCACGTCCGCGAGGCGGTCCGCTTCCACGACGGCGTCCAGGCGCTCGAAGCAGCCGGCGTCACCCGCTTCCTGGAGCTGGGCCCCGACGGCGTGCTGACCGCGCTCACCGAGGACGGCCTGTCCACCGCCCCGAGCGTCGTCACCACCGCCCTGCGCAAGGACCGCTCCGAGCCGACCGCGTTCTTCTCCGCGTTGGCCGAGCTGTACGTGGACGGCGCCACCGTCGACTGGACCCGCGCCTTCCCCGGTGCCCACCGGATCGACCTGCCCACCTACCCGTTCCAGCGCGAGCGCTACTGGTTGGAGGCCCCCGAGTCCGAGGCTCGGCCCGCCGACGTCGCCGGGGTGGACACCGAGTTCTGGGAGCTCGTCGACCGCGCGGACGCTGCCGAACTCTCCAACTCCCTCCAGTTGGACGCCGACCGCCCGCTCAGCGAGCTGCTGCCCGCCCTCGCTGCCTACCGTCACCGACGACGTGAGCAGAACGAGCTCGACAGCTGCCGCTACCAGATCGACTGGGCGGCGCTGCCCGAACCCGCCACTACCGCACTCCACGGCACCTGGGCCCTGGTGCTGGATCAGGCCGCCGCTGCCGACCCGGCGGTCACCGCCATCGAGGCGGGCCTGGTGCGGCACGGCGCCCACGTAGTCCGCCTCGTGCTTCCCGCGGACGCCGAGCGTGCCGGCCTCACTGCGCTGCTGCGCACCGAGCTGGCCGACGCCGACCTCAACGGCATTGCCGCACTCGTGGGTTGGGAAGACGGTGCGGCTCCCGAGCAGGCCGCGCGGAGCCTCACGCTGACCATCACCATGCTCCAAGCCCTGGGCGACGCCGGACTCGCGGCGCCGTACTGGGCGGTCACCCGTGGCGCGGTGTCGACGGGGCACGCGGACCGGTCGGCCGACCCCGGTCAGGCGGCGCTCTGGGGTCTGGGTCGGGTCGCGGCGCTCGAACTTCCCTCCTCCTGGGGCGGTTCGGTCGACCTGCCGCCGACCCTGGACGAACGCGCGGCGTCCCGCCTGGTCGCGGTCCTCGCGGGTGGGGCCGAGGACCAGGTCGCCGTACGCGGGGCGGGCCTGCTGGGACGCCGCCTGGCGCGTGCCACCACCGGCCCGAAGGCGCAGGCCTGGCACCCGTCCGGCACGGTCCTGGTCACCGGTGGCACCGGCGCCCTGGGCGCCGAGGTCGCCCGCTGGCTGGCCGCCAACGGCGCCGAGCGTCTCGTCCTGGCCGGCCGGCGCGGCCTCGCGGCCCCCGGCGCGGCCGAGCTGCTGTCCGAGCTGTCCGCGACCGGGACGGAAGTGCTGGTCGAAACAGTGGATGTGACGGAGCGTCAAGCACTTGCCGACCTGCTTTCCCGGATCCCGGTGACGGCCGTCGTCCACACCGCGGGAGTGCTCGAAGACGGCGTGCTGGACGGCCTGACCCCCGAGCGCGTGTCGACCGTGCTGCGCCCGAAGGTCGACGGCGCCTGGAACCTGCACGAGCTGACCCGCGAGCTGGAGTTGGATGCCTTCGTGCTGTTCTCCTCCCTCGCCGGCACCACCGGTGGGGCAGGCCAAGCGAGTTACGCCGCCGCGAACGCCTACCTGGACGCACTCGCCGAGCACCGGCACGGCCTCGGCCTGCCGGCGACCGCGATCGCCTGGGGCCCGTGGGCCGGCGCCGGCATGGCCGCCGACCACACGGTGGCGGACCGGCTGCGGCGCGGCGGCCTGCGGCCGATGGCGCCCGAGCGGGCGCTGGCCGCGCTCGGCGCGGCGCTCGGGCACGGGGACGTCACCGTCGCGGTCGCCGACCTCGACTGGTCGCACTTCGCGCCGGCCCACTGCAAGGACCGGCCCGGCCGCCTGCTCGACACGCTGCCGGAGGCCCGGCGCGCGCTCGAAGGGGCAGGCCGCGAACAGACCGCCGACGGGCCGTCCGACGCCCCGTCGCTGCGCACCAAGTTGGCCGGCCTGCCGCCGGCCGACCAACTCCGGTTGCTGACCGACCTGGTGCGCACCAAGGTCGCCACCGTGCTGGGCCACCGCACGGCGGAGGCGGTCGACTCCCGGCGCGCCTTCCGCGAGCTCGGCTTCGACTCGCTGACCGCCGTCGAGTTGCGCAACCGACTGGCGGCCGCGACCGAGGTCCGGCTGCCCGCCACCCTGGTCTTCGACCACCCGACCCCGGCCGAACTCGCCCGCCGGCTGCACACCGAACTCGCGCCCGGCGGGGTTCCCGCCGGCACCGCGCTGCTCGGCGAGCTGGACCGGCTCGATACGGCTCTGGCCGCGCTCGACGCCGAGGACCCCGACCGGGCGCAGATCGCCACCCGGCTGCAGACCCTGCTGCTCAAGTGCGGCGGCTCGCGGTCGGAAACGGCGACCAACGCGGTCGCGAACCAGATCCAGTCGGCTTCGTCCGACGAGATTTTCGACTTCATCGACAAGGAGCTCGGGTTCTCCTGAGCCGGTGCCTTCCGATCTCCGAGGAGCCCTGACCAGTCCCATGGGTGACACACGTACGAACGAGGAGAAGCTCCTCGACTACCTGAAGCGCGTCACGGCGGATCTGCACCAGACCCGCGAGCGCCTGCTGGCGGTCGAGTCGGGCGAGCCGGAGCCCATCGCGATCACCGCGATGAGCTGCCGGTTCCCCGGTGGGGTGCAGACCCCGGAGGAGCTCTGGCGGCTGGTTGCCGACGGCGTCGACGCCGTCTCGGACTTCCCGGCCGACCGAGGCTGGGACCTGGACGCGCTGCACGACGCCGACCCGGAGCAGTCCGGTACCAGCTACACCCGTGAGGGCGGGTTCCTGGCCGATGCGAGCCGGTTCGACGCCGACTTCTTCGGCATTTCGCCGCGCGAGGCGCTGGCCATGGACCCGCAGCAGCGCCTGCTGCTGGAGACCTCCTGGGAGGCGATCGAGCGCGCGGGCATCGACCCGGCCGCGCTGCGCGGCAGCCGCACCGGCGTCTTCGCCGGCACCAACGGCCAGGACTACTCGATGCTGCTGCTGGCCAACCCGGAGGGCCTCGACGGCCACGAGGGCACCGGCAACGCGGCGAGCGTGGTCTCCGGCCGGATCTCCTACACGCTCGGGCTGGAAGGCCCGGCCGTCACCGTCGACACCGCCTGCTCCTCCTCGCTGGTCGCGCTGCACCTCGCCGTGCGGGCGCTGCGGGCGGGGGAGTGCGACCTCGCGCTGGCCGGCGGTGTCACCGTGATGTCCACGCCCGCCGCCTTCGTCCAGTTCAGCCGCCAGCGCGGGCTGGCCGCTGACGGCCGCTGCAAGCCGTTCGCGGCCGCGGCCGACGGCACTGGTTGGGGCGAAGGCGTCGGCGTGCTGCTGCTGGAGCGGCTGTCGGACGCGCGCCGAAACGGGCACCCGGTGCTGGCAGTGGTGCGCGGCAGCGCGGTCAACCAGGACGGCGCCAGCAACGGCCTCACCGCGCCGAACGGCCCGTCCCAGCAGCGCGTCATCCGGCAGGCGCTCGCCGACGCGCGTCTGACGGCCGCCGAGGTGGACGCCGTCGAGGCGCACGGCACCGGGACCACGCTCGGTGACCCGATCGAGGCGCAGGCGCTGCTCGCCACCTACGGGCAGCACCGGGAGGCGGCTCCGCTCCGGCTCGGTTCGGTCAAGTCCAACCTCGGGCACACCCAGGCAGCGGCCGGTGTCGCCGGGGTGATCAAGACGGTCATGGCGATGCGGCACGCCCTGCTGCCGAAGACGCTGCACGTGGACGTGCCCACGCCACACGTCGACTGGTCGGCGGGTTCCGTGGAGCTGCTGACCGAGGCCGTGCCGTGGCCGGAGACCGGCCGGCCGCGGCGCGCGGCGGTGTCCTCCTTCGGCATGAGCGGTACCAACGCCCACGTGATCCTTGAGCAGGCCCCCGTCGAGGAGTCGGCCGAGCCCGGCGAACCGATGACCTTCCCGGTGCCCTGGCCGCTGTCCGCCCGTGGCGCCGACGCACTGCGCGCCCAGGCGGCCCGGCTGCGCGCGCACCTGGTGGACCGGCCGGAGCTGCCGCTCCCCGAGGCCGGGCGCACACTCGCGGCCGGTCGGGCGGCGTTGGACCACCGGGCGGTGCTGCTGGCCGCGGACCGGCCCGGCGCGCTGGCGGCGCTGGGTGCGCTGGCGGCGGGTGAGCCGGCGCCTGGTGTGGTGCAGGGCGTGGCGGCCGGTGAGCGGGACCGGGTGGTGTTCGTGTTCCCGGGGCAGGGTGCGCAGTGGGCCGGCATGGCGGTCGAACTGCTGGACATCGAACCGGTGTTCGCGGCGCGGATGGGTGAGTGCGCGGCGGCGCTGGCGCCGTTCGTGGACTGGGACCTGTTCGAGGTACTGCGCGGGGACGGTGCCGTGCTCGGACGCGACGATGTGGTGCAGCCGGTGCTGTTCGCGGTGATGGTGTCGCTGGCGGAGCTCTGGCGCTCCTACGGCGTCACGCCCGCGGCGGTCGTCGGGCACAGCCAGGGTGAGATCGCTGCCGCGTGTGTGGCCGGCGCACTGTCGCTGGAGGACGCGGCCCGGGTGGTGGCGCTGCGCAGCCGGGTCCTCCGAGCGATCGCCGGCCGAGGCGGTGTGGTCTCCGTCTCGCTGCCCCAGGACCGGGTGCGCGAGATGCTGATCTCTGACCTGACAGTGGCGGCCGTCAACGGCCCTGCAACGGTGGTTGTTTCGGGCGAGAACTCGGCGCTGGACGCACTGCTGGCCCGCTGCGAGGCAGAGGGCGTGCGGGCCCGGCGGATCCCGATGGACTACGCCTCGCACTCCACGCACGTGGAGGCGGTGGAGGCCGAACTCCTGGACGTGCTGCGGCCGATCACGCCGCGTACCTCGCAGGTGCCCTTCTACTCCACCGTCACCGCCGGCCTGTTCGACACCGCCCAGCTGGACGCCGCCTACTGGTACCGGAACCTCCGCCGGCCCGTCCAACTCGAAGCAGCGATTCGCACGTTGATCGAAGACGGCTTGGACGCCTTCGTCGAGGTCAGCCCGCATCCCGTGCTCACCATGGGACTCCAGGAGACCGCGCCCGACGCGGTCGTCAGCGGCACCCTGCGCCGCAACGAGGGCGGCCTGGCCCGCTTCCTGACCTCCGCCGCCGAACTCCACGTCAGCGGCGTCCCCGTCACCTGGCGGTTCCCCGAGGGCACCCGCCGCGTGGACCTGCCCACCTACGCCTTCCAGCGCACCCGCTACTGGCCCCAGCCCGCACCCGCCGCCGTCCACCAGGACCCCGCCGACGCGCGCTTCTGGGCGGCGGTGGAGAGCGCCGACACCGACGCCCTCGCGCGCACCCTGGCCGTGCGGAGCGCCGAGCAGCGCGCCTCGCTCGACACCCTCCTCCCGACCCTGGCCGACTGGCACCGGGCGCGCCGCGACCACGCCACGGTCGAAGACTGGCGCTACCGGATCGGCTGGCAGCCGCTGGCCGAGCCCGACCCGGTCGTACTGACCGGAACCTGGCTCGCGGTCGTCCCGGCCGCCCTGGCCGAGGACGAGCAGACGGCCGCGGTCCTCGCCGGTCTCGAACGTCGCGCGAACGTCACGCCACTCGTCACCGACGCGACCGACCGCGCGGCGCTCGCCGAGCTGCTGAGCAAGGCCGCGGCCGGGGCGGCCGTCAGCGGTGTGCTGTCGCTGCTCGCGCTCGACGAGTGCCCGCATCCCGACCAGCCGTCCGTCCCGCGCGGCCTGGCCGGCAGCGTGGCCCTCACTCAGGCGCTGGCCGACGCCGGAATCGGCGCGCCGCTCTGGTACGCCACCCGCGGCGCCGTCGGTACCGGGCGCGCCGAGGTGGTGCGCAGTGCCGTGCAGGCGATGGTCTGGGGCTTCGCCCGGATCGCCGCGCTAGAAATCCCGGAGCGCTGGGGCGGCCTGATCGACCTGCCCGAGCAGTTCGACGAACGCGCCGCCACCCGACTGGCCGCCGTGCTCGGCGGCCTGGACGAGGAGGACCAGGTAGCGCTGCGGCCCGCCGGCCTGCTCGGCCGCCGTCTGGAGCGCTTCCCGATGGCGGCACCGGCCCGCGACTGGCGCCCGCGCGGCACCGTGCTGGTCACCGGCGGCACCGGGGCGCTCGGCGCGCACGTGGCCCGCTGGCTGGCCGCCCGTGGCGCCGAGTACCTGCTGTTGGCCGGCCGGCGCGGCCCCGCGGCCCCGGGCGCGGACGAACTGCGCAAGGAACTGGCCGAGTTGGGCGCGGAGGTGACCATCGCCGCCTGCGACGTTTCCGACCGCGCCGCGCTCGCCGAACTGCTCGCGACCGTGCCCGCCGAGCACCCGCTGACCGCCGTGGTGCACACCGCCGCCATGCTGGACGACAGCCTGGTCGAGTCGCTGACGGTCGACCAGATCGACCGGGTGCTGCACGCCAAGGTCGACGCTGCCGTCCACCTGGACGAGCTGACCCGCGAGCTGGACCTGGACGCGTTCGTGCTCTTCTCGTCCACGGCCGGCACCCTGGGTGGCAGCGGCCAGGGCAACTACGCACCCGGCAACGCCTTCCTGGACGCGCTCGCCCAGCAGCGCCGAGCCCAGGGACTGCCCGCCACCTCGATCGCCTGGGGCCCGTGGGCCGACGGCGGCATGGCCGAAGGCCGGATCGGCGACCGGCTCAGCCGCCACGGTGTCGCCGCGCTGCGGCCGGCCCTGGCCGTCACCGCTCTCCAGCAGGCGCTGGACCAGGACGACACCTACCTCGCGCTGATCGACATCGACTGGGAGATGTTCACCCCCGCCTTCACGTCGACCCGCACCAGGCCGGTGCTGCGCGGCATCCCCGAGGCCACCCGTAGCCCGGCAGCCGGCACGGCCCACGGCGCGCCCGCCGACGACTCATCGGACCTCGCGGCCAAGCTGGCGGGGCTGTCCGACGCCGACCAGCGGCGCGCGCTCCTGCAACTCGTCCGGGTCTACGTGGCGGGCGTGCTCGGCCATGTCGGCCCCGAAGCGGTCGAACCCGGGCGGACCTTCCGCGAGCTGGGCTTCGACTCGCTGACCGCCGTCGACCTGCGCAATGGCCTGAGCCGGGCCACCGGCCTGCGGCTGCCCGCCACCCTGGTCTTCGACCACCCGACCCCGAACGCGCTGGCCGACCAGCTGCGCTCGGAACTCGTCGGCAGCAGTACCGCCCCCGTGATCGCGGTGGCAACGAGCAGCGACGAGCCGATCGCGATCGTCGCGATGAGCTGCCGGTTCCCGGGCGGTGTCAGCACCCCCGAGGAGTTGTGGCAGCTGCTGGCAGCCGGCGGTGACGCCATTTCCGCCTTTCCGACCGACCGCGGCTGGGACCTCGACGGCGGCTATGACGCCGACCCCGACAAGGTCGGCACCTTCTACACCCGCGAGGGCGGGTTCCTGGCTGACGTGAGCCGGTTCGACGCCGACTTCTTCGGGATCTCGCCGCGCGAGGCGCTGGCCATGGACCCGCAGCAGCGCCTGCTGCTGGAGACCTCCTGGGAGGCGATCGAGCGCGCGGGCATCGACCCGGCCGCGCTGCGCGGCAGCCGCACCGGCGTCTTCGCCGGCACCAACTACCAGGACTACGGCCACCGTCCGCTCGCCTCCACCCAGGGGGCCGAGGGCTACCTCGGCACCGGCAACTCGGCCAGCGTGATGTCCGGCCGGATCTCCTACACGCTCGGCCTGGAAGGCCCGGCCGTCACCGTCGACACCGCCTGCTCCTCCTCACTGGTCGCGCTGCACCTCGCCGCCCAGTCGCTGCGGTCGGGGGAGTGCGACCTGGCCCTGGCCGGCGGCGTGACGGTGATGTCGACCCCGAGCCTGTTCGTCGAGTTCAGCCGCCAGCGCGGCCTCGCTCCGGACGGGCGCTGCAAGCCGTTCGCCGCCGCGGCCGACGGCACCAGCTTCGCCGAGGGCCTCGGGCTGCTCCTGGTCGAGCGGCTGAGCGACGCGGAGCGCAACGGCCACCCGGTGCTCGCCGTGCTGCGCGGCAGCGCCGTCAACCAGGATGGTGCGAGCAACGGCCTGACCGCGCCCAACGGCCCTTCGCAGCAGCGGGTGATCCGCGCGGCGCTGGCGAGCGCCGGGTTGACGGCGGACCAGGTCGATGCCGTTGAGGCACACGGGACCGGGACCGCGCTGGGTGACCCGATCGAGGCCCAGGCGATTCTCGCCACCTACGGCCAAGGCCGGGACGCGGCACCGCTGCGGCTCGGTTCGGTCAAGTCCAACCTCGGGCACACCCAGGCCGCGGCCGGTGTCGCGGGCGTGATCAAGATGGTGCTGGCCATGCGGCACGGGCTGCTGCCCAAGTCGCTGCACTTGGACGCGCCCTCCCCGCACGTCGACTGGTCGGCGGGCAGCGTCGAGCTGCTCACCGAGAACACGCCCTGGCCACAGGCCGGACGGCCGCGCCGGGCCGGCGTCTCCTCCTTCGGGATCAGCGGCACCAATGCGCACGTGATCCTGGAGGATGCCCCGGCGCAGGCCCTGGACGAGGCCGGACCGGGCACGCCCGACGCGCTGCCCTGGGTGGTTTCCGGTACCTGTGCCGACGCACTGCGAGCGCAGGCCGAGCGGCTGCACGCCCACCTTTCCGGCCGGCCCGACCTGGACCCGGTCGGAGTCGGGCAGACGCTCGCCACCGCACGCTCGGCCTTCGCGCACCGCGCGGTGGTCGTGGCGGACGGGCGGGAGGCACTGCTCGGCGGGCTGGCGGCGGTCGCCGCTGGGGGGCCGGCGCCTGGTGTGGTGCAGGGTGTGGCGGCCGGTGAGCGGGACCGGGTGGTGTTCGTCTTCCCGGGGCAGGGTGCGCAGTGGGCCGGTATGGCGGTCGAACTGCTGGACGCCTCGCCGGTGTTCGCGGCGCGGATGGGTGAGTGTGCGGCGGCGCTGGTGCCGTTCGTCGACTGGGACCTGTTCGAGGTGCTGCGCGGCGACGGCTCAGACCTGGAGCGCGTGGACGTGGTGCAGCCGGTGCTGTTCGCGGTGATGGTGTCGCTGGCGGA
This sequence comes from Kitasatospora sp. GP30, assembly GCF_029892145.1. Taxonomy (NCBI): domain Bacteria; kingdom Bacillati; phylum Actinomycetota; class Actinomycetes; order Kitasatosporales; family Streptomycetaceae; genus Kitasatospora; species Kitasatospora sp. GP30. The sequence continues at coordinate 119,376 of NZ_JARZAH010000017.1, forward strand.
GCTGTGGCGCTCGTACGGCGTCGAGCCGTCGGCGGTGGTGGGCCACAGCCAGGGTGAGATCGCGGCCGCCTGCGTTGCCGGCGCGCTCACGCTGGAGGACGCTGCCCGGGTGGTGGCGCTGCGCAGCAAGGCTCTCCAAGCGATCGCCGGACGCGGTGGCATGGTGTCGGTGGCGCTTCCGCTGGCCGATGTTCACGCGTTGCTCACCGGCGGTCTGTCGGTCGCCGCTGTCAACGGCCCTGCAACGGTGGTGGTTTCGGGTGACACCGGGGAGCTGGACGCGCTGCTGGCCCACTGCGAGGCGGACGGTGTGCGGGCCCGGCGGATCCCGGTGGACTACGCCTCGCACTCGGCCCACGTCGAGGCGCTGGAGGCCGAACTCCTGGACGTGCTGCGGCCGATCACGCCGCGTGCCGCTACCGTGCCGTTCTACTCCACCGTCACCGCCGGCCGGCTCGACACCGAGCAGCCGGACGCCGCCTACTGGTACCGCAACCTCCGCCAGACCGTTGAACTCGAAGCAACCGTCAGCAAGTTGACCTCCGACGGACACACCGTGTTCGTCGAGGTCAGCCCGCACCCCGTGCTCACCATGGCACTCCAGGAGACCGCGCCCGAGGCCGTCGTCACCGGCACCCTGCGCCGCAACGAGGGCGGTCCGGCCCGCTTCCTGGCCTCTGCCGCCGAACTCCAGGTCAACGGTGTGTCCATTGACTGGCGGTTCCCCGACGGCACCCGCCGTGTCGAGCTGCCGACCTACGCCTTCCAGCGCACCCACTACTGGCTCGAGGCGCTCACCTCCTTCGCCGGTGACGTCACTGCGGTCGGCCTCGGTTCGCCCGACCACCCGCTGCTCGGCGCCTGGGTGCCGCTGCCCGAGACGGACGGGTTCCTCTTCACCGCCAGCCTGTCCGTGCAGACCCACCCCTGGCTTGCCGACCACGCCGTGCACGGCTCGCTGCTGCTGCCCGGCACCGCGTTCCTGGAGCTGGCGGTGCGAGCCGCCGACCAGGTCGGTTGCGGCCAGGTGACGGAACTGACGCTGATGGCTCCGCTGCTGCTGCCGGAGCACGGTGCAGTGCAGATCCAGCTGACGGTCGGCGGCCCGGACGAGAGCGGGAACCGTCACCTGAGCCTCTACGGGCGTCCGGCGGACGCCGCGCCCGAGCAGCCGTGGACCCAGCACGCCGACGGGGTGCTCGCCCCGGGCACGGCTGAGGCGGCGCCTGACGCCGGTTCGGCCGCCTGGCCGCCGGCCGGGGCCGAAGCCGTCCCGGTTGACGGCTTCTACGACCGCCTGGCCGAGACGGGCTTCGCCTACGGCCTGTCGTTCCAGGGCCTGCGGGCCGCCTGGCGGCGGGACGGGGAGCTGTTCGCCGAGGTGGCGCTGCCCGCCGAGCAGGAGGAGGCGGCCGCCCGGTTCGGCCTGCACCCCGCGCTGCTGGACGCCGCGCTGCATGCCATGTTCCTGCGCGGCACGGACGACTCGGCAGCCGACGGGGACGCCGGGCAGGGTTGGCTGCCGTTCTCCTGGACCGGTGTCCGGCTGCACGCCACCGGAGCGACCGCGCTGCGGGTGCACCTCGCCCCGGCAGGTGCGGACGGCATGGCGGTCTCGGTCACCGACCCCACGGGCCGTCCGGTCGCCGCAGTGGACTCACTGGTCTGCCGCCCGGTCGTCGCCGACCAGCTGCGGGCCCCCGGCAACGCGCCGGCACAGGACGCGCTGTTCCAGGTCGACTGGCTGCCGCTGGATCACCCGGAGGCGGCGCCGCTCGGCTCGGTCGCGGTCCTCGGCGAGCCCGGCCTGCTGCCCGCCGGCCTCGGCGCACCCGTCGCCGACCTGGCCGGGCTCCACGCCGAGCACCAAGTGGTGCTGGCCGTAGGCCCGTTCAACACGCTGCCGGCCACGGCCGACCCGGCGCAGCGAGTCCATGACGCCACCCACCGCGTGCTCGCGCTGCTCCAGTCATGGCTGGCCGAGCCCCGGTTCGAGGAATCGCGACTGGTCTTCGCGACCCGGGGCGCCGTTCGCGTCGTGCCCGGCGAGACGATCGCCGACCTGGCCGACGCCGCGGTCTGGGGCCTGGTCCGCTCAGCCCAGTCCGAGCACCCCGGCCGCTTCCTGCTGCTGGACCTCGACCGGCCGGACCTCGACGCGGTGAGTGACCTGCCGAGCGTGCTCGGTGCGGCCCTCGCTTCGGCCGAGCCGCAACTCGCGGTGCGCGACGGCCGGCTGCACGCTGCCCGGCTGGTCAAAGCGGACCTCGGGTCGCCGGAGCTCCCGGCCGGCCCGTGGCGGCTCGATATCCGGCAGACCGGCAAAGTGGAGAACCTCGCCTACCTGCCCTGCCCCGAGGCCGCAGCGCCGCTGGGCCCGGGGCAGGTGCGGATCGCGGTGCGAGCGGCCGGTCTGAACCTCCGCGACGTGGTGCCCGCCCCCGGAATGGTCCCGGACCAGCACACCGTGGGCAGTGAGGGCGCCGGCGTGGTCACCGAGGTCGGCCCCGGCGTGACCGGGCTGGTCGTCGGAGACCGGGTGTTCGGCCTGTTCTCCGGTGCGTTCGGCCCGCTGGCCGTCGCCGACCACCGGACCGTCACCCGGATGCCCGAAGGCTGGTCGTTCGCTCAGGCCGCCTCGGTCAGCGTGGTCTTCCTGACCGCCTACTACGCCCTGACCGACCTCGCCGCGATCCGCCTCGGCCAGCGGCTACTGGTCCACTCGGCGGCCGGCGGGGTCGGCATGGCGGCGGTCCAGCTGGCCCGGCACCTTGGCGTCGAGGTGTTCGGCACGGCGAGCGAGGGCAAGTGGGAGGCACTGCGCCGACTGGGCCTGGACGAAGACCACCTGGCCTCATCTCGCGCCCTCGACTTCGAGCAGAAGTTCCTGAAGACCACCGGCGGCCATGGCATGGACGTCGTCCTCAACTCGCCGGCCCGCGAGCTCGTGGACGCGAGCCTGCGACTGCTGCCCGGCGGTGGCCACTACCTGGAGATGGGCAAGTCCGACAAGCGCCCCGCCGAGCAGGTCGCCGCCGAGTACCAGGGCGTCGCCTACCGCGACTTCGACCTGGTCGAGGCCGGCCCCGAGCGGATCCGGCAGATGCTGGCCGAGTTGCTCGCACTCTTCGAAGCCGGCGTGCTTCAGCCGCTCCCGGTCACTGCCTTCGACATCCACCACGGCCCAGAGGCGTTCCGCTACCTCAGCCAGGCCCGCCACCGCGGCAAGGTCGTGCTGACCATCCCGGCGCCGCTCGACCCGCAGGGCACCGTGCTGCTCACCGGCGGCACCGGCGTGCTCGGCAGCCTGCTGGCCCGCCACCTGGTAACCGAATACGGCATCACCAGGCTTCTCCTGACCAGTCGGCAGGGATCCGCGGCGCCCGGTGGGGCCGAGCTGCGTGCCGAACTGGCCGAGCTGGGGGCCGAGGTGGCGATCGTGGCCTGCGACACGGCCGACCGCGAGGCCCTGGCCGGGCTGCTCGCGAGCGTGCCCGCCGAGCACCCGCTCACCGCCGTGGTGCACGCCGCCGGCGTGCTCGACGACGGCACCATCGCCTCCCTCACCCCCGACCGGCTCGACGCCGTGCTGCGGCCCAAGGTCGACGCCGCACTCAACTTGCACGAACTCACCCGCGAGCTCGACCTTGCCGCTTTCGTCCTGTTCTCCTCCGCCGCGGCCGTCTTCGGCGGCGCCGGCCAGGGCAACTACGCCGCGGCGAACGCCTTCCTGGACGCGCTGGCCCAGCGTCGCCGTGCCGAAGGTCGCCCCGGGAGCTCGCTGGCCTGGGGCCTGTGGCAGCAACGCAGCGCAATGACCGGCGAGTTGGACGAGACGGATGTCCGGCGCATCGCGCGGTCCGGCCTTACCGAGCTCAGCACGGCGGACGGCCTGGCACTCTTCGACGCCGCGCTCCCGGCGGCCGAGGCGCTGCATGTCGCCACCCGGATCGACCTGCCCGCGCTGCGTGCCCAGGCGCGCAGCGGCCCGGTCCCGCACCTGCTGCGCGCGCTCGCCGGCCGGCCCGCCCGCCGCGCCGCCGAGAGGGCGGACGCCGCACCGAGCGACAACGGTGCGCTGCGGGAGCGCCTCGCCCGCCTGACCGCTACCGAACGGTTCGACGCGCTGCAGGAGTTGGTGGTGCAGCACGTGGCCACCGTGCTCGGCCACGCCTCTACCGAGGCGGTGTCGCCCGGGCGGGCGTTCAAGGAACTCGGCTTCGACTCGCTGACCGCCGTGGAACTGCGCAACCGGCTCAGCGTCGCGACCGGTCTGCGGCTGCCCGCCGTGCTGGTTTTCGACCACCCGAGCCCGGCGGCGCTCGCCGAGCATCTGCTCGACGAGCTGCTGCCGGCCTGGGAAACCGGGGACGCACCGCGGCTGCTCGCCGAGCTCGACCGGCTCGACCCGCTGCTGCCGGGCGCGATCGCCGACGCCGACACCAGGACCCTGGTTGCCACCCGGCTGCGCGAACTCCTCGAGCAGCTCGGCGAGCCGGTGGCGGACGCGTCGGCCGCGATCGCCGACGAGGAGCGGATCGTCTCCTCCTCCGACGACGAGCTGTTCGCCTACATCGACAACGAACTCGGCATCTCCTGAGTCCTCCTCAGGCCCCTACGAACGTCGGATCCCCAGAAAGCGACGGACAGCCGGTGAGCGAGACCAAGCTCCGCGACTACCTCAACCGTGTGACCACCGATCTGACCCGCACCAGGCAGCGCCTGACCGAGGTCGAGGCGAAGCGGCACGAACCGATCGCCGTGGTGGCCATGAGCTGCCGCTACCCGGGCTCGGTCGACACCCCCGAGCAGCTGTGGGATCTGCTCGCTGACGGGCGCGACGCGATCGGTCCTTTCCCGACGGACCGCGGCTGGGACCTGGACGGTCTCTTCGACCCCGACCCGGACCGGCCGGGCACCAGCTACGTCGCCGAAGGCGGATTCATCGACGGTGCCGCGCAGTTCGACCCGGCGTTCTTCGGCATCTCACCGCGCGAGGCGCTGGCCATGGATCCGCAGCAGCGGGTGCTGCTGGAGGCTTCCTGGGAGCTGCTGGAACGCGCCGGCATCGACCCGCTGTCGGTGCGCGGCAGCCGTGGCGGGGTCTTCGTCGGGGCCGTGTACCAGGGGTATGCCGCTCTGGGCGCGGCGGGCGCCGACGGTGTCGAGGGGCACCTGCTGACCGGCAAGGCGCCCTCGCTGCTGTCCGGGCGGATCGCCTACACCCTGGGCCTGGAGGGCCCGGCGCTGACCGTGGACACGGCCTGTTCCTCCTCGCTGGTCGCGCTGCATCTTGCGGCGCGGGCGCTGCGCGAGGGGGAGTGCGAGTTCGCGCTGGCCGGTGGTGTCGCGGTGATGGCGGCGCCGGGCACGTTCACCGAGTTCAGCCGCCAGCGCGGGCTCGCCCGCGACGGCCGCTGCAAGCCATTCGCGGCCGCTGCAGACGGGACCGGCTGGTCGGAGGGCGTGGGCTTGCTGCTTCTGGAGCGCCTCTCGGACGCGCGACGGCTGGGGCACCAGGTGCTCGCGGTGGTGCGCGGCAGCGCGGTCAACCAGGACGGCGCCAGCAACGGCATGACCGCCCCCAGCGGCCCGGCCCAGCAGCGGGTGATCCGCCAGGCGCTGGCCGACGCGCAGCTGACGGCCGACCAGGTGGACGCTGTCGAGGCACACGGGACCGGGACCCCGCTCGGCGATCCCATCGAGGCCCAGGCGATCCTCGCCACCTACGGGCAAGCGAGGCAGGTGCCGCTCCTGCTGGGCTCGATCAAGTCGAACATCGGACACAGCCAGGCCGCGGCCGGGGTCGCCGGCGTGATCAAGACGGTGCTCGCGATGCGGAACGAACTGCTGCCGCGGACCCTGCACGTCGACGCGCCGTCGCCGCACGTCGACTGGTCGGCCGGGCAGGTGGCGCTGCTCACCGAGGCGCAGCCGTGGCCGGACACCGACCGGCCGCGCCGGGCCGGCGTGTCCTCCTTCGGGATCAGCGGCACCAATGCCCACGTGATCCTGGAAGCCGCGCCGGCCGCCGAACCGCCCGTCGCCGACGCCGCGCCGGCCGTCACCCCGTGGCTGCTCGCCGCGCGTACCCGCGAGGGGCTGCGCGCCCAGGCCCGGCGGCTGCGCGACCGGGTGAGCGGCGAGCTCGCCGCGAGCGATGCGGAGATCGGCCGGACGCTGGCCACCGGCCGCGCCGCGCTGGAGCACCGGGCGGTGCTGCTCGGCGAGGGCCGGACCGGTCAACTGGACGCCCTGGAGGCGTTGGTGGCGGACCGGCCCGACCAGGCAGTAGTCGCCGGGGCCATCGGCCCGGCAGGCGTTCGCACCGCCTTCCTGTTTGCCGGCCAGGGCTCGCAGCGGGCCGGCATGGGGCGCGAACTGTACAAGAACTTCGCGGCCTACGCGGCGGCCTTCGACGAGGCCGCCGAGCACTTCACCGGGCGGCTCGACCGGCCGTTGCGCGAGGTGGTGTTCGATGAGCCGCAGTCGCTGGCGCGCACCGAGTACGCCCAGCCCGCGCTCTTCGCGCTCGAAGTCGCCCAGTTCCGGCTGCTGGAGTCCTGGGGCGTGCGGCCGGACATCCTGCTCGGCCACTCGGTCGGTGAGATCGCGGCGGCCCACGTGGCTGGGGTGTTCTCGTTGGACGACGCGTGCCGGCTGGTCGCCGCGCGCGGCCGGCTGATGCAGGAACTGCCGGCCGGCGGTGCGATGCTGGCTGTGCAGGCGACCGAGGACGAGGCCCGAGCCCAACTGGCCGGCCGCGAGCACCTGGTGGGGATCGCTGCGGTCAACAGCCCGACTGCGACGGTGCTTTCGGGGGTCGAGGCCGTGGTGTCGGAAATGGCCGAGTACTGGGCCGGGCGAGGACGCAAGACGCACAGGCTGGCCGTGGGCCACGCCTTCCACTCCCCGCTGATGGACCCGATGCTCGACGCGTTCCGCACGGTCGCCGCCGGGTTGAGCTACGCGGCGCCCGCGATGCCGCTGGTGTCCGGGGTCACCGGCGGCCCGGCCGGTGACGCCGAGCTGGGCGATCCCGAGTACTGGGTGCGCCAGGTCCGCGCGACCGTCCGGTTCGCCGACGGCGTGCGGACGCTGCGTGGGCGCGGCGTGGGCACGTTCCTTGCCCTCGGGCCGGACGGCACGCTCGCCGCGCTGGCCGGCGACTGCCTCGCCGGTGAGTCGGGTGGGAGGTTCGGCTTGCTCACCGTGGTCCGCCGTGACCGCCCGGAAGTGACCACCGCCGTCACCGCACTGGCCGAACTCCACGTGCGCGGCGTGCCGGTGAACTGGGGTGCCGTGTACGGCGGTGGCGGGCAGCCGCCGGTGGACCTGCCGACCACCGCCTTCCAGCGCGAGCGCTACTGGTTGGCGGCTCCCACCCACCTCGGCGACCCGGGCGCGCTCGGCGTGGCGCCGGGCGGCCACCCGCTGCTCGGCGGGATCGTCGCCCTGGCCGAGGGCGACGGCCTGCTGCTGACCGGCCGGCTGTCGGTACGGGACCAGCCCTGGCTGGCCGACCATGTGCTGCACGGCACACCGGTCTTGCCGGGCACGGCCTTCTTGGAGATGGCGGTGCACGCTGGTGAGCAGGTCGGCTGCCGGAAGGTCGTCGAGCTGATCCTGGGGACACCGCTGGTGCTGCCCCCCCGCAGTCAGGTCCAGGTCCAGGTGGTGGTGGGCGCGCCGGACGAGACAGGGGCGCGCAGCGTCACCGTGCACTCCCGCCCGCAGGAGGCGGCGACGGACCAGCCGTGGACCCGGCACGCCGTCGGGACACTCGCCCCGGCGACCCGCCCCGGCGCGGTGGACGCCTCCACCCAGGAGTGGCCGCCGGCCGGTGCCGAGCTGCTGGACGTGGCGGACTTCTACGCCCGGTACGCCGACCGCGGCCTCGACTACGGGCCCGCGTTCCGGGGTGTCACCGCGCTGTGGCGGCGGGGTGCGGAGCTGTTTGCAGAGGTCGAGCTGCCCTCGGACCAGCACGCGGTGGCCGGCCGGTTCGTCCTGCACCCCGCGCTGCTGGACGCCGCAGTGCAGACCGTCGCGGAGAGCGCCGTCGCCACCGCCGACCACGGCGACGGCGCCGCGACCCTGCTGCCGTTCAGCTGGCGCGGCTTCGAGCTCGGCGCCGTCGGGGCGACCGGACTGCGGGTGCGGCTGAGGGTGCTCGGCGACGCGGAGATCGCGCTCGCCCTGGCCGACCCGGCCGGACAGCCGGTGGCCGAGCTGGAGTCGCTCGCCCTGCGTCCGGCCCGGGCCGAGGCGGCCATGGCGGTGCGGCCGACCGGGCCGGACGCGCTGTTCGGGCTCGACTGGGTGCCTGCCGAGCCGTCGGACCAGGGGGCGCAGACCGGCCGTTGGGCGGTACTGGGCCGTGACGGGCTCGGGCTGGCCGGAGCACTGGCCGAGGGCGGCGTCGAGCCGGAGGCGTACGCGGACCTCGCCGCGCTCGCAGAGGCGGTCTCGCTGGGGCTGCGGCTGCCGGAGACGGTGGCCGTGGCGCTCGACCAGGCGGAGCCGACGGCGGTGGGGGTGCGGGCTGCGGCCGGGCAGGCCCTGCAGCTGGTGCGGGAGTGGCTGGCGGATGACCGGTTCGCGCAGGCGCGGCTGGTGCTGGTGACCTCGGGCGCGGTGGCGGTCGACGGTGCGGACGTCGGCGATGTGGCCGGCGCGGCCGCCTGGGGCCTGGTGCGTTCGGCGCAGTCGGAGCATCCGGGGCGGTTCGTGCTGGTGGACGCGGAGAGCGGGTCGTTGTCCCGGGTACCGGTCGCGGTGGGCACGGGTGAGCCGCAGCTGGTGCTGCGGGCGGGTGTGGTGCGGGCGGGTCGGCTGGTGCGGGTGTCGCTCGGCGAGCCTGCGGGGCCGGTGTGGGATCCGGCGGGCGTGGTGCTGGTGACGGGTGCGGCCGGCGGGTTGGGTTCGCTGGTGGCGCGTCATCTGGTGGTGCGGCACGGGGTGCGGCGGTTGCTGCTGCTGGGTCGTCGCGGGGTGCCTGCCGAACTGTGTGCCGAGCTCGCGGAGTTGGGTACCGAGGCGGTGTCGGTGGCCTGTGACGCAGCCGATCGTGCGGCGCTGGCCGAGGTGTTGGCGGGTGTGGAGCTGAGCGGCGTGGTGCATGTCGCGGGTGTGCTGGACGACGGTGTGGTGGAGTCGATGGACGCCGAGCGGATCGACACGGTGTTCAGGCCGAAGGTCGACGCGGTGTTGAACCTGCACGAGTTGACGCGTGATCAGAAGCTTTCGGCGTTCGTGTTGTTCTCCTCCCTCTCGGGTACCTTCGGTGGCACCGGCCAGGCCAACTACTCGGCTGCGAACGCGTTCCTGGACGCCCTCGCGGCCCACCGCCGGGCCCAGGGCTTGCCGGCCCAGTCGCTGGCCTGGGGCCTGTGGGCCGAAGGCAGCGCCATGACCGAGAAGTTGGGGGCTGGCGACCTCACCCGCATGGGGCGCTCCGGAATCCTGCCGCTCGCCCCCGACCAGGGTCTGGCACTCTTCGACGCTGCCCTCGCCACCGACCGCACCGTCCTGCTGCCCGTCCGCCTCGACCTTGCCGCACTGCGGGCCCTGCCCACCGAACCACCTGCCCTGCTGCGCGGCCTGGTCGGTGGCGGCGCCCGCCGGACTGCCGGTTCGCGGCAGCCGTCCTCGGCCGATCTGCGGCCCCGGCTCGCCGCCCTGGCACCGTCGGAGCGGGCCGCCGCACTGCTGGAACTGGTCCGTGGCCAGGCCGCTGCCGCGCTCGGTCACCCCACCGCGGCAGCGGTCGAGGCGGACCGCGGCTTCCTGGAGTCGGGCTTCGACTCGCTCACCGCCGTCGAGTTCCGCAACACGCTGGCCGCCGCGACCGGGCTCCGGCTGCCCGCCACGCTGGTCTTCGACCACCCGTCGCCGACCGAGCTGGCCTCCTACCTGGACGGTGAACTCGGTCCCGGCACCGCCGAGTCGGGCGCACTGGTCGTCGCGACCGGGTCGGCCGCAGACGAACAGGACACCCTCGGGGCGCTCTTCCGCGAGGCCTCCAAGTCCGGCAAGGGAAAGGAGGGCGTCGACCTGCTACTCGCCGCGGCTGCGCTGCGGGACAGCTTCGCGTCGCCGTCCGAGCTCGAGCACGCTCCGCAGCCGGTCAGACTGGCTCGCGGTGAGCGTCACCCGGTCCTGCTCTGCTTCGCCTCGATCGTGGCTTTGGCGGGCGTGCACCAGTACGCGCAATTCGCCGCACCGTTCCGCGGCGAGCGCGAGGTGGCGGCGCTGCCCGCTCCGGGCTTCGCCCGGGGCCAGAGCCTGCCCGCGACCCCGGAGGCGTTGATCGACCTGCAGACACGGACGGCGCTGAGTTACGCGGACGGCCACCCGGTGGTGCTGCTCGGCTCCTCGGCCGGCGGCATGCTCGCACACGCCGTCGCCGGCCGACTCGAGGAACTCGGCACGCCGGCCGCCGGCGTAGTGCTGCTGGACAGCTACCTGCCGGGTGCCGAGTCGCTGCTGAGATTCGAGGACTTGCTGCTGGACGGCATGTACGAGCGCTCGGCTCTGGTCGCGATGGACGCGGCCCGGATGTCCGCGATGGGCTGGTACATCGGGCTGTTCGGCACCTGGAGGCCCGCGCCGATCGCCGCGCCCACCCTACTGGTGCGCGCCTCGCAGCCGCTCGGCGACGCCGAGGTCCGGCGGACCGACTGGCAGGCGTCCTGGCTCGGCACGGAACGCGTGGTGGACGTCCCGGGCGACCACTTCACCATGATGGAGCGGCACGCCCCCACGACCGCCCGCGCGGTCCAGGACTGGTTGTACGAACTCGGCTGACAGCCCGAAGGCGGTGACCGACCCGGTCACCGCCTTCGGGCTGTCCGGCCCGCCCGCGCGGGCCGCCAGGGGAAGCGGCCCGCCCAGCAGTTCAGCGGACGCAGTCCGGCAACACCTTCGGGGGCCAACTGCCCACGCTGAGCAGGCCCATGGAGTACGCCCGGGAGACCAGGGCAGCCCGGTTGGGCGCCTTGAGTCGGCGCAGCATCGAGCTGACGTGGTACTCCACACCCTGCCGGCTCAGGTACAGCTTGGTGGCCATGTCGACGGTGGAGACGCCGGAGGCGACGCCCTCCAGGATCCGGGCGTCCAGGACGGTGAGCACCCTGGTCTGGCCGGGCAGCACCTGGTCGTCGCCGTCCTCCTTCTCGGGATTCACCAGCGCGACCGCCGACTCGATCCGGCCGTCCGCGCCGTGCACCGCGATGACGGTCAGCTCGGCCGGGAACACCGCCTCGTTGCGGCGCATCCCGGCGATGTGGCTGACGAAGCGGGACCGGTGGCCGTCGGCCAGCCCGTCGAACTGCCGGCGCACCCGGCTCTGGATCCCCGGGTGCAGGAAGTCCTCGAAGCCGCGCCCGCAGGTGTCCACGGCGCTGCGGCCGAACAGGGAGTAGAAGCCTGAATTCGCCTCGCTGACCCGGAAGTCCCGGTCCAGGCTTGCCATACAGAGGCCGGACTGCTCGAAAAGCGATCTGAAGATACCGCTCTGGTTTTCGTGCGGGGTTGGGACGTTCCGGTCGAGGGTGGTGCCGGAGATTCGGGCAGCGGTTTTCTGGGGCATGGATGACCATCCTCCCCGAGCGGCCGGACGGGCCGTCGGAAATCGAATACCTGGTGAACCAGGGGAAAGCCCCGGTTCGGCGAGCCAGCCTGGGGATCAAAGCCGAATTCGCGGCCTGAGCCTATGGACCGGTGGCAGCAATCGTCAACGCGGAGATCTGTGTCGTCTGCGACATGGAATTCCGTGCCGCGATGGTTCGGTGATGGCCCGTCAGGACGATTGGTTCGGTACGGTCGGGGGGCCGCTTTGAAGCGTTGCCATGCGTTCCCGCAAGTCCGCCCGGCCCGAAACACCGAGTTTCCGATAAGAATGCGTCAAATGTTTTTCGATGGCGCGTGTGGTGACGCCGAGTTCGGCCGCTATCTGCGGGTTGGTCCGGCCGCGCGTCACCAGCCGCACCACCCGTTGCTCGGCAGGAGTCAGCCCTGCGGCCGGCGCGACTGTGGACCGCAGGGCCGGGCCGAACTGCTCGGCGGGCCGGCGGGCCCCGCACTCCGCCGCCAACTGCCGGCCGCGCCGCAGCAACTCCCGCGCCTGCGGGGCGTCGGAACGGCCCAGCCGGCCGCCGAGCCGCAGCAGCGACTTGGCCAGCTCCCACCGGTTCGTCGAGGTCTCCAGCACGGCGACCGACTCGCGGAGCAGTGCGATGCTCTCGGCTCCCTCGGCCAGCCCCGCGCGCAGCCGCAGCGCCCGCCCGATCCCGCAGGCCGCACCCCATTGAACGGCCCGCTCAAGGTCCTCCTCCGCGAGCTCCAGCGCCCCCGCGTGGTCGCCGACGCGCAGGCGCAGCATCGCTGCCCACGGCCGCCACGGGAAGAGCACCGGGTTGCGCCAGCCGGTCCGCTCCAACTCCTCCCCGCAGCCCAGGAACTGTTCCAGCGCCACCGCCGGTTCGCCGGCCTCGGCGGTGCCCAGAGCGAGCGCGAACCGCAGCGCCGCGCCCGGCCCCGAGCCGACGCCGGCCGCCTCGCCCAGGGCTGGCCGGAGGAGCCGCAGCAGCGCGGCATCGCGGCGCTCCGCGGCTACCGCGACCAGCGCGATCACCGCCGCCGGGGCGGGATCGCCGGCTCGGCCCAGCGGTGCGAGGGCACTGCGGGCAGCCGCCTCGGCGGCCGCGACCTGCCCCAGCGAGAGCAGTACCAGCGCCCGTTCGGCTTCGATCAGCGCACTCTCGGCAGGCGCCGCCCGGCGCTCGGCGTGCTGCCGGGCGGTCTCCAACCACGGCGCGACGCCGGCCGCCGCGTCGGCCGCCACAAGGGTGAGCACGGCCAGCGGCACCAGCGAGTGCACGTGCCCAGGCAGGGCCGGTTCCCGGTCCAGCACCAGGGCTGCCGGCGCCGTGAGCTCCGCCGCCGGACGGGCGGCACCGAGTGTGGCGGCGTGCAGCAGCGCACAGAGCAGCGCCCGTTCGGCCGCGGTCTCCACCGAACGCAGCCCGTCCAGCCGGGCGACGGCCTCGGCCAGGCCGTGCGGTGTGCCGCTGTCGCCGTAGCGCAGCAGCGCCTCGACGCGCAGCGCGAGCGAGCCACCTGGCCCGCCGGGCAGCGGCACGGTGGCCATGCGCCGCAGCAGCTCCAGAACTTCGCGGGGCCCCTCGGCGAGCAGCGCCGGACCCAGCGTCGTCGCGGTCAGCCCGGTCAGGGCGGTGGCACGTTCGGCCGCCGAGTCGAGTTGCGGTGAGGCCTGTGCCAGGTGGCGGGCCGTGGCCGTCGGGTCGCTGCCGCGCTCCGCCAGCGCGAGATCGACGAGCAGGGCACCGCGCGCCGGGCCGTCCGCCGGACACTCCAGGAGCGCTCGGCGCAGATAGCGTGCGGCCCGCGCCGGGGCCCCCGCGACCAGCGCGCCGTCGGCGGCCTCCCGCAGCACCTCGGTCGCCCAGTCGCCTTGCGGGGAGGTGACGGCGAGCAGGTGCGCGGCGACCTCCTGCGGGTCGGCGCCGTCGGATTGCAGCAGTTGCGCGGCGCGCTGGTGCATGAGCTCCTGCTCGGCCAGGGTAACCAGGTCGGCCAGTGCTTCGCGGACCGCCGGGTGGACCGGCCGGGGGCGGTCACGGTCGCCCAGCAGGCCCACCCGGTGGAGAGCGGCGAGCCCCTGAGCGCAGCCGATCGGATCGATCCCGGCCAGCCGGGCCACCCGGTCTGGTCGCGCCTGGCCGTCCAGCACCGCCAGCGCCCGTGCGACCGCGCGCACCGGTTCGGGCTGGTGCCGCAGGCAGGTGGCCACCCGGTGGCGCAGCAGCGGCAGCGGCAGCGCGGCGAGGTGGGCCACGGCGTCCTCGTCCGGCCGGAGGCCGTTGGCGAGCGCGGCGTCCAGCAGCGTGGTCAGCACCAGGGGGTTGCCGCCCGACACCTCGTGGCACGCTGAGGCGAAGCGGGGCGCGACCGCGCCGCCGAAGCGCCCACCCAGCACAGCCTTGACGCCACCGGCGGACAGCGCACGCGGCAGCAGTTCGTGTTCGGCGGCGGCCAGCAGCCCGCGCACCGGCGCGCGCTCGCCGGCCCGATCGCCCTCACGGACCGTCAGGACCAGCACGGCCGAGGTCACCGGCAGCCGCCGCGCCAGGTAGCCCAGCCAGTCGAGGGAGGCGTCATCGGCGTACTGCACGTCGTCCACCACCAGGACCAGCGGCTGCTCGGCGGCCAGCCGCCGGGTGAGGCCCAGGATGCCGTCCAGGACCCCGGCCCGGTCGCCGGGCGACGGTTCGTCGAACGGCAGCGGGTCCGGCTCGGTGCCGGCCGGGTCCAGTTCCTCGGCGGCGGGTTCCAGCAGTTGCCGGACCACGCCGAACGCGAAGTCCTGCTCCGCGGGCGCCGCGCTCGCGCGTAGCGCGCGCATGCCGAGCGGCCCGGCCAGTGCGGCCACCGCCGTCGCGAGCGCTGACCGGCCGATCCCCAGCGGGCCGCGAACCACTGCGCAGGAGCCGGCCCCGGCCCGAGCCCGGTGCAACAGGGCGGCCAGGAGTCCCAGTTCGGTCTCCCGTTCGATCAGCATCGTGCTCAGTTCTCCTCACCAATCGTCCGGGAACCGGACTGCCGGACGCTCCAGCAGCGCGCCGGCCATACGCCCCAACGTTCCGCCAACTCCTGTTCCTCCAGCGCCAGTCGGGCGGCCGCAGCGCGCCGGCCGAGCCGTCCCAGTGCGTCGGCGGCCAGCGAACGCCATGGCAGCAGCGCAGGGTTGGTCCAGCGCCGGGCCAGCAGCCGCCGTCCGCACTCGCGGAAGCACTCAATGCTCTCCGCCGGGGCGTCGCGCGCCGCGCACAGCACCCCCCGGGCGAACAGCAGAAATGCCCAGGAGACGCCCTGCTCCGCACCGGCCGGCAGCCGGACCGCAGCGGCCCTCTCGGCCCGCGCGTGCTGTCCGCGCCAGTGGTTGAGCAGGATGTCCAGCGCCAAGGGTGCCGGGGCGAGGGCGGGATGCCAGTGCTCCAGTGGCACCTCCCGCAGCGCCTGCCCGAGCCAGCGGGCCGCCTCGTCCAACCGGCCCAACCGCAGCTCCAGTTCGGCCCGGGTCAGCAGGGCTCGGCCGACCCCTGCGGCTGCCTCCCGGCGCCGGGCGTCGAGGAGTACGGCGTCCAGCCCGTCGCGCGCGGCGGCCGGATCGCCGGTGAGCAGCAGGGCCTGGCAGGCGGCGATCCTGGGCGCCAACAGGGTCGTGCCGCCCGCGGGTTCGGCCAGCGCGGCATGGGCCAGGCTCCTGGCCCGGGTGAGGTCCCGGCCGTCGAGCGCGGTCAACCAGGCGGCGGCGCCGGACCGCGCCGGATCGCCCGGACATCCCTGCCCCGTCGGATCCCAGTGCCGGCCGCCCGCGTCGCCCGGCAGCCCTGCGGCGAGCTGCCGTAGTGCGTCGAACCCCGCACGCTCGGTCGCGGTCGTCGGGTTCGCGGCAGCGAGGACGGCCGCGCCGCCGAGTTCCGCCGCCCCGCGCACCACCAGCAGGTCCGCCGCGACCAGCCGCAGCGGTGCGAGGTCGGCGCCGCCGGTGTGCAGCACCTGACCGAGCCGCCGGTCACCGGCGCCCGGCGTGGTCCTCGCTTCGGTCAGGCCGAGCTCGACCAGCAGTTCCGCGCGTCGGCGCCGGCCCATCGGTTCGCGCAGCGCTCGGCTCAGGAGGCGCACAGCCTCCTCGGACCGGTCGACCGCCCGGCTGTGCGCGGCGCGGTCGGTGAGCGCGGTGACCGCCCACGGCGCCCCGACCGGTGGCGCACCGAGCAGCAGGCGGGCCACCGCGTCCGGCGGTGCCGCCACTCGGTGCCCTAGTTCGGCGGCGCGGGCGTGCAGGTCGCTGCGCGCCGCGGCGGGCAGTGCCGCGAGCAGGTGTCCGGCGGCCGCGCCGATGGGCCGGGGCGGTTCGCGACGGGTGGTCAGGCCCGTGGCCGCTAGCAGCTCCCGGGCCTGTGCGGCGGCCATCGGCAGCGGGCCTGCCAGCCGGCAGACCAGGTCGAACTCGAGCTGCCCGTCGCAGACCGCGACCGCCTGCAGCAGGGCGGCCAGCTCCGGCGGCACCGTGTCGAGCAGCCGGGCCGTCCGGTCGCCGAGCGCGTCGGCGGCCAGCGCCGCGAACCGGGACGCCTGGTCTGCGGTCGGCCGCATCCCCAGCGCAGTCGCCCGCCGCAGCGCCTCGGCCAGCAGCGCCGGGCTGCCCGCCGTCGCTGAGACGAGGGCCGCGACGACCGTCGCAGCCGCCGGCTCGCCGCAGTGCTCGGCCACCATGGCCGCCACACCATCGGTGGAGAGCGGGCGTAGCGGGAGCACGTGCGCGTGGGCGACCGCACCCTGGGCGGCCGGCCAGGCGGCCGCGTTCTCCCAGACGGGGAGCTCGGCGGGCAGGCCGTTGTCCGCGGCGACCACCAGCAGCCGCCCGGGCAGGGGCAGGCGGGTCAACGCGGTGAGCAACCGTCGGCCGGCCGGGTCGCACCACTGCGCGTCGTCGAGCAGCAGTACGAGCGGCGCTCGCCGGGTGGCGGCCCGCAGCTCCTGGCGCAGCCGGGCCAGGAGCCCACCGTTGCCACCGGCCTCGACCCCGGACCAGAGCCGCGCGCCGATCGGCTCGACGGGCGGGAACCACTGGCGGAGCACGCCGTACGGCAGGTTCGTCTCAGCAGGTGCCGCATACGCCCTGAGGACCGGGAAGCCCGCCTGTTCGGCGAGCTGCCCAGCGTGGCGCAGCAGTGCGCTGCACCCCGCCCCCGGGTGGCCGGTGATCCGGATCCGGCCCGCCAGGCCTTCGCCGAGCTCCGCCAACATCGTTGCGAGCACGGCACATTCGGCCTCGCGCTCGACCAGCAGCGCCGACCTGGGGGTCGGGCCGGCCGCCAGGGCCGCTCGACCGGAGTCGGTGCCCTGCGCGCGGGGCGTGCTCGCCGTGTCGCCCGTCGGGCGGGCGGTTCGCCGGTCCGTGCCGCGACCGGTGTCCGACCGACCGAACGGGTCTCGCCCGAACGGGTCGAGCGTGTGCTCGCCGTGCGCCATGACTGGGTCTACCTCGCCCTGATCTCTGCTACGCGGTCGTGCCGCCACAGCTGGTGCGGCACGGGCGGCCGGTTCGTGGTCGGCCCGGTGAGCGGCGGACCCAGGCGCTGTGTGCTGTGTGTTGCGCGCTGCGTCAGCCGGGCCGCGCCGGGCGGCCGATGCGGGACGGCTGACTGCCCCGGGGTGGCGTGATGCGTCTGCCTCCGTCGCTGGGCCGGTCGGCCGGCCGCCGATTGTCCGTCGAGCTTCCCGCTGGTCGCCGGCGGTTGCCCGGGACTCGCGGTCGGCGCATTCGCTCGGGGTGCGGCCCGCCGGACCGTCGGCCGGAGCGCGGCGAGTCGGGGGACCGGCGGTCCGGTCCGTTGAGAGGCGGGCCGTCCGGGTGCTGCCGGGCCCGGGGACCGGAGGGACGGAGCTGCGGAGCGATCCCGAGGTATGGGGCGGACTCCTCGGGCGCAGGTGCGCTGCCGGTGGCGTCGCCCCTGATGCTCGGCGGCTCATCCGGGCCGCTGCGGGCGGGGCCGGACGGCAGCGGGGCGGCGTTGAGCCGAGGCTTCCGTTCAGTTGTGAGTGCCGACTCCTCGTCGCCGTGGACCGGTTCGGCATCGGCACTGGGATCGCCAACGGAATCGGCGGCATTGCCGTCGCGGGGCGACGGCTCTGCCAGGGCGGCGATCTCGGTGGCGCCGGCCCCGGCCTCACCGAGCAGGCGAGCGGCCCGGTTCCGCCAGCCGGGCAACTCGGCGAGGCCGCCCGGCGCCCGCAGGGCGGCCTCGCGGAAGCCGTCGAGTGCGAACGCGGTGTGGTCGTCGGTGAGCAGCCCAAGCCCGGCCAGTGCCGCCAGAGCGGCGTCGACCTGAGGGAGGGTCAGCTCGGTCAACGCGGCCAGCAGGTCGCGGTCCTGGCCACCAAGCAGGGCGAGTGCCCTGGCGGTGCTCTGAACCGGTGCCGGCTGGGCGGCCAGTTCACTGAGGGCGAGCTGGGTGGCGGCGGCCCCGGCCGCGGCGGCGAGCCGGCGTAGGTCGCCGTCTCGGTCCGCCCGACCGGGACCGAGACGGCGCAACGTGCGGGTGAGCAGCTCCGGACGGCCCATTGTGAGCCGCAGACAGTGGCGCAGATACGTTTCGTCAGATTCCTCGCCCAGCGTTCGCGCCACGAGCTCCCTCACGGCGCCGCTGTCCAGCGGCCCGAGGTCGAGCCGGTCCCAGTAGCCCTGGGCCAGGAGGTCGGCGAGGGCGCCTTCGCCGGTGCCATCGGCGACGCGGTCGAACCCGAGTGTCACGCTCACGCCGAGAATGACGTACGGCGGCGCCTGGCGGGTTCGACGCAGCAGGAACTCGATCCAGCGGATCGACTCCGCGTCCGCCCGCTGGGCGTCGTCCACCGCGATGACCAACGGGCCGTTGGCGGACAACTGCCTTATCGACCGAAGCAGTTCGCGGTAGAAGAGCTGGCACTCCGGCCCGGTGGGCACGTCCGCGGCCGGGTGCGTCTCCGGCCCGCAGCCGGCGAAAAGCTCCCGCAGTAGCGCGAACGGACCGCTGTGCGCACCGCCCGTGGCGCGCAGCACGGTGGCGCCCCGCGCGGTGGCCAGCGCGGCGAACGCGTCGAGCACGGTGGTGCGGCCCGAGCCGGGAACGCCGCGCAGCAGGACCGCTGCCGACCCGCCGGCGCGGACCGCATCGAGGGATCTGGCCAGCCTGGCCAGTTCGGCCGACCGTCCAGCCGGGAGGTGGAGCTGCGCGGGTGCCACCACGTGGCGGTCCATGGCGGTGGGGTCCCTTCCGTGAGCCTGAGAGCGCAGGAGCCAGGGTGCGGCGCAGGTCGGCGTGCCGCGGGGCTGAGGCGGCGCCGGGCGCAGCCGTCTCCGTCCGACAACGCAGGCTACGCCGGGCCGCACCCCTTGGAGGGCCACCGAGCCCTTCCCTCGCGCATTCTTAACGATGTGCCTAGGCCGACTTGACGATCCGTCGGGCGAGCTCGTGAACTGGACGATCATCTGCCGGAACGGCTGCCAAGCGAGTTCGGCCGCCACCGTCCGGCGGATTCTGGCGCCACGCCAGTCTCCGCGCGGTCGCGCCACCGTTCGTTGACCGGAATTCCCGGCTGTGGCTACCGTCGCCAGCATCCCCGACGGTCGGGGCCCGCCGGCCGGGAAATGCCCGCTGAATCCCGGAAGCACGGGATCCCGGAAGCACGCCGAACCATCCGCCAATCCGCATCATCCGCCAGAGCAAGGTGAGGGTATGTCCATGGTTGACATCACAGTGGACAGTGAACTGTGGCTGCGCCGATTCCATCCGCCGGGCCGGGATTCCCATCGCCTGGTCGTGCTGCCGCATGCGGGTGGTTCGGCGAGTTTCTTCCGGCCGCTGGCGGCCGCGCTCGCGCCGGAACTCGACGTGCTGACGGTTCAGTACCCGGGGCGCCAGGACCGCCGATCCGAGAAATCGATCGAGGACATCGGCGAATACGCCGACCGGATCCACGAGGTGCTGCTCGCGGAGGCGGACCGTCCGACCGCGCTCTACGGCCACAGCATGGGCGCGATCCTGGCCTTCGAGGTCGCCTGTCGGCTGGAGGCCTCCGGGCACGCTCCGCTGGCCGTCATCGCCTCCGGGCGGCGCGCGCCGGCCACCCACCGCGAGGAGAACGTCCACCAGCGCGACAACCAGGGCATCGTCACGGAGCTGCGCCGGCTCAGCGGCACGCACACGGAGTTGCTTGGCGACGATGAGATCCTGCAGATGATCCTGCCGGCTCTGCGCAGTGACTACACCGCCGTCGAGCGCTACATCTGCCCGGCCGAGCGCACCGTCAACTGCCCGATCCTGGCCCTGACCGGCGACCAGGACCCTCGCACCAGCCTCGACGAGGCGAAAGCCTGGGACCGCCACACCACCGGCCGTTTCGAGCTGGAGGTGCTCTCCGGCGGGCATTTCTTCATCGTCGACCACCAGCGCCGACTGGCCGAGCGCATCGCCGAGTTCGTCAGCGGCGCCGCTTCCGAGCGCTGACCGACCCACCGCAGCGAGGAGGAACAGCCCCGTGCTAGGCGAGATCCTGCCTCCCGGCACCGCGGCCGCGGAGTTCTTCGGCGACATCCCCGAGGTCCGGCTCCTCCCCGCGGAGGAACGGGCGCTGGGCAACGCGCTCCCGCACCGGCGCAGCGAGTTCGGCACCGCGCGCGCCGCCGCGCGACGAGCGCTCACCCGTCTGGGCCTGCCGCCGCTCGCCGTCCCGGCTGACCCGCGCGGCGTGCCGCAGTGGCCGGACGGCGTGACCGGCAGCATCACGCACTGCGCCGACTATCGGGCTTGCGCCGTTGCGCGGACCACCGATGTCCGAGTGCTCGGCATCGATGCCGAGCCCGACCGCCCGCTCTCGGCAGCTGTGGTGCGGACCATCGCGGTGCCCGCCGAGCGGACCCACCTGGTCGACCTGGAGTGGTCGGGCGGCGCCCAAGTGGCCTGGGACCGGCTGCTGTTCAGCGCCAAGGAAGCGGCGTTCAAGGCGGTCTTCCCGCAGGCCCGGATCGAACTCGACTTCCCCGACGTGGAGATCGCGATCAACCCGGCCGCGGGCACCTTCACCGCCCGGTTGCCGTCGGTGGTCCGCCGGGCCCAAGGCGGATTGCCCGCGCTTCTGCCCGGGCGCTGGCTGGCCCGGTCCGGCCTCCTGGTCACCGCCGTGGCGCTGCCGACCAACCAGCCCGGCGGCGTGGACGGTTGAGGACGCCGGCCCGGCGGTCCGCGATCCGCATCGCCTACCGGATCAGTGTCACCTCGGGAACGTCCGAGGAGGGATGAAGCCCGATCCCTCACGCTATCCGTATGCGGGACCCGGTCCGGCCGCCCGGTCCGGTGTCACCTGGTCGGCATCACCCGGCACCGCCTGCCCGAACTGCCAAGAACCCGTCAGAGTGCTCTCCGTCTTCCTTTCTCCCCCCGGCGTCGGAGGGTCGCGTGTTGCCGCCAAGGCCCGATCCGCTCCGGCTGCCGTCAGGGACGCATCAGGAAGCGGCGTCGGCGCGTCTCGGATGCGTCAAGAAGCGGGAAGGGCCAGCTCAGCCAAGCTTCTATGGATCAACGGGGCAGGAGACCACGAGTCGAACTGTTTCAAAGGTCCAGCTCGTATTGCGTCTGGAAAGCGAAGGCCCCTCCTGTGGGGCCTGAAGATCGAGGAAGTGCAGCACCATGGCCGAGACCAGCCGGGTCGTCGTCGGAGTCAGCGGATCGAAGCGGAACGCGGCGGTCCTGCGGCGCGCCGTGGAGGAGGCGACCAAACGCGGTGTCGTCCTCGTCCCGGTGATTGCCTGGACCCCGGTCGGTGGGGAGCGGGCCCACCCCTGTCCCTCGCTGGCGGCGCTCTGGGAGCAGGCAGCCCGGACCCGTCTGGATGACGCGTTCGCAGACGCCCTCGGCGGCTACCCGGCAGATCTGCGGATCGCCCCTGTGGTGATCCGCGGCGAGGCCGGCCCCGCCCTCGTCCGGATCGCCGACCACCCGGGCGACGTGCTCGTGGTCGGTGCCGGCCGCCGGGGCCCGCTGCAGCGACTGGTGCACGGCGCGGTCAGCCGCTACTGCATTGCCCGGGCCATGTGCACCGTGATCGCCGTGCCGTCCTGCGCGGTCATCGCCAGCTCGGCACATGCGGGTGACGACTCGTCGAGGCTGATCGCCGCGTAGCGCGGCCGATGGCGGAAGACCGCTGGAACGATCCGGACACACCGAGCAGGCACGCGACGTGACCCTAGCTTCTTCGTAGTGGAGGAGCACCCCGATGGAGCAACCCCCGAGCGCCGGGCCGACCGCCGTAGGCCAAGTACAGGAGCAACCTCCGTGCGTGCGGGCATTGCTCCCTGGCGGGCAACGTCTTCGATCCGGTGGCCAAGTCGGCCCGTGCCCTGCGGGTTGCTCTCAGATCAGCGCTGATCGGCGAGTGGGCGGTGGGGCGGCCTCGCGTCCGCGGGATGGCTGCACGACCTCGTCACCAAGTGACCGGCAACGCCTGCAGGCCGCGGAAGACCAGTTCCGGCACGTAGGTGAGCTCGGACTCGTCAACGGCGAGGCGCAGTCCCGGATACCGTTTCACCACGGACCCGATCGCCACCCGCATCTCCCGGCGGGCCAGTATCGCGCCGAGGCAGAAGTGCGGCCCGTGCCCGAAGGCGAGGTGCGCTGCCGGTCCTTCGCGCGTGATGTCGAAGCGGCCGGGATCCGGGTACACGCCGGGGTCGCGGTTGGCCGCGACGATGACCGGCAACACCGGTTCGCCCGCCCCCAGTTTGACGCCCTCCAGATCGACGGGCTCGGTCGTGACCCGGACCTCGGTCGAGGTGAAAAGCCTGCTGTAGCGCAGTAGTTCGTCGACCGCCGGTCCGATCAGTCCAGGTGACGACCGCAGCAGCGCGAGTTGGTCCGGGTGGCGCAGCAGGGTCAGCAACGAGTTGCCCAGCTGGTTGACAGTCGTCTCGTGGCCGGCGATCAGCAGGCCCTCGAGGTTGGCCAGCAGTTCGGGTTCGGTGAGGTGGTCGCCCTCGTCGTTGGCGGCGACCATCGCCGAGATCAACCCGTTGTCCGGCTGCGCCCGCTTCTGACGCACCAGATCGGCGAGCCAGTCCTGCATCTCGCTCTGTGCGGCCCGCAGTTCGTCCGAAGTGATGTCCGTGACGAACAGCCGCCTGGTCCACCCACGGATGGCCTCCGCCTCGGAGTAGGGCACGCCGAGCAACTCGCAGATGACCATCAACGGCAGTGGAGCGCAGAGACCTGCCACAAGATCCGCGGTTGGATCGAGGGAGTCGAGCAAGGAGTCCGCGATGGACTGCACGCGTGGCTCGAGCTGATCGACCATGCGTGGGCTGAACGCCTGCGACATCAGCTTGCGCAGGCGGGCGTGGCGCTCGCCGTCCAGGCTGGAGACCAGTAACGGGTCGGCGGCGACGGACAGTTTCAGCGGGCCGCCCGGAAGTGTGGCCGCCTCCCGGCTGAACCGGCTGTCGCTCAGGACCTGGCGCACCGCCTTGTAGGAAAGGGCGAGCCAGACGTCTGCCGTACCCATCGTCGCGAGGACGACCGGAGCCTGCGCGAGCAGAGCCTCGGCTTCGGGCTCGTTGTCGAGGTGGTGTGGTGTGGTGAAGGGAAACGTGGCTTGCATCGCTGCCTCCTGACTGGATGTCACCAGGCCCGGGCACCGGGTGCCGGGCGCGAACGGCCGGGACCGGTGCACGGATCGGTGACAGCTGGGTTTTGTGCCGCCGGGGGCGGTGGCGCTTCGCGATCGTCTCGAAGTCGATGGGGGTCAAACGGTTCAGCCGGAGCTGTCGGTGGCGCCGGTGGTCGGTTCGCTCAATTCGGGTAGTGATCGCCGTGCGGAGGTTTTCCCGGGTGGCCGGATGACGGTCGAGGACGTTCTTCTGCGCGAGTGCGAACGGGATTCTAGGGTGTTGTCACCGGCGGCGTCGACGGTGCCCATGAACCCGGCCCGGTCGTGGCGGTGCAGGGCATGGGCGAACTTCCGTGACCGCACCGGCAGATTCGCCAGCAGATCCGCCGGCGGGCACTGCGACGGGCCGTCGGTTAAGAAACGACGCGTTTCACGGGGTACGGGACGGATCTCGCCACGTGCCTTTGTCATGCAGGCATATGACGTTGTGTGCTTCGTTTGAGACGGCCTTCGCCTGGCCTATGGCGATGGCGTGATGTTGCTGCGATGCTCGTGTGCGCAGCGGGACGATCATCGCCTCGGCCCCTGCGCTCAGCTCACCAGTGCATCTTCCTCAAAGAGCGTCGCCAACGCTGTCGCTTTCGAGGACCGCTCCACTGATCCAGGCGCCCGAAGCGCGGTCGAGTCCGGGTTCGGATACGACCGGGTCGCCGGGCTGCCCGCGCGCTCGATGATCCGGCCGCTTGCGCGGCCGGAGCCGCACCATCGGGACTGCTACGGAAACACCCCGCCTTCCTTCATTCCCCGGCTCACGAGGTGTCGATGTGATGCGCTTCCCCTTGGATTCGGACGCTGATCGTGTCGCTGTCATCGGAATGGCGGGCAGGTTGCCGAAAGCCCCGGATCCGGAGGCGTTCTGGCGACTGCTGTGCGACGGGGCCGACGCGATCACCGCGCCGCCCGTGGGCCGGCAGGGCGTACGGCACGGCGGCTACCTGGACCGGGTGGACGGCTTCGACGCGGCGTTCTTCGGTGTGTCCCCCCGTGAGGCCGCCGGCATGGACCCGCAGCAGCGGCTCATGCTCGAACTCGCCTGGGAGGCCCTGGAGGACGCCCGGATCGTGCCGAGCACGCTGACGGGCGGCCCGACGGGGGTGTTCGTCGGCTCGATGTGGGAGGACTACACGTCCCTGGCCTACCCCAGTCACATCACGCCGCACACGCTGACCGGCACCAACCGGGGCGTCATCGCCAACCGCGTCTCGCACTTCCTCGGTGTGCGCGGACCGAGCATGACGGTCGACACAGCCCAGTCGTCGGCGCTGGTCGCGGTGCATCTGGCGGTCGAGAGCCTGCGCCGCGGCGAGTCGGCGCTCGCCCTGGCCGGCGGAGTGAACCTCAACCTGACCGCCGCCCGCGAGGAGGGAGCGGCGGAGTTCGGCGGCTTGTCCCCGGACGACCGCTGCTTCACCTTCGACGCCCGGGCCAACGGCTTCGTCCGCGGCGAGGGCGGTGCCTTCCTCGTCCTGAAACCGCTGGACCGGGCCCTGGCCGACGGGGACCGCGTATACGGTGTCATCCGGGGCAGCGCGGTCAACAACGACGGCGCCACACAGAGCCTGACCGTGCCCAGCGCGCAGGCCCAGGAACAGGTCATCCGCGAGGCACTGGCCCGCGCCGGCGTGCGTCCCGCGGATGTGCAGTACGTGGAGCTGCACGGCACCGGCACCGCTGTCGGCGACCCCATCGAGGCCGCCGCCCTCGTGGCGGCCTACCGCGACCCGGCCGAGTCCGGCGACGCCGACAGCGCCCTGCGGGTCGGATCCGCCAAGACGAACGTCGGTCACCTGGAAGGCGCCGCGGGCATCGTCGGTCTGCTCAAGGCTGTCCTCAGCGTCTACCACCGCGCACTGCCGCCGAGCCTGAACTACGAAACCCCCAACCCCGGCATCCCTCTCGACGCACTGGCGCTGCGGGTCCAGACCGCTCTGACCCCCTGGCCGCGGCCGGACACGCCCCTGCTCGCCGGTGTGTCGTCGTTCGGCATGGGCGGCACCAACGCGCACGTGATCGTCGAGCAGGCGCCCGATGCGGCCGCGCCGCCGGCCCGGCGGCCCGTCCCTGAGGCCCGGCCGGCGCCGTGGATCGTCACGGCGCGGACCAAGCAGGCGCTACGAGCGCAGATCGAGCGCCTGCGCGAACACGTGCGCAGCCACCCGGACCTGACCGGCGCCGAGGTCGCGCACGCGCTGGCCACCACCAGAACCCGCTTCGCGCACCGCGCGGTCCTGCTCGACTCCGCCCAGATCGCCGCCGGCCGGGCCAGCACCCCGGGCCGTACCGTCTTCGTGTTCCCCGGCCAGGGCGCGCAGTGGGTCGGCATGGGCCGGGAGCTGTACGCCGCGTACCCCGCCTTCCGGGCCGCCATGGACGAGTGCGCCCAGGCCCTGGCCCCGTACACCGACTGGTCCCTGGCCGATGTCCTGGACGGCGCCCCGCTCGACCGCGTGGACATCCTGCAGCCCGCCCTGTTCGCGGTGATGGTGTCCCTGGCGGCACTGTGGCGCTCCTTCGGTGTCGAGCCCGACGCGGTGGTCGGGCACTCGCAGGGCGAGATCGCCGCGGCATACGTCGCGGGCGCGCTGTCGCTGTCCGACGCGGCCCGGATCGTGGCACTGCGCAGCCGCGCGCTGGTGGCGCTGACCGGCCGGGGCGGCATGGTGTCCGTGGCCCTGTCCGTCGAGCGGGCCGAGGACTACGTGTCGCGCTGGGGCGGCGCGCTGACGGTCGCCGTGGTCAACGCCACCGGCTCGGTCGTGGTGTCCGGCGACACGCAGGCCCTGTCCGAACTGGTCGAGTCCTGCGCGGCGGACGGTGTCCGCGCACGCGTCGTCCCGGTGGACTACGCCTCCCATTCCGCGCACGTCGAGGCGATCCGCGAGCGGCTGCACACCGAACTGGACGGTGTGCGGCCGCGGCAGGGCACCATCCCGTACTACTCCGCGGTCACCGGCGGCCTCCTTGACGACACCACGGAGCTCGACGCCGGCTACTGGTACCGCAACTTGCGCGAGCCGGTCCGCTTCGACCTGGCCACCGCCGCGATGCTGGCGGACGGGCACGACGTCGTGGTCGAGGTCAGCCCGCACCCGGTGCTGCTGCCCGCCCTCGAACAGATCCTGGAACAGGCCCGCGAGCGGACCGGCGTGCCCGGCATCGTCACCGGCACGCTGGGCCGTGACCGGGGCGGGCCGGACGTCTTCCTGACTGCGCTGTCCCGGCTGTTCGTGGCCGGCGTGCCGGTCGACTGGTCCCCGGCCGTCGCCGAGGCCGTGCCGATCGACCTGCCCACGTACGCCTTCCAACGTCGTTCGTACTGGCTGCCCGAAGCGACAGCCGGGCAGAGCGGACGGACCCCGGCCGGCCCGGGGACGCACGCAGCGCAGACCGCCGCGCCCGGTCGGCCGGACAGCGGCCCGGAGACCTGCGACACCGGGGCGGGCGGCACGGACGTGGGCGACCCCGAGTCGGGCAACACGGTCGACGCGGCCGCCGTGGTCACCGCGCAGATCGCGCTCGTGCTGGGCTACGAGAACCCCGCGGACATTGATCCCGCGCTCACCTTCAAGGACCTCGGCTTCGACTCGGTCACCGGGCTCGAACTGCGCAACCGCTTGGCCGGCGCCCTGGATCGGCAACTCCCCTCCGGTCTCGTCTTCGACCACCCGACGCCCGCAGAGCTGATCGACTGGCTGCGCACCGGCCCCGGCGACCGGCCGGCCCCCGCCGCCCCGGCCGCCCACGACGACCCGGTCGTCATCGTGGGGATGGGCTGCCGCTTCCCCGGCGGGGTGGCCTCGCCGGACGACCTGTGGCGGCTCGTCGCGGAGGGCGTGGACGCGATCGGCGACTTCCCGGACGACCGCGGCTGGGACCTGGGCGGCCTGTACGACCCGGAACTGCGCGGCGCGGGCACCACGTACATCACCCGGGGCGGGTTCTTGGAGGCGGTGGCCGGCTTCGACGCTCCGTTCTTCGGCATCTCGCCCCGCGAGGCGCTCGCCATGGACCCGCAGCAGCGGCTCGTGCTGGAGACGGCCTGGGAGACGTTCGAGCACGCCGGGATCGACCCGGCCTCGCTGCGCGGCAGCCACACCGGCGTGTTCACCGGCGTCTGGTCGTCCGGCTACGCGACCGGGCCGGGCCTGCCAGAGGACCTGGAGGGTTACCTGTTCACCGGCGTCGCGACCAGCGTCACATCCGGCCGGGTCGCCTACCACCTCGGGCTGCGCGGTCCGGCGCTGTCCGTGGACACCGCCTGCTCGTCGTCCCTGGTCGCCGTGCACCTGGCCGCCCAGGCCCTGCGCGCGGGCGAGTGCTCGCTGGCGCTCGCCGGCGGTGTCACGATCATGGCGACACCGCTGGGCTTCACCGAGTTCTCCCGCCAGCACGGCCTCGCGGCGGACGGCCGCAGCAAGCCCTTCGCCGCCGCGGCCGACGGCACCAGCTGGGCCGAGGGAGCCGGCTTGGTGCTGCTGGAACGTCTGTCGGACGCCCGGCGCAACGGCCACCGGGTGCTGGCGGTGGTGCGGGGTTCGGCGGTGAATCAGGACGGGGCGTCCAATGGGTTGACCGCGCCGAATGGTCCGTCGCAGGAGCGGGTGATCCGTCAGGCGTTGGCGAACGCCGGGTTGGAGCCGTCCGAGGTGGACGCGGTGGAGGCCCACGGCACCGGCACCACCCTCGGCGACCCCATCGAGGCCCACGCCCTGCTGGCCGCCTACGGTCAGGACCGGGTGGAGCCGTTGTGGCTGGGGTCGGTGAAGTCCAACATCGGCCACACCCAGGCCGCCGCCGGCGTCGCGGGCCTGATCAAGATGGTCATGGCGATGCGGCACGGCGAACTGCCGCGAACCCTGCACATAGACGCCCCCTCCCCGCACGTCGACTGGGCCTCCGGCGGCGTCCGGCTGCTCACCGAGGCCCGGCCGTGGCCGGAGCACGAGCACCTGCGCCGCGCCGGCATCTCGGCCTTCGGCATCAGCGGCACCAACGCCCACCTGATCATCGAGCAGTCCTTTGACCCGGACCCTGGCCACCTTCCCGAACCCGCCGGCCGGGCCGTTTTCAGCGTCTGGCTGCTGTCCGCGAAGACCGACGCCGCGCTGCGCGCCCAGGCCGAGCGGCTGCACGCGTACGCGACCGCCCACCCCGACGTCCCGGCCGCCGCGATCAGCCGCGCACTGGCCGCCCGCACCCGCTTCGAGCACCGGGCCGCGGTGGTCGGCGCCGACCGGGACGACCTGATGTCCAGCCTGGCCGCGCTCCCGCCGGGACTGCCGGGCCTGCCGGCCCGTACCGGCGGGACCGTGTTCGTCTTCCCCGGACAGGGGGCGCAGTGGGCGGGCATGGGCCGTGACCTGTATGAGCAGTCCGAGGTCTTCCGCGCCGGCATCGACGCCTGCGCCGCCGCCCTGGCCCCGTACACCGACTGGTCGCTGGTCGACGAACTGCGCCACGGCTCGCTGGACCGCGTCGACGTGGTGCAGCCGGCCCTGTTCGCCGTCATGGTGGCGCTGGCCGACCTGTGGCGGTCCTACGGCGTGCAGCCGGACGCCGTGGTCGGCCACTCCCAGGCGGAGATCGCCGCCGCGTACGTCGCCGGCGCGCTGTCGCTGCGGGACGCCGCCAAGGTCGTGGCGTTACGGTCCAGGGCACTGGCCGTCATCGCCGACCGGGGCGGCATGGTGTCCCTCGCGCTGTCCGTCGAACAGGCTGCCGGCTACCTGGCCCGTTGGGGCGAGCGGCTGACCACCGCCGTGGTGAACGGACCCGCGGCGGTCGTGGTATCCGGTGGCCTCGACGCGTTGGACGAACTGCTGGCCGCCTGCGAGGCCGACGGCATCCGCGCCCGCCGACTGCCCGTCAACTACGCCGCCCACTCCGCGCAGGTCGAGGCGATCCGCGAGCAACTGCTCACCGAACTGGCCGACATCACGCCCCACTCGGCGGCGACGCCGTTCTACTCCACGGTCACCGGCGAGCCGGTCGACACCTCCGCCCTCGACGCCGGCTACTGGTACCGCAACCTCCGCGAACCCGTTCGGTTCGACCTGGCCACCGCCCGGCTCACCGCCGACGGCCACGACCTGTTCCTGGAGGTCAGCCCGCACCCGGTGCTGGTGCCCGCGCTGGATGTCGCCGCCACCGGAACACTGCGCCGCGATCACGGCGGCCTCACCGAGTTCCTCGCCGCGGCGGGACGCCTCTACGCCGCCGGAGCCGATGTCGACTGGATTCCGGTCCTGCCCCGCACCACACCCAGGGCGGACCTGCCCACGTACGCCTTCCAGCGCGAGCCCTACTGGGTGACCGCGACCCCGCCGGTGCCCCGTGACGACTGGCGGTACGAGGTGGCATGGGCGCCGATCAGCGGTACCGCGGCCCCGGTGGACCCGGATCGCTGGCTCGTCCTGGCCACGACCGGGCACCCGTGGGCCGAGGCCCTGCGCGAACGGGGCTTCGCGGTGGCCGACACCTGGGACGTGGCCGACACCTGGGACGGGGACGCCCGGCCCGGGCCGGACGGTGTGCTGTCGCTGCTGGCGCTGGACGAGGAGCCGCACCCCGACCACCCGGTGCTCCCGGCGGGCCTGGTCCGCACCCTGGATCTGGTCCGCATCCTGGATCCCGTGCGCAGCCTGGACCCGGTGAGGACGGCGGCCGTCCCGCTGTGGTGCGCGACCAGCGGCGCCGTGAGCACCTCGGGCACCGACCCGGTCACCAGCCCGGCCCAGGCCCTGGCGTGGGGCACCGGCGCGTCCGCGGCGCTGGAGTTCCCGCACGGCTGGGGCGGCCTGGTCGACCTTCCCGCCGTGCCCGACGAGGAGAGCGTGAACGCGCTGCTCGTCGTGCTCGCCGGCACGGGCGAGGACCAGGTGGCGATCCGCGGCACCCGGCGCTTCGCCAAGCGGCTGCGCCGCAAGGCCTCATCGGGCCCGGGCCCGGGCGCGCGGCCCTGGCGGCCGCGGGGCACGGTGCTGGTCACCGGCGGCACCGGCGCGCTCGGCGGACATGTGGCCCGCCGCCTCGCGCGGCAGGGCGCGGAGCACATCGTGCTGGCCTCCCGCCGCGGCCCCGACGCACCCGGCGCGGCCGGCCTGCGCGACGAACTGGAGGCGGCCGGGGCGCGGGTGACTGTGGCGGCGTGCGACGTGGCCGACCGGGACGCCCTGCGGGACCTCGTCGAGCGCGTCGGCGACATCCGCGCAATCTTCCACACCGCCGGCGTGATCAGGGCGACCAGGCTGGCCGACACGACACCGGCGGAGTTCGCCGAGGTCATCATGGCCAAGGTCGCCGGGGCGGCGAACCTGGCGGAACTCCTGCCGGACCTTGACGCCTTCGTCCTGTTCTCTTCCACCGCGGGCGTGTGGGGCGACGGCCACGGCGCGGCCTACGCCGCCGGCAACGCCTTCCTCGACGCCCTGGCCGCACAGCACCGCGCCCAGGGCCGCGCCACGACCTCCGTCGCGTGGGGCATCTGGGCCGAAGGCGGCATGGCTGCCCTGGAGCCCGTGCAGCGCCAGCGCATCCTGCTCGGCCTCGGCGAACTGGACCCGGGCCGGGCACTCGACGCGCTGCAGGACGTCCTCGACCACGACGAGGCCCTCGCGGTCGTCACCGAGGCCGACTGGGCACAGTTCGCCCGCGCCTACACCCACGCGCGGCCGAGCCGGCTGCTGCGGGACCTGCCCGAGGCCCACAGCCGGCCGCAGGCCCCCCGACCCGCGCCCCCCGCCGGCGACACCGACCTGCTGGAGTTGATCACCACCCACGTCGCCGGGGTGCTGGGACACGCCACCCCCGAGCGGCTCGACCCCCGGCAGGCGTTCAAGGACCTGGGCTTCGACTCACTGACCGCGGTGGAACTGCGCAACCGCCTGACCGCCGCGCTCGGGGTGAAGCTGCCCGCCACCCTCGTCTTCGACCACCCCACCCCGGCACGGCTTGCCGCCCACCTGTCCGGCGAGCAGGACGCGCCGCAGGCCCCGGCCCCGGCCGCGACGGACGAGCCGATCGCGATCATCGGCATGGGCTGCCGCTACCCCGGAGGCGTCGGCACCCCCGAGGACCTGTGGCGGCTGGTCGCGGACGGCGTGGACGCGGTCGGCGACTTCCCGGCCGACCGAGGATGGGACATCGACCGCCTGTACGACCCGACGGGAAGCCGCCCCCGCACGTCGAGCACGTCCCAGGGCGGCTTCCTCGACGCCGCCGGCGACTTCGACGCGGCGTTCTTCGGGATATCGCCCCGCGAGGCGCTTGCCATGGACCCGCAGCAGCGCATCCTGCTGGAGACCGCGTGGGAGACCATCGAGTACGCCGGTATCGACCCGACCACGCTGGAGGGCACACCCACCGGCGTGTTCACCGGCATGTGGTCCACCGGCTACGCCGCCGGGCCGGTCCCCGACGACCTGGAGGGCTACCAGGTCACCGGCACCGCGTCGAGCGTGGGGTCCGGCCGGCTGGCGTACCAGCTGGGCCTGCTCGGCCCGGCGCTGTCCCTGGACACCGGCTGCTCGTCGTCCCTGGTGGCCCTGCACCTGGCCGCTCAGGCGCTGCGCTCGGGAGAATGCTCCTTGGCCCTGGTCGGCGGCGTCACCGTCAACGCGGCACCCACGCTGTTCACCGAGATGTCCCGGCAGGGGGCGAGCGCGCCCGACGGCCGCAGCAAGTCCTTCGCCGCCGCGGCCGACGGGGCGGGCTGGGCCGAGGGCGCCGGCCTGCTGCTGCTGGAACGCCTGTCCGACGCCCGCCGCAACGGCCACGAGGTGCTGGCGGTCGTCCGAGGCTCTGCCACCAACCAGGACGGCGCCTCCAACGGCCTGACCGCGCCCAACGGCCCCTCCCAGGAGCGGGTGATCCGTCAGGCCCTCGCCAATGCCGGGTTGGAGCCGTCCGAGGTGGACGCGGTGGAAGCCCACGGCACCGGCACCACGCTCGGCGATCCGATCGAGGCTCAGGCACTCCTGGCGACCTACGGTCAGGGGCGGGATGAGCCGTTGTGGCTGGGGTCGGTGAAGTCGAACATCGGCCACACCCAGGCGGCGGCCGGCGCGGCCGGCCTGATCAAGATGGTCATGGCGATGCGGCACGGTGAACTGCCGCGGACCCTCCACGTGGACGCGCCCACCCCGCACGTCGACTGGGCCTCCGGCGCGGTCCGCCTGCTCACCGAACCGGTCGCCTGGCCCGGGACCGGGCGGCCACGGCGGGCCGCCGTCTCCGCCTTCGGCATCAGCGGCACCAACGCCCACGTCATCATCGAGCAGAGCATCCTCGAACGTCCCGCCGAGGCCGACTCCGCCGCACCTTATCCCCGGGGCCGCGCGGACGACCAGGTCCTCTGGCCGCTGTCGGCCAGGTCCGAGGTGGCGTTGCGGGAGCAGGCGCGCCGGTTGCGCGCCTTCACCGCCGTGCAGCCCGAGGTGAGCCCGGCGGCGGTCGGGGGCGCTCTGGCTGCCCGCACCGTGTTCGAGCACCGGGCCGTGGTGGTGGGTACCGCCGCGGCCCTGGACGCCCTGGCTGAGGGCGGCACGGCGCCGGGTCTGGTCACCGGGATCGCCCGCCCGCTGGGTCGGTCGGTGTTTGTGTTTCCGGGGCAGGGTGCGCAGTGGGTGGGTATGGGTGGGGAGTTGTACGGGTCGGAGCCGGTGTTCCGGGAGGCG